>NZ_CP018061.1:552500-917500 GCF_002813755.1 Enterococcus mundtii | reverse complement strand
TTCACTCCCCTTCCGGGGTGCTTTTCACCTTTCCCTCACGGTACTGGTTCACTATCGGTCACTAGGGAGTATTTAGCCTTGGGAGATGGTCCTCCCGGATTCCGACGGAATTCCTCGTGTTCCGCCGTACTCAGGATCCTCCTAGGTGCCTTCCAAATTTCATCTACGGGGCTTTCACCCTCTTTGACTGACTTTTCCAAGTCATTCGACTATCTGAAAGAACTACCATATTGGAGTCCTACAACCCCAATGAGCAAGCTCATTGGTTTGGGCTTTTCCCGTTTCGCTCGCCGCTACTCAGGGAATCGAATTTTCTTTCTCTTCCTGCAGGTACTTAGATGTTTCAGTTCTCTGCGTCTACCTCGTATACGTTATGTATTCACGTATACGTAACATCCTATAAAAGATGTTGGGTTCCCCCATTCGGAAATCTCTGGATCATAGCTTACGTACAGCTCCCCAAAGCATATCGGTGTTAGTCCCGTCCTTCATCGGCTCCTAGTGCCAAGGCATCCACCGTGCGCCCTTATTCACTTAACCTTATCAACCTTGCGGTTGGGTTTTGATCTTTCTTCTAGCGATAGAAGTCCAATCAAGAAAAATAAGCAATTGAACTTATTAAAAAACTCTATCCAGCACACAAATCAGCCTCTTCGACAAAAAGATCGTCCAATCCGTGAAAGCAAGCTTTCACTTCTGGCCGCCTATTTTGCTTAAGGCTAAACGATTTGTTTAGCTTTCAAATTCAACGCGGTGTTCTCGGTTTGTATTACTTACATTTTTACTTCAATATCCAGTTTTCAATGAACAAAATTTTGAGAGTAGACCTCTCAAAACTGAACAAAGTATCGACAAACGTGTGTAGTCTCCGTAATATTCCTTAGAAAGGAGGTGATCCAGCCGCACCTTCCGATACGGCTACCTTGTTACGACTTCACCCCAATCATCTATCCCACCTTAGGCGGCTGGCTCCAAAAAGGTTACCTCACCGACTTCGGGTGTTACAAACTCTCGTGGTGTGACGGGCGGTGTGTACAAGGCCCGGGAACGTATTCACCGCGGCGTGCTGATCCGCGATTACTAGCGATTCCGGCTTCATGTAGGCGAGTTGCAGCCTACAATCCGAACTGAGAGAAGCTTTAAGAGATTAGCTTAGCCTCGCGACTTCGCGACTCGTTGTACTTCCCATTGTAGCACGTGTGTAGCCCAGGTCATAAGGGGCATGATGATTTGACGTCATCCCCACCTTCCTCCGGTTTGTCACCGGCAGTCTTGCTAGAGTGCCCAACTAAATGATGGCAACTAACAATAAGGGTTGCGCTCGTTGCGGGACTTAACCCAACATCTCACGACACGAGCTGACGACAACCATGCACCACCTGTCACTTTGCCCCCGAAGGGGAAGCTCTATCTCTAGAGTGGTCAAAGGATGTCAAGACCTGGTAAGGTTCTTCGCGTTGCTTCGAATTAAACCACATGCTCCACCGCTTGTGCGGGCCCCCGTCAATTCCTTTGAGTTTCAACCTTGCGGTCGTACTCCCCAGGCGGAGTGCTTAATGCGTTAGCTGCAGCACTGAAGGGCGGAAACCCTCCAACACTTAGCACTCATCGTTTACGGCGTGGACTACCAGGGTATCTAATCCTGTTTGCTCCCCACGCTTTCGAGCCTCAGCGTCAGTTACAGACCAGAGAGCCGCCTTCGCCACTGGTGTTCCTCCATATATCTACGCATTTCACCGCTACACATGGAATTCCACTCTCCTCTTCTGCACTCAAGTCTCCCAGTTTCCAATGACCCTCCCCGGTTGAGCCGGGGGCTTTCACATCAGACTTAAGAAACCGCCTGCGCTCGCTTTACGCCCAATAAATCCGGACAACGCTTGCCACCTACGTATTACCGCGGCTGCTGGCACGTAGTTAGCCGTGGCTTTCTGGTTAGATACCGTCAAGGGGTGAACAGTTACTCTCACCCTTGTTCTTCTCTAACAACAGAGTTTTACGATCCGAAAACCTTCTTCACTCACGCGGCGTTGCTCGGTCAGACTTTCGTCCATTGCCGAAGATTCCCTACTGCTGCCTCCCGTAGGAGTTTGGGCCGTGTCTCAGTCCCAATGTGGCCGATCACCCTCTCAGGTCGGCTATGCATCGTGGCCTTGGTGAGCCGTTACCTCACCAACTAGCTAATGCACCGCGGGTCCATCCATCAGCGGCACCGTAAAGCGCCTTTCAAAACGAAACCATGCGGTTTCGATTGTTATACGGTATTAGCACCTGTTTCCAAGTGTTATCCCCTTCTGATGGGCAGGTTACCCACGTGTTACTCACCCGTTCGCCACTCCTCTTTTCCCGGTGGAGCAAGCTCCGGTGGGAAAAGAAGCGTTCGACTTGCATGTATTAGGCACGCCGCCAGCGTTCGTCCTGAGCCAGGATCAAACTCTCATAATAAAAGTTAGAACAATCTTTCGATTGTTAAGCTCAATTGTTTGCTAGCATATTGCTTGCTTGTTAAAAATGTTTGTTGTCTTGAATTGAATCAAGACGCCCTACACATTTGGTTTGTCTTACTTTGTTCAGTTTTCAAAGGTCTATTCTTTCTTATTTAACAACTTTTATATCTTAACATTTCTTTAATAAGTTGTCAACAAGTTTTTCTTTCTTAACTTAGAAAGTTGTTTGTCGTTATTTCTTAGCGACTTCATTAATATACCATCTTGCTTGTTATTTGTCAACAACTTTTTTGTTGGTATATTAAGGTTTTTACCACCTTGTTTTTTAACGACTTCGTTATTATAACATAGCATTAAAACCTCGTCAACATTTAAATTCAAAAATTTATCATGACGTTTCTTACTGCTTTGTCAGAACAAATAATAATATATCAAGGACTTAAAAAAATTGCAATAGAAAAAATGCTTTTTTCAACGATTATTTTCAAAGCCGAATATTCGTATAAGATGTTTAAAAATCAACAGTTTTTTGATGTTATTTAATTGTATTATTCTAGTATTTTACAATTATAGTTCGTCTCTTTTTAGGGGAAGGGCTACGTAAGAACTTCTTAGAAATCAATGACCTAGTGAAGCTTATCGATAAATACATAAAAAAAACAAGCAAAGTCATCACTTTACTGGCTCTATAATTTATGGGACTGATGAATCAAAATTGATTCTTCAGTCCCATTTTCATTTTAGGTATTAAAAAACATATCGTTCTCTAGTATGATTAAATCACCACAAAATAAACAACTGAGAGGACGATATGCTATATGAATGATTCTATCAAAAAAATGCTGAGATTAATAGATAAAGATTTGATGATTACTGAGATCTCTTACGAGATCTTTCATCAGGAAAAGACATTGGTCATTAATGCCATTCTCTCACCTGATCCTCGTACCTGTAGAAGTTGTGGTTCTACTGTGGTAGATGGAAACGGGAAAGCAATTGTGGTGAAAAATGGGAAGAAGGAAATCATTGTCCGCTTTGAACAATACAATCATATGCCAATGGTTATGCGCTTAAAAAAGCAACGCTATACCTGTAAAAACTGTCGAACCCATTGGACTGCTCAAAGCTATTTTGTCCGCCCAAGATATTCAATTGCGGAACATGTCAGATATAAAATTGCTTCTTTACTGACTGAAAAAGTCTCTTTATCTTTTATTGCGAAAAGCTGTCAGGTATCTTTGACTACCGTTATTCGTACATTGAAAGAGTTTAAAAGCTATTTACCAAAGCCCACTAAGAGGATTCTCCCCAAAGTATTGATGGTTGATGAATTTCGTTCGCACACTTCCATAGAAGATAAAATGAGCTTTATTTGCGCAGATGGAGAAACAGGTAATTTAATTGATATCTTACCTACGCGTAAATTACCTCGATTAACAAACTATTTCTTGGGCTGCACCAATCCAGAAGAAGTAAAATTCTTAGTCACAGACATGAACGCCGCCTACTTCCAGCTCACCAAACGCGTTCTGCCAAATGCGAAAGTAGTGATTGATCGGTTTCATATTGTCAAACACATGAATCAAGCTTTCAATGAGTTGCGTATCCGTGAAATGAATGAACTGCGTAAAGCAGGACAGAAAAGCCATGCAGAAAAACTGAAAAAGAACTGGCGCTTTCTGCTAAAAAATCGTGCAAACATTAACCACTATGAATATAAAACATGGAAAAGTTTCCGAGCACCTAAATACCCATTTCTTACTGAAGCAATGATGATTGATCGATTGCTTAGCTTTTCTACGTCCCTAAAGGAGGCGTATCCCTTTTTCCATGAGTTAGTTGAAGCTTTTCGAGACAAAGACCCTGACTTGTTTTTCTCCTTATTGGCAGAACTTCCCGAAACGTTAGATGACGGCTTTCGTGAGAAACTTCAAAACCTTCTGACCTACCAAGATGGCATCGCCAATGCGATGATTTATCCATACTCCAATGGAAAAATAGAAGCAAAGAATACCCACATAAAAACAATGAAACGAGTATCCTACGGAGTTAAATCATTTGAGAACATGAAAATTAGAATCTTTTTGACCAATCAATTAATCAAAGTTAGATAACAAAAAATCTGAGCCAGAATGAGGTTCATTCTGACCCAGATTTAATTTTTCGCAACTCATCAGTCCTTATTGACAAAGAGCCACTTTACTTGTCTTCTGTTCGTACAATTGGTACAAAAATTCTAAAAATCGTCCCTTGCCCCACTACGCTCTCTGCTAATATTCTGCCTTTATAGCTTTCTACAAGTTGTTTGGCAATCGACAATCCTAAGCCATTTCCACCTTTTGTTCGTGCTCTTGCTTTATCTACACGATAAAAACGATTAAATATTTTCTTCAAGTCCTCTTCAGGTATTCCCTCACCAAAATCTTGGATCGCGATCTCAAATTCACTAAGCGTGGATGAAATCGAGATATGGACTTCTTTTCTTGTCGTTGAATACTTTACTGCATTATCTAAAATGATGATAATCAATTGTTCAAAATGATTTCTAAAAATTTGTAGTGTTACTTCTTTAGCTAAGTCATCATCCAGTGTAATAACATAATCAGGATAAAGTAATTTAAAATTATTGAATACTTGGTAAGTCACTTCTTTTGCATTCGTCGTTTCGTTGGCATAATAAACATCTACTTGCTCTGCACGTGATAGATCTAACATTTCTTGTACTAAGCTTTTCATCCGACTGATTTCTTGCATACTTGCAGTTAGGGATTCTTCTAAAATTTCGGGATCATCTTTCCCCCAACGATTTAATAAGCTAAGATGCCCTTCAATAATTGCTACAGGTGTTCTTAATTCATGTGATACATCTTCCACAAATTGTTCTTGTTGTTCGATATACAGACGCATACGATCTAGCATTTCATTGAAGATCTCAGCAAGGTCTGCTAACTCATCATCTGTATCAATCTCTGGCATATGAATATCTGATTGTGGATCTTTACGGATCGTATCCATCGTATCTCGTAATACTTTTAACGGTTTTAAGAAGTAGGAAGATAGGAAGAAACCTAAGATACTACTTAGTATCAAGGAGACGATTTCTAGCACGATCAAAGTCAATAAAAGATTATTTCTTATATCATAGAAAGATGAAAGTTCATAAAATGTTTGAGTATAGCCGATTTTTTCTCTTGTTTGTTTAGAATAAATAGGTTGGATCGATAAAAAGCCAGTTTTCCCGTCTAGAGTAACGATCGTTGGGATCTTCCTGGTCGTTTGAATCAATGAACGACTTTTTTCGTGTGTTTTAAAAATCAATTTTTCATCCAGATCATAAACATACAGATCCATCGATGCTTGACCAAGCTCAGAAATAAAGGAGTCGATTTTCATCAAGTTCCCTTCAATGACCGCGGTATCATCTCCAGTGCCGCCGGTTTGGTCAGCGTTCGTTAAGTTTCGATAGGCATTGATCAATGTCAACTCCTCATCTGAATTTGATAAACGAGAAGCCGCTTCAGAAATGGTATGTTCGACATTTGCTCTTTCCTTAGCTACGATTAGATTGATCGATGATTTATAGGTGATCACTGCAAAAATCGTAAAGACGACAAATATGAAGAAAGAACTTGCAAAGGCCCACTTGATCGTCAAGGATGGACCTTTAAGTTCTCTTTTTTCGGTTTGATTGTAATTGCTCACGAGCGCATCACGTAACCAGTTCCACGTACTGTTTGAATATAGCTTTCTTCACCAGGAACATCGATTTTATTACGGAGATAACGAATATACACATCCACTACGTTTGTTTCCACTTCGGTTTCGTAGCCCCATACTTTGTTTAATAAAACATCCCGTGCAAGTACCACGTTGACATTTTCCATCAAAGTAAGTAATAGTTCATATTCACGCTTCGTTAATTCAATGACTTCATTGCCACGACGTACGACTCTATTTTCTTTTTCGATCGTTAAGTCGCGATAAGTGATCGTCGTTTGTTTTGCCACATTTTTATCTCCTTCGATGTCGATGCGGCGCAATAAAGCACGTAGACGCGCTAACAATTCTTCGATTGCAAATGGTTTGACGATGTAATCATCTGCACCATGATCTAAACCAGAAACTCTATCAATGACAGAATCTCTCGCAGTCATCATGATGATTGGTGTATTTTTTGCTTGGCGTACGCGACGACAAACTTCAAGTCCGTTCAATTCAGGTAACATCAAGTCTAATAAAATTGCATCCCACTCATTATTCAAAGCAGCATCCAGACCTGTTCGTCCATTGTAATGTACTTCAGCATTATACCCTTCATGTTTTAATTCTAACTCGACAAATCGGGCTAAGTTTTTCTCATCTTCAATGATTAGAATATTACTCATTCAATTTTGTCCTTTCTCTCCTAGGCTTCTAAACTCCATTATTATACCAATAGTTAATTTAAAATCTATAATCATTTTATCATGGAATACTATTTTAAAAAAGAGCTGAAGTCGCCCTCTATAAATTGACCTCAGCTCTTTCATTTATTACTTATTTGTTTAGCATGTTGAAGAATAAAGAAGTTGATTAATCTTCGTTATACCATGAGTAATGGAAGATTCCTTCTTTGTCAACACGTTCATACGTGTGTGCGCCAAAATAATCACGTTGTGCTTGGATGATATTTGCAGGCAAACGTTCGGCTCTGTATGAATCAAAGTAAGCAATCGCTGAAGAGAATGTTGGTACCGGTACGCCTGCTTGAACAGCTAACGCAACAACTTCTCGTACGGCTTGTTGGTATTTCTTAGTGATCTCAACAAAGTAGTCATCCAATAATAGATTTTCAATGTCAGGATTGTTTTCGTAGGCATCAGTGATTTTTTGTAAGAAACGAGCACGGATGATACAGCCGGCGCGCCAGATTTTTGCAATTTCACCGAATGGTAAATCCCAGCCATAGTCTTTCGATGCGACACGTAGCTGTGCAAACCCTTGTGCATAGCTCATAATTTTGCTGAAGTATAACGCTTCACGAATTTTTTCGATAAATTCTTTTTTATCGCCGTTGAATTCAAAATCATTCGTATGTGTCAAGATTTTGCTTGCTTGTACACGTTCATCTTTGTATGCAGAGATATAACGGGCAAAGACAGACTCTGTGATCAATGGAAGTGGTACACCAAGGTCTAAAGCACTTTGACTTGTCCATTTCCCTGTTCCTTTATTTCCAGCAGCATCAAGGATCACATCTACGATCGGTTGACCTGTGCCTTCATCGTCTTTACGTGTCAAAATGTCCGCAGTGATTTCGATCAAGTAGCTATCTAATTCACCTTCGTTCCATTCTTTGAAGATATCAGCCATCTCATCGACAGATAAACCTAAAATATTTTTCATCAAGTCGTAAGATTCGGCAATCAGTTGCATATCACCATACTCAATCCCATTATGGACCATTTTGACATAATGGCCTGCACCATTTGGACCAATGTAAGTTACACAAGGCGTGCCGTCTTCTGCTTTTGCAGAAATTTGTTCAAGGATCGGTGCAACTAATTCATACGCTTCTTTTTGTCCACCAGGCATGATCGAAGGTCCTTTCAACGCACCTTCTTCTCCACCTGAAACACCAGTCCCAATAAAATTGATACCAGAGTTGGCTAATTCTTCATTTCGACGGATCGTATCTTGGAAGAAGGTATTCCCGCCATCGATCAAAATATCACCTTTGTCTAAATGTGGTAATAATTCTTGGATCGTTGCATCTGTTGCTGGTCCTGCTTTGACCATCAAAAGGATACGACGTGGTTTTTCGATTGAATCAACAAATTCTTCGATCGTGTATGTTGCTTTGAAGTTTTTGTCTGGATGTTCTTCTACCACATCTGTTGTTTTTGCTCCTGTACGGTTGAATAGTGCAACAGAGTAGCCGCGGCTTTCAATGTTAAGGGCTAGATTTTTACCCATGACGGCCATTCCGACAACGCCGATTTGTTGTTTTGACATATAAACTCCTCCTACATATGGGATGTTCTCCCTAATCTCTCTCATTATAGCTTAACATAGCTTACTTGCAAACCAAATAAGTACGAATCGATGATGTTTCTTACTTCTTATCATTCCGAATACAATCGTTATTTCAGAATCAAAAAAATAAACCTCAAGGCTCCATGGTTAGCCTTGAGGTTTTACATTTTCTAAATAAAATGTATTAAGCTTCTTTAGACATTACGTCCTTACCATCGTAGTAACCACAACTTGCACATACGTGATGGCTTTTTTTCATTTCACCACAGTTTGGACATTCGTTCAATCCTTTGATTGTCAATTTGTAATGAGTACGACGTTTTGCTTTTTTAGCTTTCGATGTTCTTCTAGCTGGTACTGCCATTTTGCTACACCTCCTTGTAAAGTCTCGTATCAAGATTTGATACAATATATTCCAATCTTACGCGTTATCATCTTCTTCTGATGCTGAATCAAAAAATTCTGATAGTTTTGCAAGACGAGGATCTACTTTTGTCTCAGCTTCTTCCGTTTTGCGTTTTTCGTACTCTTCTTCGGATAGCACTTCCCAATCATTCCCTTTCGGTAATTCAGTGGAATGCTCTTCTTCTTCTGTGAGTACACGCATCGGAATCGCCAATAAAATGTTGTCTTCGATCGACTCTGTCACATCTAGATGCGTTCCTTCGATTAAGAGGATCTCTTCTGAAGGTAACTGAACATCTCTACGTTGGTATTGTTCCATCGTCATAAACAATTCATCTACAGACAGTTTGATTGGTAATTCAACTGGTGTCAATGAACGAGTGGACGGAACAGTCAGTGTCGTCTGCGCAGTGTAATGAACGAGATAGCCTTTGTTATCTACTGAGACTAGACCTTCGACTTCCACAGGCGCAACATCTAAAATTGAATCGTCTCGCTTCATAAGAGCCTTTTTTACGTCAAGGGTCTCATGAAAAGTTAACGGTGTCTCTTGGTATTTTCTCAATTCCAATAAAGACCATTTCATAGTTTCATCACTCCTAAGCAACAAAAGCTATTATACAGGGCAAAAAGTCGGTTGTCAATGAAATTTTCTTGACACCTTACACTTCATAAAAAAACACAGAGCGTTTTTCTCACCTAGGTGAGATTTATTCGCTCTGCGTTTACTTTGTCGCTAGCTAACACCGTTTGATCAGATATCAAATGTATTGGATCAATTGCATTAAAATAGGTACAACGAACACAAATAGTAGGGTACTCGTCGTGACAAGATTCGTTGCATACTTCACATCACCGTGGGCTTCATTTGCAAGTATTGGCAAGACAGCTAGCATAGGTGTAGCTGACTGTACGATCAACGTTTGTTTCAGTAGAGGGGCTAGTTCTGCACCAAAGGCATATTTACCTATTACCATCAGTCCAATCAATATAGCTGGTGCTAAGATAAATCGACCGATCAAAGCCACGATCGTATCCCGATCAAATCGAATACTTTTCAACCCTGCATCGTATAAAACAATTCCGATATAGATCAATGATAATGGCGTCACGATCCCGCCTACATAATTTAGTGTTGAATTGACAAAATCAGGTACAGGGATCTCTAACACCAAGAAGAAAAGCGCAAGGATAAAACCTAATAAAGGCGCTGGTAAAAGCTTTTTCCAATTCAGCTTCGTTTTCTTTTCTGTTCGATCTTTTGTCGGGTCATCATTAGCGATCAAAAACACACCAAATGCCCAGGTCGATACGGTATTTGTCACATAATAAATTAAAAAGTAAGGTAAAGAGGCTTCGCCAAAAAGGGCAATATTAAGTGGCAAGCCAATAAATATCGTATTGGCATTCACCACTGCATTCATAAAAATCCCCCGTCTACCTGGTTGTATCTTGAGTAATTTTGTTAGCACATAAGCAATCAGGTAGGAAATGATCACTGCAGCGATCGGATAAATCAAACTTCCAGATAATTCGATCAAACTGCTTTTAGTTAAATTCTTCATAACTGAAACGAAAATCGAGGCGGGTAAAGCTACTTTAGTGATCAAGGAAGAGATACTTCCCCCAAACTGTTCATCAAACCACCCCAAGCTTTTTAGTACATAGCCTAATCCAATCATCAAGATGATACTGATCACACTTTCAATTGATTGAAAAAATACCATTTCTTCCATCTCCTCAGTACCCATTTAGTGAAGCAATCTATTTGTAGATAGGAGCTAACACTGCTCAATCATGTTGCTTCTTCTATTTTTTGTTTTAATCTAAAAGACGATTTGTGTGCCACTAGCCTTGTAGATTACTTATTTCTTTTTTAAGTGTAGTCTTTTAGGTTTGTTATAGTCAAAATTATCGATTACAATAAACATTATTTATATGTCAAGGGAGCGAATCGATTCATGAATACGAGAGATCTTGAATACTATGTTCAAATCGTCAAACAAAAAAACTTTACTAAGGTGGCTAAGTTTTTTGACGTCAGTCAACCAACGATCACTTATGCCTTACAACGCTTGGAAAAAGAAATTGGTGCCACACTGATTACAAGAGATCGTTCCCATCATGAATTGATCATCACTCCTGCTGGTAAGCAATTGTTGATCCATGCACAATCCGTCTTACAAGAAATTACACTTGCTAAGGCAGAGATTGCTCAGCTACAAAAGAAAAAATTGCGCTTTGGCATGCCACCTATCATTGGCAATGAATATTTTCCCAAATTATCGAGCTATTTTATCAAGCATCAATTAATGGGTCAAATCGATATCATCGACGGTGGTTCTCGTGATCTATATGGCATGATTCATCAAGGGCGGATTGATCTTGCGATTCTTGGATCAACACAACCGATCGTCGATCAAAAGCTAGAAGTCGAGCCATTGTTGGATAAATGCTTCATGATCGTTGTGTCCCCTTCACACCCTCTAGCAGATCGTACAAGCGTTTCTTTTAAGGAGCTAGTCAACGATCAGTTTGTTTTATTAAATGAACACTACGTCCATCCTGCTGCGTTTACAAAGCTTTCTAAGCAAACGCATATCGTACCTAAGATCGTTTATCAGAGTAATGACTTAACGATTTTGAAAAGCATGATCCGAGAAAATATCGGGATTGGCTTTCTCACCGAGATCGCGATTCATCCTGAAGACAATCTTGTAGCTATTCCTTTAGCAGATACTGCTCAACCACGGTTTTTGATTTCATTAGCCACTCGCGCACAGCAGTTACCAACGGTTTTACATGAAAACGTGATCGAAGTCATCCATGAATTTATGAAAACACAAAAATAACTTGCTCACACAAAATACAGGATAAAAAAAGAGTGCTGAGATTTCTCTCAACACTCTTTTTGATTTTGTTTTCGATTAGATAGCTGTTGTTTCTCCGCGATAAACGATACCACGGCGAGCGTCAACAGTGATCAATTCACCATCTTTGATTGTTGAAGTTGCATCTTTCGCACCAACGATTACAGGAATATCTTGTGCAATTCCCACAACTGCTGCGTGAGAAGTCAAACCGCCTTCTTCAACAACTACTGCTGCTGCTTTTTCGATTGCAGGCATGAATTCTTTATCAGTTGAAGGAACAACTAATACCATACCATCTTTTGCTTTTTTGATAGCTTCTGCTGCTGATGAAGCAACTACAGCGTTTGCTACAACAGATTGTTGACCAATTCCTTGTGCTTCAAGCAATTTTGAACCAATCATTTGAATCTTCATTACGTTTGTTGTTCCACGTTCACCAACTGGTACACCAGCAGTAATCAAGATCAAGTCACCTTCTGAAGCGAAACCTAATTCGACTGCTTTTTTCGCAGCTAATTCAAACATTTCGTCTGTTGTTGTTGGTTTTTCTGCAACTGTTGGATATACACCCCAGTTAAGCATCAAACCACGTTTTGTGCGTTCGTCAAATGTGACAGCTAAGATATCAGCATCTGGACGGTATTTAGAGATCATTTTTGCTGTATAACCAGATTCAGTTGCAGCAACGATTGTTTTTACGCCTAAGTTTTTCGCAGCACGTGCCACTGATAAACCGATTGTTTCTGTTACATCAGTTTTGTCAAATTCATTTAATTGGAATGAACCTAATTCTGCTAATGCTAATTCAGCTTGTTGGTCGATACGAGCCATTGTTGCAACAGCTTCAACAGGATAGTCACCATTTGCTGATTCACCTGATAACATTGTTGCGTCTGTTCCGTCAAATACTGCATTGGCAACGTCAGATGCTTCCGCACGTGTTGGACGTGGGTTTTCTTGCATTGATTCTAACATTTGTGTTGCAGTGATTACTGGGATACCCGCAGCGTTACATTTTTTGATGATACGTTTTTGAACCATTGGTACTAATTCAGCAGGGATCTCAACACCCATGTCTCCACGAGCAATCATGATACCATCAGAAACTTTGATGATTTCATCAATGTTGTCGATACCTTCTTGAGATTCGATTTTAGGGAAGATTTGAACATGTGTCATGTCTTTTTCTTCTAAAATTTCACGAATATCTAATACGTCTTGTGCTTTACGAACAAAACTTGCAGCGATGAAGTCGATGTCGTTATCTAGTCCGAAACGGATATCGTCTGCATCTTTTGGTGTGATACCTGGCAAGCTGATTGAAACGCCTGGTGCGTTAACACCTTTACGTGATCCTAGCATACCTGCATTTTTTACTTCTACTACTAATTCACGTGTTGCTTCATCTTTTTCAATGATTTCCATGTCGATCAAACCATCATCGAATAAGATATGTCCACCTACATGAACGTCTTCAAAAAGACCTGGATAAGTCACTGCGATTTTTTCTTTTGAACCTACATGTTCAGGGTCCATTGAGATGCGTGTTTTGTCGCCAACTTCAAATTTGATGTAGCCTGCACGGCCAAAATCTTCTTCAGTTGTGCCTTGAACTGTTGTCCGGATTTCTGCACCTTTTGTATCTAAAAGGATGCCGACATCTTTACCAGTTTTCTTCACTGCTTCGCGAACCATTACCATACGTGATAATTGTTCTTCATGATCACCATGTGAAAAGTTGAAGCGGAAGACATTTGCTCCAGATTCAATCAATTTAGAAATAGTTTCTACTGAATTACTGGCTGGTCCTAATGTACTAACGATTTTCGTTTTTTTCATTTTACAAAACTCTCCCATTCAAATTGTTTATTTAAAGCCATTCAAAGCTTAAATATCTGTTAGATATTGGGAAGACCTGCTTCCCACTCCCATATATATCTATTGATTTATCTGACTACTTTTCTTTATTAGAAAGAAAGTGAGTTGTTCAAGTCATATAATGATAAATCTGGTTGGTGTTTGTTATTTTCTAGTGTGTCGATGATATCAGCCTCAACGATATCGTTGTCGCGAATACCGATACACAAACCACCTTTTCCTTGTTGCAATAATTCAACAGCATGTGCGCCAAATTTACTTGCTAATACACGGTCGCGTGCAGTTGGTGAACCACCACGTACAACGTGTCCTAAGATCGATACACGTGTATGATAATCGCCATATTCTGACAATTTTTCTGCAAATTCGTTTCCGCCCATTACGCCTTCTGCCAAAATGATCAAGCAATGTTTTTTGCCACGATCGCGGCCATCTTGGATTTTTTTGGCAACAACTGCCATATCAAAATCATGCTCAGGAATGATGATCTCATCCGCTCCACCAGCAACACCTGACCATAAAGCGATATCTCCAGCATTACGTCCCATTACTTCGATCACGAACGTACGAACGTGTGAAGTTGCTGTGTCGCGGATACGGTCGATTGATTCTAATACTGTGTTGATTGCTGTATCAAAACCGATCGTAAAATCAGTTCCTGGAATATCGTTATCGATCGTACCTGGTACACCCACTGCTGGGAAACCACGTTTAGTCAAAGCCATCGCGCCATGGTAAGAACCATCGCCACCAATCACGACAAGACCTTCGATACCGAATTTTTTCAATTGTTCGATTCCTTTTAATTGTCCTTCTTCTGTTGCAAATTCAGGATAACGTGCAGAGTATAAGAATGTACCCCCGCGTTGGATCTTATCACCGACATCTGCAACATCTAATCGACGGATATCTCCGGCAACTAATCCAGCAAAACCATAATTGATCCCGTAAACTTCCAATCCTTCATATATACCTTTACGAACGACTGCACGAACTGCTGCATTCATCCCAGGAGCATCTCCACCACTAGTCAAAATTCCGATGCGTTTCATATTCATCTTCACCTCATTAAATTACTTTATCCTAAGCAAGACTTAGGTTTATAACCTTCTTTGTATTAACCACGACTAACATTCTAACATTATTTTGCTCACTTGTCTTGATTTCCTGATAAAAAAATGAAAAAAAATGAAAGCAAATAGTATCTTTTACCGTAAGTTATTTGAAAACAACATTTTCTTCATTTAAAAGGTAAGCTAATTGCTTCTTGAGACTGTCTGAACCATCGAGCCAAAAGGCTTCAGATAACACAACTTTTCGTAGGTCTTTTTCATGATACATGACAACAGGAATATATCCTGGGAATTTTTTGAACAAATCTTGCAGTTGCTTCATCGTATCTGGTTGATCTGCCTCTTCCCTGATTCTCAAATAACACGTTTGTTCTGGATACTGCTGTTGCAATTCTTCTGGATCAGCGACTACTTCTGCAATCAACTGCAATTCTTGATTGTATTTACTGATTTCTGAACGTCCTTGCACGAAAATCACTTGATTTTCTTTGAATAATGGACGCGCTTGTCGATACAGCTCTGGAAAAACGGTAATGGCTATTTCTCCACTACTATCTGTCCCGCTGACAAAAGCCATCAACGCTCCTTTTTTCGTACGGATCTCTCTTACCTCTTTGACCATCACTAAAACATTTGTGGCTTGTTTAGGTACGATTTCTGTGACTAAATGGACTTTTTTTGCTAATTTAAGTCGCTCATACCCTTCCGTTGGATGACCAGATAAATAGACACCTAAATGCTCTTCTTCTAATTGAAGCTTCTCTTCGAGGCTATAATCTGCGACTTCTTCCTCTTTTAAAGCCATGATATCTAAAAGGTCTAAACTACCACCACTATATAAGATGTTTTGGATCTTACCTTCCAGATCCAACATCAACTGTCTGCGGTTTCCTACTAATTCATCAAAAACACCTGATGCAACTAATGTTTGTAGCAACTCCAATTTGAGCCAACGTTTATTGATACGAATTAGAAACTGATCAACAGAACGGAATGGACCATCTTCTTTTCGTTCACGAATGATCTCCTCAACAAAATCTCGACGAACACCTTTGATTGCTGTCAATCCAAAACGGATGGTTTCTTTATCCGTCAGCTCAAAACCATAAAAACTTTGATTGATCGAAGGAGGGGTCAGCTTTATTTTATACTTTTTTGCCTCAGCAATATACTCTTTCAACTTTGCCGTGTTGTGACGGACGGAATTCATCAAACTCATAAAAAATGCACCAGGGTGATGAACTTTGAGATAGGCCATTTGAAAGCCAACAAAGGAGTAAGCAAACGCATGGGAGCGATTGAACCCATAGTTAGCAAAGCGTTCGATATATTCGTACACTTCATTGGCCTTTTCCTTACTGTACCCTTGTTGGTTGGCACCTTGAACAAAATGATCTCTTTCTTGATCAATCACGTCTTTTTTCTTTTTACTGATTGCTCGCCTCAAAATATCCGCTTGTCCAAGCGAAAATCCAGCCATGGTTGAAGCAATCTGCATAATTTGTTCCTGATACACAATGACGCCATACGTATTTTTCAAAATCGGTTGCAGTGAATCGTCGGGATAATGGATTCTTTCCTTCCCTTTCTTACGAGCGATAAATGTATCGATATTTTGCATTGGTCCAGGACGATACAAGGCGTTGACAGCGGCAATGTCTTCAATGTTTTCTGGTCCTAATCTCCGCAGGACATTCCGAATCCCTGCAGATTCGAATTGAAAGACCCCTGTTGTTTCGCCACGTTGGAAAAGCTGTAAAGTTTTAGGATCATCTAATGGAATTTCTTTGAGCTCGATATCTTTGTTTTCGACACGTTTGATTGCTTTCACTGTGTAATCGATAATAGACAGATTTCTTAATCCAAGAAAATCCATTTTTAACAACCCAATAGCTTCGACATCATTCATTGTATACTGAGTCAAATATGCTTCATCTGATCCTTTTTGTAAAGGAACTAACTCTAGTAGATTCTTATCACTTAAAACGACACCAGCTGCATGAGTAGAAACGTGTCTTGGCAAACCTTCAAGTATTTTTGCAGTATGGAACAACAATTGATTTTTTTCACTCGCTTGTACTAATTCAACCAGCTTGTTAGAAGTTCGATAAGCCTCATTCAACGTCATTTTCAATTGATTAGGAATCGCTTTAGACCAACGATTTGCTTCGCTTTGTGAGAGGCCAAAGACACGTGCCACGTCTCTTAGCACCATTTTAGCTGCCATGGTTCCAAACGTGGCGATTTGTGCCATATGGTATTGACCATATTTCTCACGAACATAAATCAGCACTTCTTCTCTGCGATTATCAGGAATGTCTAGATCGATATCTGGCATCGTGTATCGTTCTGGATTCAAAAAACGTTCAAATAGCAAGTCGTACTCCAATGGATCTACATCTGTGATCTCCAACACATAGGCGACTAATGACCCCGCAGCTGAACCACGGCCAGCACCAGTAACGATGTTGTTTTTATGAGCAAAAGCCATGACATCCCAAACGATCAAGAAATAATCATCAAATCCCATCTGGTGGATCACTGACAGTTCATAATCTAAGCGCTCTTGATAAGCTGCAGTGATCTTTTCCACACGCTTGCCTAATTGCTTCTGACAAAGTTCCTGTAAATACTCTCCTGCACTTCGATTTTCTGGTACCGGATAATGTGGTAGTAATTTCTGATGGAACTGAAATTCAAAAGTTACTGTTTTAGCTAATTGCTGCGCATAGTTCAACGCTTCTTCCAATCCTGCGTTTATGAATCTTTGTCGTAATTCTGCTTCGGGAAGTAAAAAACCTGTGGCTGAATCACGAGTCGTTTGTCGTACTTCATCAAAAGAGAGTTGCGTTCCTTCACGCAGATGTTTCATTGTTTCCAAAGAAAAAAGTTCCTCTTGGTGCAAACTAGCAATCGGATGTACTGCACAAAGTTGAAATTGATTTGCTCGTAAATAAGCGAGCCATTCTGGAGCTTCTAGGGGCGTTTCTTCTGTGACACCTACATAAAGATGAGAAGATGCTATTTTTTCTTGCAAGCTTTGCCAATGGCTATCAAATGATGCTGACACACCGTAGTCATCAGCAATCGATTTTTTGGTTGGTAAAACGACAAGCAAATGATCGAGTTCATCGATCTCGTGAAGCTCGATTTTTTCTCGGATCATTTTCTTGCTTGAGAGCTTGATCAATTGTTGGTAGCCGATTCTATCTTTTGCGTAGAGTAGTAACTCATAATGACGTTCTTGAAACTGGTAGGTCAAGTTCAGTCCAATAATTGGTTGTATTTTTTCATTCATACAGATGCGGTAAAATTCCGCTGCCCCAGATAGCACATCCTTATCTGTGATTGCTAATGTCTGATAGCCTAGTTTCTTTGCTTCTCGAACGTATTCGTTTATGCGAATCGTACTTTGCAACAAAGAATACGAGGTGATCGTATAAAGTTGTGGAAGAAACATTTTTACATACCACCTTTTCCATTCACTTTCTTTTTAGGGGAATATTCGTAACATCAACTCGTTATCTTGTATGACTGGTTACGTGTATTCGTCTTTCTTCATGCTTTTTCATCCGACGAACGATTTATACTTTTTATACTATCCACTGACGTTGAATGCCTGTTTCTCCCTTTACATTCAAAAAAAATCTGGTAAACTGAACTTAGAAAAGAGGTGTTTGATATGCGATATATCGTCACATTATTTTGGGCAGTCATTTTAGGTCAAGTGGTTGGCTATATCGGTGGTGCATTGTCTAGTAGCCCATATGATTTTACCATGACGACTATTATTTCATTGGTTGCAGGATTGATCGTCATTTTGATCAGCGCTGTTGCAACACCTAAAAAAGAAACTTCGTCCGCTTCACATTCATAAAAGCCGAACAGATTGGAGAAATACTCCAATCTGTTTTTTTCTTGATCATAGTTTTTGATGAAGTACTTTTCTAAAATTAAATAGTGATAAAAGAATATTCGTCAGAACAAAGAGACTAGTCACAATAAACACTGTACTGTAATTGTACGCATGAGCGACTGTCGAACCTAACATCGGTCCTAGTACTTGACCAAAGTTCGTAAACATTTGGTTATAGCTATATACTCGACTGACACCTTCTTCTGGTGTGATCTTGCTGATCAATGTATTGATTGATGGCATCAACGCACCTGTCGAAAAACCTAATATAAAACGTAAGATCCCTAATTGTAAGGGCGTAGTCACAAATGCCATTGGTAAGTAACAACAAAACGAAAGTACCAAACCTGCTAACAGCACCTTCTGATTTCCTATCTTATCCCCTAATTTCCCCAGTCTTGGAGAAGAAAATACTGCTGAAACACCTGATACTGAAACAATCAATCCACTTACAAATAAGATATTTGATGTATCACCACTCAATTCCCGAATGTACAATGTCAAGATTGGACTGATCGTGGTAATCCCTAATTGTAAGATTAGAGTAGTAACAAATAAACCGACCAACACAGAGAAGTGATCCATTTTAGCAAAAACTTCTTTGGTACTGATCATATCTTTTTTCTCTACCGGTTGGAAATCTTCTTTTACCATGAAAATCGTTAAGATCGTGGTGATCAGTAATAACCCTCCAGTAATCAAAAAAACATTTTCCATTCCGAACCATTGCGCCAAAGCGCCTCCCATTGACGGACCAATCAGCGTCCCTGCCACTGCCCCAGTAGAAAGCGTGCCTAACGCCCAACCACTTTTCTCTTTAGGCGCTTGTGAAGCAATCATCGCTGTCGCATTAGGTATGTATCCAGATAAAATCCCATTAAAGAAACGCATGACTAAAAGCCAATAAGCATTTGGGACAAAAGCTAGTGATCCCATAGTGATCGTCATACCGGCTGCTGCCCGGATCATCATCATTTTCCGTCCTTTTCGATCGGCTAGATTTCCCCAAATAGGCGCAACGATCGCCGCAGCAAAGGCTGTTACTGAAATCGCTAATCCTGAAAATAATTCAATTTGATCCTTAGGTGTACCTAGTTGTTCGACGTAAACTGGAATGAACGGCATGACTAAACTGATACTTGAACCAGTAAAAAAGCAGCCTATCCAAGCTACGAATAAATTTTTTCTCCATTGAACCTTCATCTATCACCCTTCTTTCGTCTCTATTATCATACCTATTTTTGTACGTGTGTGCAACGTATGTGCCGGTATCGTTCGTTTTTGCAAAAGAGGAAGAATACCAAAAAAATAGAAGCAAAGAGTTAGCTTACTCTTTACCCCTATTTTTTGTCATTTAAATGATTGCTAAAATAACGAAGTTGAGGATGAATAAAATATCAACAACCCATAAAGCAAATGAAATCTCACTAGTTTTGCCTTTGACTACTTTCATGATCGTATAGAAGATAAATCCAGCAGCGATTCCGTATGAGATGCTATAAGCTAATCCCATGAAGATCGAAGCAAAAAAGGCAGGTAATGCTTCTTCCATATCTAACCAATTGATATCAGCAAACGAAGCCATCATCATCACACCAACTAAGATCAATGCTGGTGCAGTCGCTTGTGCCGGTACAATAGCAATCAGTGGAGAGAATAAACTACTCAAAGCAAATAATGCAGCTACGACGACTGAAGTCAAACCTGTACGTCCACCAGCACCGATTCCAGCTGCCGATTCAACATAAGTCGTAGTATTCGATGTTCCAAAAATCGCACCGATCGATGTGGCGATTGCATCAGCAAACAACGCTTTATCCATTTTTGTTCTAAATCCTCGACCGTCTTCTAAAGCTTCTTCATCTTCTTTAGAGAAGATTCCTGTACGTCTACCGGTACCGATGAATGTTCCGATCGTATCAAATGTATCGGATAAACTAAATGCGATGATCGTCATCAGTACTTGTGGAATCTTAGAGCTATCACTAAATAATGATTGCATCCCTTCCGCACCGAATGCCGCACCAAAGGTTGTTCCCAGTTCATTGATCGAATTCCCCAAAGAATTTTGTTCCCAGTCGATCGCTCCTAGATCAACGACCCCCATCAAAATCCCGATGATCGTCGTTACAACGATCCCGATCAAGATCGCGCCACGGATATTTTTAACCACTAAAATCGCTGTCAATACTAGCCCGATGACTGCTAATAAGATTGGCGCATTATTGAAGTTTGCAAGTTCTGGAACGATGCCACCATTGATGGTCACGTTGGTTACTTGACCGTTGTCAACCACAGAGCTAGAAATCGCTGATTGATCTGCAGAAAAAGACAAAAAGCCAGCATTTTTGATCCCAACGTATGCAACAAAAATCCCGATACCACCGCCAATTGCATGTTGTAAACTCTCAGGAATGGCATGGATGATCATTTTCCGAATATTTGTTACTGTAATAAATACATTGATCAACCCACAAATAAAGACCATGGCTAATGCTTCTTGCCAAGAATAACCTAATCCAAAAACAACTGTAAACGTGAAGAAAGCATTCAAACCCATTCCAGGGGCTTGTGCATACGGCACATTAGCAAATAATCCCATAACTAAAGTACCGATGATCGAAGCAATGATCGTCGCTAAAAAGACTGCCTGAAATGGCATGCCAGCAGCTGACAAGATCGTCGGATTAACAAATAATATATAACTCATGGCAAAAAATGTCGTGACACCCGCCATTATTTCTGTTGGTACATTTGTATTATTTTTCTTTAGTTGGAAAAACTTTTCCATAAAAATTTCCACTCCCTGATTTTTTCTAACGGACTATATAATATGTAAAAATAAATCCAAATATAATTTTCCGTCGAACATTTATAAATTATATAGACATTTCATTCGTTTTTCAACATAAATCTTTATGAAATACCATTTTAATCTTTTAATGTTCGTGTTTAGGTTGATTTCGTTTCTTATTTTCTATTTTTGCTTCAAAGCAATTATTTTTCAGAAAGATCTGCACCTTGTTTATTCATTGAAATATGCTAGACTAAAACAAATCGTTGTTTGAAAGGAATGACAGCATTGAACAAAAAATTGATTGCGATCGACTTGGATGGAACAACGTTGAATCCTGAGTCGATCATTACTTCTAAAACCCAAGAAACATTGAGAAAAGCCATTGATGCTGGCCATCATGTCAGTATTGCAACAGGACGTCCTTATCGAATGAGTTATCAATATTATCAACAGTTAGAATTGACAACACCGATGGTCAACTTTAACGGTGCGCTTGTGCATATCCCAAACCAACAATGGGCTGGGGAGCAAGAAACATTGATCAATAAAGAGATTGTTTTTGAGATCTTAGCGCAAAAAAATCAATTGAATCTAGATTTTATTGCTGCGGAGAATCGCGACACTTTCTTTATCGATACTTTTGATTTTTTTGACGCAAAATTCTTTGCTTCACCAAATCCTAAACCAGAAAACCTACTGTCTCCACGAAATCTAACAACTAACCCTACGTCCTTATTGGTACGTACAGAAAAACAATATGCTGAACAAGTTTCTGCCGAACTAACACGTCAATTTGGGAAGCATGTCGATGTAAGGACTTGGGGTGGCCCAATGGCGATACTGGAGATTGTTTCAAAAGGGATCGAAAAAGCGAAAGGAATCCATCAAGTAGCGAATTATCTATCGATCGAACAAAAAGATGTGATTGCTTTTGGTGATGAACACAATGACTTAGAACTTCTTGAATATGCGGGCTGGGGTGTGGCAATGGCTAATGGGACTGAGCAACTAAAAGGCGTAGCCAACGATGTCACTGAGCAAACAAATGAAGAAGACGGTTTGGCGAATTACCTTGAAAAATTACTTTCATTATAAAAAATCCATCTGGGGCATTCGTCCTCTCGCACCACTTAAAACCAAATAAACAGAGGGAGCAGAAGTAAGCTCTTCGAAAATAAGGCGCCATCCACAAAATCTTTGTGGATGACGCCTTATTTCTTGAGGCTAAATACTTCTGCTCTGACCTCTGTTATCTGTTTGCCATGAACATATCGTAATAAGCATTCATGATCTCTTTGGCTATGACCGAATTCATATGGTCTTTTTCATCTAGCAGGTTTGGTAAGACAACACTTACCGCAATCTCAGGATTTTCTGTTGGTCCGTAGGCCACGATATTACTATTGACTGTTACGATATCGGGATGACCTTCAGCGACTGTTTCGGCTGTCCCTGTTTTAGCAGAAAGATCCATTTTTGCATCTGCTAATGATCGAGCAGTCGTGTAGTTATTTGTTCCATGGACTACTTGATGGAATCCTTCACGTAAAAGGGCCATCTCTTCAGGAGACACGTCTACTGTATTTTCGACAACTGGTTCCATCTCTTTTTTCACTTCACCTAAGTTACCATTCTCGTCGTTTCCGTAAATGCCTTTGACAATGCGTGGTTGGATTCTTTTTCCACCGTTCGCCACCGTTGCAGCATATTGCGCTAACTGGATCGGGGTATACGTATCGAACTGGCCAAATGCCAAGTCAGTAAAGTTTCCTGGTGTGAACCAGTCTTGTCCGTTGTCTGCATTGAATTTCTTCATGTATTCAACAGAGTGTGAGATCCCCGCAGACTCATTTGGTAAATCGATCCCTGTGACTGTTCCAAGTCCAAATTGTTTAAAGCCGTCACGCAATTGTTCATACGCTTGTGCCTCTTCACTTAGACTAGGTAAGCCCATATTTGGTACGTACTCTAACCCTAGCATCTTCAACGCTACTTTGATCATATAGGTATTTGATGAAAGCTCTAACGCTTGGACCACATCCAACGGTACAGATCCAGTACGATTGAAGACGGAACTTTTTTCTGAAGAGCCCTGTAATCGAATTGGTTCATCTACTAATACTTGATTACCGCTGATCACGCCACTTTGCCAACCGGCGGCTAACGTACCTGCCTTTACAACAGATCCTGGAACAAAGGCATTCGTGATCGTACCAAGGGCATTTTCAGTCAACTCTTTTGAGCCTTGCTCATGGCTGAAACCCGTCATCGCTAATACTTCACCCGTTTGAGGATTCATCGCGACTACATACGCACCTGGTGAGTATTGGGCTTTTCCATTATCGACTAATTTTTGATAATTGTTTCTAAGAATTTCTTCGACCTTCGCTTGGAACTCTGCATTGATCGATAACATCAAATTCGATCCTTTTTCTCCTGCATACAACTCTTTTTGTTGGATGACATTTCCATTGTTATCTAAAGTGATTTCATATTGAGTCTTTGTTCCTTGCAAGACATCTTCATATTGTTTTTCTAAATAGCTTTGGCCTACTCGGTCATTACGTGAGTAGCCTTTTGCCAAGAATTCTTCTACTTGATCGGCAGGTAAGCCTTGTTTTTCTGACGTTACGCTTCCTAGAATACTCTTGATGGAATCCGCCGCATTATACTGACGTACCCAGTCAGTTCCTGTTGAAACACCTGGCAGGTCTGATGCATGTTCTGCCACAATCGCCAATTCTTGATCTGTAACACCAGAATTTTTGATGAAAACTGTATTCAATTCATAAGCATTATTCATTCGTTTAAAAATCGTTGCTGCTTTCAATTGTTCCTCATTGAAATTGATTTCCTCATCTGTCACTTTATCTACAGTTGCTTGGTATTGTTCACTCGTGCTCAAGCTTTTTTCTTTTGCCGATAGGCGTTCAGTCGCAGCTTTCAAATGATCGGGGTCTGCTAACCAAAAATCCTTCTTATCACGTGTAGTCAAGTTTTCATCCACTGGCATATCGATCAACTGTGTCAAGGTATTTGCTGTTTTCAGCAAATCCTCCGCTGTCATATTTCTGCCTCTCGTGAATGTGATTGCTTGGTTGGCTTGATTTGTCACCAAAGCTTTCCCAGTGGCATCATAGATCATGCCTCGGGGTGAACTTACTTGTACCGTTAGAGACGAAGATGATTTGACTTTTGCTTCTAGTTCCTCACTGTTTACGATCTGCAAATAACCTAATCGAGCAATCAATGACACGAACAACGTAAATATAATGAAAAAAAGGAAATTTAAACGAAAGGGAACATGTGAACGTCGAAACGTTTTATTTTTTGGTTCTTGTGTTCCTTTTTTTATTCGATCTAACCAAGAATTATTTGTATTTTTTTTCATAAAACTTTTCATCATTCCTTCTTTTTCGCCTACTTATAGGCTCCATTGTACCTAAAAAAAACAAAATTAAAAAGTAAAATCCTGATCCGCAAGAAATTCTTTAATTCTCGACCCAAAAAAGACTAGTTTGTTTCACAAACAAGCAATGTGTCACACAAATGGATTCTAAAAAACTTTAAAAAATATGGTTATTTTTGAAAATAAAGTTTTCTTTTACTGTGAAACAATGGAAACAAATATGACATTGTGGAAAACTATCATCTGTTATTTCATTTTTGTTTGACATAATTTTTGATCACTTCTTTGGTTTGAGTGACTTTCTCCGTTAATTTTTCATTCTTTGCCATATAAAGATAAAAAATGATATCAATCGTTGCAAATTGAGCCAATAATGAGTTAGTTGCTGCACTTCGGTTCGTGATTTCTTTTGGTCTTGATGTCTGGACAACGACATCGGCCAATTTACTTAATCGGTTATTTCCAAATTGAGTCAATGCGATAACATCGATACCCATTTCTTTGGCTAACTGTCCGATCATCACCACTTCTTTGCTGTTTCCTGAGTTAGAGACAAGCCATAGGACTTTTTTGGTCTCATTACTCACTAATTGTGGCAATAAGACGTGAATGTCTTTTTCAAAAATGATTGGTTTTCCTACACGTGACCATTTTTGGAGGATATCCTCAACCACTAAAGAAGATGCGCCCACGCCATATAGATAAACTGTTTGTGCTTCTTCCAGACGCTCAACGACACGTTGGATCATCTCTTCTTCTAAAATATCCACGGTTTCTTTGATCGCCACTTGCGCATTATTCCCTAATTTATGTTTGATCGAATAAAATGATTCATTTGGTTCAATATCACTGAATCCTTCCACGATACCTGCTTGTAGTTCGGTGGAAATAGTGATTTTAAAATCCGTTAAACTTTGAAATCCAAGTTTTTTGGAGAAACGAACAACTGTGGGAGCGCTCAGGCCCGCCGCTTCTGCTAGCTCATTGGCTGTCATCGTTGGTATTTTTTCTACATGTGTTACGATATAATCTGCTAGTTTTCTTTCGGCAGAAGAATAGTCATTCATCATACTTTCAATGCGACTCACTACGCTCATCTCATACACATCCCTTTTTCTAAATGTCTATGTCATTATATCATACTCAAAGGCAAACAATTCTCATACTAAACAAGAAAATAGAGAATATCCTTTGTTCTCTGCCTGCTCAACCGATTACTGTTATTCCTAAAAATCAATCGCTAAAAAAAGAAGCCAAGGTATAAGTGGCAACATGTCACACCCTTATCTTGGTTTCTTTTGACTTATCATTTATGGAATTTCACAGAACCAGCTATAAAAAACAAAATAAAAAAGAAAGAAGCAACATATAAAAAGAAACTAATATCCATCATTCAGTTCAAACAAATTGCCTTCTGGGTCTCTAAAGTAGGCACTGGTAAATCCTCCCCAAGCCTCTATTTTCTGAGGTTCACCTAAAAAAGTGACACCGTTGGCGGTTAACTTCGCATAGTCCTTTTGGATATCCTTCGTAGGTAATGTGATCACCACTGTATCAGATATTCCATTTTTAGCAGACTGTATATACCCTTTGACCAAAGACATTTCTTTTGCTAACGTCATATCAAAACAGTTAGGTTCTCCTTTTGCCATAGCAAATGACGTATACGGACCTTTTCGATCTCCCCATGTAGGAACCAATCCTAATTTTTTTGTGTAAAAATCATAACATTCCCCATAATCTTTTTGAATCAACAACCCGATTTTTGCCTGATTAAAGTTCATCTATTGACCACTCCTTTTTTAAGTTAGTTTTATTGTAGCAACTTAGGTTAGTAACGTATTGGATAGAAGCGACATTTTTCGCTGCTCACTCAACTTAACAAACTCAATGGGTGTGAGGCCAATATTTTTTTTGAACTCATTGATAAAATGGGACTGGTCATAATAATTTCCAACAAGCTCCCTTCGATCGGCAGGTTGTTTTAATAAAATGGTCAAACTATGATGAAATTTTATGGTCGATAGAGCCAATTGTGGGGTGAGACCGTAATGCTTTTTGAATAGCCGTTGGACATGCCTTGGACTAAGTCTCATATATTCGTATAATGCTTGTGGGGAAGCTAATTTTTTTATATATAGTTTTTCAAATAACTGAATGTATTCCGTCGAAGAGATACATTTGGCTAATCCGGATAAATAGCTGATCAGCGATTCTTTCATTTCTTCAATCGTGAGCGTAAAAAGAAGGGTTGTATCAAACCCAACATCTACTTCTTCAATGAACAACACTTGATCCATCGCTGCTGTTGCCTCTCGACCAGTTAAGGCAGAAAAAGCGCCTGGCTTTAAGCGAAAACCAATATAGTGTTCGGGAAACCTTGAGAGAAAGTTGAAGTCCGTTTTACTTGAACCGGTATAAAAAATAGATTGATCCAAGACATTGACAATTAAATCAATGCAACCATCGGCGATGATCACATCCTTGACCGTACCGCTAAAGTCAAATGAAATAGACTCCCACATACACACCAAGACATCTGCTAAGTCTGGGAGAACCGTTTCTTTATAATGTATTTTTTCTTCATATGCTTGATGAAACAGATGATGAGGTTGGATCGGTTGATACATTCTCTACGTTCCCCCTTATTTATCTAATACTTTTATTTTAGCATGATCAAGCGTTTTGACGTGTGTAATAAGTGCCTCATAAAAAAACAGGAAGGAACAATTCTTTGTTGTCCTTCCTGTTTTTATTAAATTAGGCGTTGGTTCTCTTGCGAACTCGTCTTAACGGCTGTAATTATGAACCTCTTCTGCCATTGCATCGACAAAGATATTCAAGTCCTCTACAGCAGTTTCTTTACTACCATATCGGCGGATATTGACTGTTGCATCTGCCACTTCTTTATCCCCAACCACGATTTGGTATGGGATTTTTTGCGTTTGTGAAGCACGGATCTTATAGCCCATTTTTTCATTGCGATCGTCGACTTCTACACGCAAGCCTTTCATTTGTAGACGTTCTTTGATTTCATACGCGTAATCTGAATGAGCATCAACTGAAACTGGGATGATCGTTGCTTGGATCGGTGCCAACCAAGTTGGAAATGCGCCTTTGTATACTTCTGTCAAATATGCCACGAAGCGTTCCATTGTTGAAACGATGCCTCGATGGATAACGACTGGACGATGATTATTTTCACCATCTTCTCCTACATAAGTCAAATCAAAACGTTCTGGTAGTAAGAAGTCTAATTGGATCGTTGATAATGTTTCTTCTGTTCCCAATGCTGTTTTAACTTGGACATCTAATTTTGGTCCATAGAAGGCTGCTTCTCCTTCCGCTTCGAAATAGTCAAGTTCCATTTCATCCATCGCAGCTTTTAACATGATCTGTGCTTTCTCCCACATGGCATCATCGTCAAAATATTTGTCTGTGTTGTTTGGATCACGGTAACTTAAACGGAAGCGATAGTCTGTAATATTGAAATCAGCGTAAACTGCGACCATCAACTCCAACGTACGTTTGAATTCATCTTTGATCTGATCAGGACGAACGAATGTGTGTCCGTCATTCAATGTCATTTCACGTACACGTTGTAATCCAGACAACGCACCTGATTTTTCATAACGGTGCATCATACCAAGTTCTGCGATACGGATCGGTAACTCACGGTATGAATGGATCGTATTTTTGTAGACCATCATGTGATGTGGGCAGTTCATTGGGCGTAGCACGAGCATCTCGCCATCTCCCATATCCATTGGCGGGAACATATCTTCTTGGTAATGATCCCAGTGTCCTGAAGTTTTGTATAACTCCACGTCACCCATGATCGGTGTATACACATGTTGATAGCCTAAGCTGATTTCTTTGTCTACGATGTATCGTTCGATCGTACGACGGATTGTTGCACCTTTTGGTAACCAGAAAGGTAAACCAGAGCCAACTTCAGGAGCTACCATGAATAATTCTAGCTCTTTTCCTAGTTTGCGATGGTCTCTTTCTTTTGCTTCTTCGCGCATTTGGATGAACGCTTTTAATGCTTTTTTATCAAAAAATGCTGTTCCATAAACACGTTGCATCATTTGGTTATTTGAATTTCCACGCCAGTAAGCCCCTGCCACAGATAATAATTTGAAGACTTGGATACGACCAGTTGATGGGACATGTGGGCCACGGCATAAATCGATGAATTCTCCTTGTTGGTAGGCAGTGATCACTTCGTCTTCTGGTAATTCGCTGATCAGTTCCACTTTGTAAGGGTCACTTGCAAAGATTTCTAATGCTTCTTGTTTTGATAACACACGACGTTCGATCGGCAAATTTTCTTTGACGATCGCCATCATTTCCGCTTCGATCGCTGGTAGGTCTTCGGCACTGACTTGGCTCTCACCGTTATCAGTATCGTAGTAAAATCCTGAATCGATTGCTGGTCCTACACCAAAGTGGATATTTGGATATAAACGGCGCATGGCTTGTGCCATCAAATGAGCACTTGAATGACGAATCAAAGCAAGTGCGTCTTCATGATCAGGTGTCACAATCTCGATTGAGCCATCCTCTTCGATCCCGCGGTTCAAGTCGATCAGTTCGCCATTCACTTTTCCAGCTAAGGCTTTTTTGGCTAAACTTTTAGAAATACTTTCTGCAATTTCTGCAGTGGTGATCCCTGGCGCAAACTCTTTGACTGCACCATCAGGAAATGTCATTTTTATCATAGGGGTTCCTCCTTTAAATTTCCGTTTTTAGCTTCGCCACCAATAAAAAAAAGTCCTAGTATCTGTACAGATACTAGGACGAAAAATTCGTGGTTCCACCTAATTTTGAATACGACATGCGTATTCCTCAAGCGTGATAACGGTACGACCGCCTCTGTTTCAACAAAGGTTTCGAAAGTGGTCATCCTTTGGTTTTCTCCTGGAAAAGTTTCAGCCTAGCTTTTCCTCTCTTATCGAAGACTCTCAAATTCAGTTGTCTTTCTCATCAATCATCTATGTGTTTATTTAACCACTATTATTTCAAAAAATCAAGTCTCGAATTCACTTATTTTTTCCATTCACCATTGACACCATACGTGCCTTTTTTCATTTCGTTGATAATTACATGAATGTGTTCTTTTGGTGCTTGCGTATTTTTATGGACCGCCTCGGTGATATCTTTCATCATGTTTTCTAATTGTTCTGGGCTACGTCCTTCGACTAATTCAACATGTACGAATGGCATGTTTTCAACTTCCTTTCATCGTTCACTTTTTTATTGATCAACTATTGCTTCTCTCTTTGCATCATACCGCAAAAAGATTTTGCTGAAAAGTCTCTTTTATCATTTTGCCTTTAATTTTGTGTGATCATGGCATGTTGTTTTTGTTTCGCTGATTTTTTTGCACGCAACGCACTTAAAATGGAAACTGTATCAACCACTTCTTGAAGCATCGCGCCAAACAATGCTGGAATAACTCCTGTACTGGCAACAATCATCAAAAAGACACAAACAAAGATACCGATCAAAACAGATTGTTTCGCTACTTTCATCGTTTCTCGAGAAATCATCACTGCTTCTGCCACTCGTTCTAAATCATCCTTTAAAATGACGACATCTGCACTTTCACTTGCAGCAGTTGAGCCATGTGCGCCCATGGCGATACCTACATCCGCGACAGTCAAGGCAGGAGCATCATTGACACCATCTCCTACCATCGTGACAGGCCGCTTTTCTTTGGGGATACTAGTTAAAATCGTTAATTTATCTTGTGGTAAACAACGAGCATGAACTTCGGTCAAGCCAACTTCCTCGGCAATTGCTTCTGCCACAGTACGTCCGTCCCCAGTGACCATCAGTAAATCGTTGATACCTTGAGCTTTCAAGCGAGCAATCGTTTTACTTGCTTCTGGACGGATCGTATCTGAAAAGTAGATCGTTCCGGCGTATTTTCCATCAATCGCCACATAGATCGCAGTCGTATCTGTTTTAGCTTCTGGAACATCAATAAAGCGTGCATTCCCTACTTTAACCTGCCTGCCATCAACCGTAGCTGTAATCCCTTGGCCTGAGATTTCTTTCAAATCAGTGACTGGCAACAATTGGGGAACTGCTTGAACTAAGGAACGGGCTAAGATATGGGCTGAGCCTTGTTCCGCACTCGCCGCTACACGTAATAATTCCGCTTCTGAAAACTCTTGAACTGGAGCAACGCCTGTCACTTCAAGCATCCCTTTGGTGATCGTTCCTGTCTTATCAAAGGCAATCGTTCTAGTCTCTGCTAATTTTTCTACAGCGGTACCAGTCTTGACAACGATCCCACTTTTACTTGAGCGACTCATCCCTGCAACTAATGCCACAGGTGCAGCCAAAATCAATGGACATGGAGAAGCTACAACTAGGACTTGTGCAAAGCGTACAGGATCACCACTGGCCCACCAAGCGATTCCGCCGATCAAGTAAGCGATCAAAGTAAAGGGAACAGCATAACGATCTGCTAGACGGACAAAACGTGCGGGTTTTTCTTTCGATTCTTCTACTAGTTTGATAATTAATTGATACTGGCTATCTTCTGCCCGTTTCTCAACCACCATTTTGACAGATGAGTCCCCATTGACCGAACCGGACATCAATTCATCACCGACTTTCTTGCTCATCGGTTTTGCTTCTCCAGTCAATGATGCTTCGTCAAAAGTAGATTCCCCCATGATCACTCGTCCATCAGCTGGAACGATTTCCCCTGGTTTGATCACCAGATGATCGCCGATCTCAAGTGTGTCTACCGCAACATCAAGTTGTTGATCTCCTTGCAATTTATGGGCAGTTCTTGGCGTATTATCTAATAGGGATTGCAATTCCTGACCTGCTTTTTTTTGCGCATAGTCTTCCAAACTTTCGCCACCTGTCAACATGATCAAAATCATCAAACTCGCCCAATATTCATTGACGAGCAATGTCGCAACAATAGCTGTAATCGCTAAAATATCGACCCCATATTTCCCTGAACGCAGTGTTTTGATCATTTCGACAAACATCAAGAAGGCGAGTGTGCCACCGGTGATAGCAATGATCATAAACGCAAGGCGAGGACGGTCGAACATAAACTCACTGATGAGGGCCACCGCTCCAATCAGTAGTGTCATGGCAAATTTTTTAAAATGTGTCATTTCGTTCAGCTCCTTTCTCCACATTTAGAATACCTGTTCTCTAAAGCCATTTAAACTAAAAACCCCTAAATGAAAACAACTATCACTCTCATGTAGTTTTGCGTTTATTTTTAGTTAACTCACTTGTGTACCTTTTTTAGTCAAACTGTGCTATACTTTTAATTCGTTATTTACGGCGGAAGGAGTAAACGATGCAATGAATGAAAGACAATTAGAACAACAGCATGTGGAAGAAACCACACAAATGATCCAACTTGAACAACGCCTATTGAATCGCAAATTAAGCGACTTGACTGAAAAAATGAATGACTCCACAAAAGAAACAGCTAATCACAAAATACGTAGCGGCTCCAACGAGTCTTTTTATGAGTCAGTGGTCGAATACCGCCAACATGAACAAGAATTGCTTTTAAAATACCACACATTAGAATCTCAGCAAAAACGTCTGCAAACATTAGAAGTAATGAAAGAAAGTCCTTACTTTGCTCGCATCGATTTCAAAGAAGAAGCGGAAAAAGAAACCCTCTATCTAGGAATCGCCTCATTGAGAGATACAGAAGAAGAAACCATCGTGATCGACTGGCGTGCACCGATCGCTAACCTGTATTACGAAGGAGAAATCGGCCCTGCTTTTTATGAAACAGATGTCGAAAAAATCGACGTCGAACTTCTCTTGAAACGACAGTTCAAAATCGTTGAAGGAAAAATCGTCTCCATGGTCGATACATCTGAAGTCATCAATGATGATTTTCTATTAGAAATCTTGGATGACGCATCAAGTGCTCACATGAAAAACATCGTGTCGACGATCCAAAAAGCACAAAATGCCATTATCCGTGACACCAACAGTAAAGTGATGCTGATCGAAGGAATTGCTGGAAGCGGTAAGACTTCAGCATTACTTCAACGTATCGCATTCATCCTTTATCACAATCGGAAATGGCTAGATGCTGAGAACGTCTTATTGTTCTCACCAAACCATCTGTTTTCTGATTACATCTCCACTGTTTTACCATCTCTTGGTGAAAGTGGTGTTCCGACACAAACCTTCAAAAATTATTTACAGCAATTGGTTCCTGAATTTGAGTTGACTGAAGAAGAACAACAAGAAGTCGGTTTCCTTTCTGGTGCCGATGACCCGATAAAAACGTTGAAATCCGGATTGACTTTCGTTGATCACCTGGAGACTTACATCCAGACGATCACTGATTTTGGGCCATTGTTCCGTGAGATGAAAATCAATGGTCGAACGATCCTATCCAAAGAAGCAATCCGAAAATGGTACCAAGAAACCAATGAACTACTTCCATTGCATCAACGTCTATCTTTATTACAGACAAAGTTATTGAAAAAATTAGGCGGTCTGCAAAAGGATGAAACCCGTCAGAAGTGGGTCAAAGAGCTTGCTGAAGAACAACTTCAAGAACTATATGCAACCGATCCAAATTTAGAATACACCGAACAAAAAGAAAAATCATTGCGTAAAAAACTCACGAATCAAATCGTGAAAAAAAGATTCCGTAAAGTTCACCGAGGAATTTTACATTATCAATTCGTCAACTTACCGAAACAGTTTCTTCACTTTTTACAAACGATTCCTAAAACGATGTTAACCGCACATGGAATCAGCGAAACTTCTTGGAACGAACATCTTCAAGAAGTCAAAATGAACTTACGGAAAAGAGAATTGCCGCAGGAAGACGCCGTCTTGTACTTCCTATTGATGCGTCGAATCCATCCCGTATCAGTCACACAAAAGGCAAGGTATATTTTCATTGATGAAATGCAAGATTTTGCTCCTTCGCAGGTCGCATTGCTGCAATCAATCTATCCAACTGCAAATCTAACATTTTGTGGGGATCTGAACCAAAATGTTTTTGGGAACGAGACGATCACTGGTTCGCTAGAGTCGCTTTTCCCAGAGAAAGAAGTGACCCAATTCCAATTGACGACGAGCTATCGCTCCACGAAGCAAATCACTGATTTTGCCAATCATTTCTTAGCTCACGACAATCTTGTAGAAACAACGGCTCGTGAAGGTCGCCTACCGTTGATCGTCCAAAGTGATTCATCTGTAAGTAAAATCAATTGGTTGGAACAAACGATCATTGACACGAAAGAGCAAGCAAAATATTGGCGTACTGCGATCATTGGTAAAACGATCGCTGAATGTGAAGTACTCTATGAACAATTGCCTAGTTCGCTAAAAGATCAAGTCCAATTGATTGCGGACGAGTCTGATTTTATGAAACGTTCAATTATTCTTCTTCCTGCTTATCTAGCAAAAGGATTAGAATTTGACCGAGTCTTTTTATGGAATGTCGATGATGCACATTTCAATTCAGGTCATGACAAACAAATCTTATATACGATGTGTACGCGTGCTATGCATGAATTGATCCTCTTCACATCAGCGAAAGACGCTTCTTTTCTACAAACAATGGCTACTGAAAATCATGAGTCTCTCGCTTTAGATTGATTCGTTATTAAAAATAAAAAGCATCAGGGGAATCAGTCCTCTCCCATCACTTTAAACTGAATATAAGGCGAGAACAGAAGTAACCTCTTCAAAAAATAAGGCGCCAGCCACAAAAATTGAAAAAAAATTTTCGTGGCTGGCGCCTTATTTCTCGAGGCTAAACACTTCTGTCTCTGCCTCTTTTTATTCATCTATCGGTCACAACATCAAATCTGTGTTTGGGTATTTCAAACGAACAAGTGAGACGATCATTCGCAATTCTTCGATATTTTCGGGATATTCTGGGTCAAATACTTTACTATGGCGACCAATCCCTCCATTATCGATCAGACGATAAATACGATTCCAATCCATAAATTGTTCGACTGTTTGGAAATTACTGATCGGGTAACCCCCACTATCCAATATTTCTGATACACGAAAAGCCAAATAAGCTGTATCAATGACTTTTTCTTTTTTCGTATCTACTTTTTGACTTGTCTCAATCAATATCTTTTCTGGTTGATGCTTCAGACTCCAGTCCAATAATAAAAAGAAAGCTTCCATTCGATAATCTTCTTCAAACAACTGAAATGCTGAGTCAGAACGTCGAAAAAGCAATGGAATCAAATATTTTTTTTTATAGATCAGCATGGGCGCGCGATCAACCATACATTCTAGGTAACGATTCAAATAGCCTGTGCCTATATAGTTTCCTAAACGATAGCCTTCTACCCCATAAGGTGCATATTTTTGTGCAAGCTTTGAGCAATCGGTGATATTGACTGCCAACTCTTCTACTTTTTGGTAACCGCTTAGAATACGTTCGAAAGGCTCTAGATTAATTTTTGCTTCCATTATTCTTTCCCCGCCTACATCAAATTACTATTCGTTTACTCACGATACTTTAATAATAACACAGGTTGAAATAGAAATGATAATAAATCACAAAAAAACTGTAACAAATAACACAGGATTTTTAATTTAGCTACTCTGTACTTGTTCTCTTTCTTTCACATCGTATGACTATACTTCATTTTTAGAATCGACAAAAAATCCCTTTACTAGAAAAAGTTGGATAAATAAAAGATCAAAAGCAAAACATGACAATGGCTTTTCAAACAGAATAACGGCTGTTTGTTTTTTAGGAAAATAAAAAAGTATCTGGCCATTCATCCTCTCGTAACACTTAAAACGGAACAAACGGCGGGAACAGAAGTATATCTTCAGAAATAAGGCGTCAGCCACAAAAATTTGAAAAACAATTTTCGTGGCTGGCGCCTTATTTCTCGAGGCTAAACACTTCTGCCATGGCCTCTTCTATCCGCTTTATTCAATTAATCTTCTAAGGCAACATTATGGAAGACATGTTGTTATACGCATTGCCTTTATAATACATTGTTGTAAAAAGACTTATATATCCATGTTTTTATGCAGTCTAAAAATATATCATTGTAAAATAATATAAACTACTTGCCCCTTTTTTGCCCCTTGAAAAAGTTGTTTTGGTATGAATATTATTCTTGAAGCTATTTACAAAAAAATAGAAGTTGTTTAATACTGATAGGTTCTAAATTTAATTTCTGATACAATGAATTTATAAAATTATTGAAAAGAGGAATGGATATGGGTTTGTTTAGCAGCAAGGCAGATAAAGAAAAGGCGAAACGTGAAAAAGCAAATCGCAAAGCTGAAAATGAAAAAATACTAGAATACTTTAAGAACCATAGTGACTACAACGTTGGCGACATGTATTTCGATGATAAACATGGTAAAATTTTTATAAAGAAATCTCTTACAATGAACAGATCACAAGCTGTATACAATTACGATGAACTAATTAGCTACACTCCTATATTTGAAGGTGGAAAAATAAGAAAACATCACGGCATTACTCGTGCAATAGTTGGTGGAGTTATAGCTGGTCCTGTTGGTGCTGTTGTTGGAGCTGGGACTGGTGGAAAAGAATTCGATACTATTAAGCGATTAGGATTTATTCTTCACCTTACCAAAAACCGTTCTCAAAACTACATGCTTATTATTTCAGAATCTAAAACAGACAGTTTCTTAACAAAGTCTACATTGGAAGATTATAACAACATAGCAGCTAAACTAGATCAAATCATTTCTTCAAATACTAAAGAGTCCTTTTCCTCTGGAAGCGATGCCGATGAGTTACGAAAATTCAAAGGCCTTCTTGACGACGGAATAATCACTCAAGAAGAATTTGATGAAAAGAAAAAGGAATTGTTAGGTTAATAACTTTGGGCCTGTTCAACAGGCTTTTTTCTTTACCTTCTGTTCGCTTTACAAGAAGAACGTAAGTTCGCAAAATCGAACAAGGGGGAGAGAAATGATAATCCATAAAGAGGTAATGTTGTGGTTCTTTCATGATCCAAAGAAAAAATTTGAAAAAGAACTATATAAATACTGGAAATCCGAAATTGATTTCAAACTTGTCGAAAACAAACTGTTGGTCCACTTATACGAATCAAATAAAAACTATTTTATGCTACCTGCTTCTAAGACAAAAAATAATATGAAAGTATATTTTTTATTCGATATTGTCACAGATGTTCCTAATACAAGATTGCAGCATCGTAGGTATGATTTTAAGAAACGTTTGTTTATAAATTTTGATCAGGTCGAATTGTCATAAGTATCTGCCTGTTCAAAAAAAAACGCTCGAAAAGAGCGGGCTAACTTAGGATAAAGAATGTTCTGAATGTGGATACCTAAACTTTACTATCTTTTTAAATTTAGATTCAAATAATATGTTCGTTTATGTACCCCGCTCCAAAGAGCGGGTTGTGAAAAAGCAATGTTGTTAGGTGATACAATAAGATTACTATCATTTTAATTATTATTCAACTGTTTTGGTTTTCAGTGGTTGTATCTATTTTTTTAAAAGCAATCACTCTGAAAAGTAGCTGTCCTATTAAAAACCAAGACCTTCGAAATAAGTAAATTGTCTTAAGCTATAACAATTCTAGTGACTCTCAAATGAAGCTTTCCAATCATACAGACCTTTTTATCTTTTAATTCCTTACGAAAATGTAATGAATAAATTGGACAAAAAAATGGTTTGAAAAAAAATTTTTATAGATAATTAAATGTATCAAAATTAGGAGGTATTTATATGCCAATACTCAAATCTGCTAATCCTTTAAAAACAATCTCTTTATTACTAATCGGTGCTCTTGGCACAGCTATATCGGTATTGCACATCACTTGTATCTATATCTTTCATATGGGTGTTGCAGATCCGAACATCCCTCTGTTTGGATTTTTTGAAAAATTTGCTTCTGCTACTTCATCTATCCTTCACATTTCTTTCGACAATCTTTATTTATCATCTCTCTCGTTATTTATCATTTTTTCAATTATTGGATTATTTTTCAATATCTTCACTAATAATAATAAATTGATTTCCATTTGGATTTTAGGAATAAATTTACTTTTTTCTCTCCCTACACTCTTTTATTTCTTCGTTGCATGGGGGATGAATCAGTAATTCTTCCATTGTTAGCACAAATTAAGAAATAGAAAGAGGGTTCCAAAATGACTAATAAAACAGATCGTTTATTAATAGCATTGCAATCATATCAAGAAGTTTGCTGGATAAATCCAAATTTTGGAGAAAGAAAAACTTCATGTTTTACCATAAATGATGTGATAGACGCTTCTAAAAGGCTACAAAGGTTTGCTCCATACATTGCTAAAGTTTTTCCTGAGACTAAAGCTACTGGTGGTATCATCGAGTCAGAATTAGTTGAGATTCCTAACATGTTGGATAAAATAAAAGAAAAAGAACATTTCGAAACAAACAGTAAACTATATTTTAAATGTGACAATAATCTCCCTGTATCTGGTTCAATTAAAGCCAGAGATGGAATCTATGAAGTTTTGACGTTTGCTGAAAAAGTTGCGCTGGATTCTGGAAAACTAACAATTGATAGTAATTATGCTATTCTAGCAAATGATGAATTCAAAAATATTTTTTCTAATTATTCAATCGCTGTGGGTTCTACAGGGAATTTAGGTCTTAGTGTCGGAATCATGGGAGCAAAGTTAGGGTTTCAGACGACTGTCCACATGTCTAATGAAGCAAAAAGCTGGAAAAAGCGTTTATTGAGAGAAATAGGCGTTGTTGTCAAAGAGTACGAAGGTGATTTTAGCAAAGCTGTAGCTTTAGGGCGAGCAGAAACAGTAAACAAATTCCACAGTTATTTCATCGATGATGAAGCTTCAAAAGATTTATTTCTAGGATACTCTGTAGCTGCACTGAGACTACAAACTCAATTAAAAGAAAAAAATATTGAAGTATCTGAAGATCATCCTCTATATGTCCATCTTCCTTGTGGTGTAGGTGGTAGTCCAGGTGGAATTGCCTTTGGATTGTCCTGCATTTTTGGTGATGCTGTAAAAATATTTTTTGTAGAACCTACTCACGCTCCGTCAATGTTACTTGGCCTGTACACAGGATTACACGACAAAATTTCAGTGCAAGATATTGCAATCGATGGTAAGACAGCTGCTGATGGATTAGCCGTCGGGCGCCCCTCACATTTAGTCGGCAAGATCATAGAACCGATTTTATATGCTACTTCTACTGTTCAAGATGAAAGATTATATCAATATCTAACATTGCTTGCGGATAGTGAAAACATCTATGTGGAACCTTCATCCGCTGCTGGGATTGCATCATTTGTGAATATAAATCGAGCATTCGCATTGAAAAAAACTTGGATAAAGTCTGGCACACACATAATTTGGGGAACGGGTGGTAATATGGTTCCAGAAGAAGAAATGGCTCAATATTACAAAAAAGGATTGTCTTTACTTAATTTCTAATTATGTAACAATAACAGCAAGTTCAAGTCATTAATCTCGCTAAAAGAACATCGATAACAAAAATACTCAGTTATCGATGTTCTTTTTTTTGGCAATGCTGGGTTACTAGATCATCGCAGGCTAATCTAGCTTACATTTGCTAGATTATTATGATTTGATTCTTTGTTCGTAATATTTGTTTTTTTTCTATTTTGAGAATTGCTTTCATTTTTTGGTTTTACTTTTTGGCTCTTCTTTTCTTTACTATCACTTGACTGTTTATTCTCCTGTTCATTTCTCTTGTTATTAGATTTTTCTTTTTTCTTAGTACCATTTGTGTCACTACTTTGTTTTTTTCTTGGGATCTGTTGTGATTGCTTTGGCGAATGGCTCTTTGGCTTTTCTGACACTTTAGGACCACACGCTGCAAAACTAACTGTCGCTAAAATTCCTAAACATGCTAATAAAAATTTCTTCATATTGACCACTCCTATTATTTTTTTTTGGTACACTTAGAGTGTATAAAAAAGAATAAATTAAACGATGCCTATTTGCTTAAACCATTAATAAGAAACGCTTACATTACTGTCACATTACTTTTTAAACATCCATAGATATGTTTAAATAATTAAGAATATTTCTATTTAGCACTTTACAGAAGTAAACAAATTCATCTCTTTACAAAATATGAACTTTTTATGAAATTTTTTTGTTTTAAATAGTTTCACTAAATTTAGTTTTTTTGCTATCCGAAATGATTCATTAGCTCTAAACTTTTATAAAGAAAATTAGGAGGTTATTGTATTGAACGCTAATCGATTAAATACTTCGTCTACACCGATCATCTTATTTTTTATCAGCGGATTAGGTACACTGTTTTCTTTTTTCAATCTAGCTGATTTTCTAGTTTTTAATGTAGGAATATTGGAACCGTCAATGCCAATACATGTTTATAACTTTTATCATATCTTATCAGTATATGCTGCTAAACTTTTATTTTTTTCAGCCAATCAAATATATTTGGTTCTAATTGTTCTTACAATCACGCTTCCAGTTGTTATGCTCTTAATAAATATTAAACAAAATAACTTGAAATCAGATTCAATATTTTTACTCCTATTAAATCTAATTTTTTCACTTCCAATCATTTATCTACTATTTTTTCTTTAAATGAATGGTCAATTTCCGTTGACAACTATGAGTGAGAAAGCTAATCCAAAATATACGTATAGTCAAATTGACATTATATATTCTGTAAAACTAACTATATTATTATAGTAAAAAGACCCACTCCGCAGAGTAGGCAATTAAAAAAAACGTATGGTTAGAATTGTATAATTCCTTTGTTGTCTAAATTACGTATGTTATAATTAGTAAAGAGAGTATCGATATGCACGCTATAGACTTCCCCAAAAGTTCTAGCTATCGATACTCTCTTTTCATAATCACGCCTACAGCTAGTTTAAGGTTAACCTAATGATAATGCAAGCGTTTTGCTAGATTATGAAACATAAAAAAGACCCACTCCGAAAAGTGGGCAAATGATAATATCCTAATCAATGGTTTCAAGGACACTTTTAGATTACTATTATTTTATTTATTGTTCAAGTCATGTGCTTTTCTTATCGCTTGTTCTCTTATAATGGTTAGGTGCCGATTGAAGATTTGAGCGAGTTACTACAATCGATTAAAAAACAAAAATTTCCTGTCTAACTAAGGACTGGACTTCTAGTATTTTTATTTTTTTGTTCTTTGCTTACTACGCTGATTACTTTTCTTCACTGCTTTTGCAGCAACAACGCTTGATAACAAACCGTCGCCCATTACTTTATCTGTAGCTTTTTTTGCACCTTTATATTTCACTGCTGATTTCAAAATACTCAATAGCACGCACCTCCTCTTATACATTCAAATAATATGATAGATTTAAGAATTTTATATGAAATTTGAGATAATTTAACTATAAATTGTAAAATATTGTTATATTATTTGAGATGATTTTTTTCTTAATTTTTATTCTATACTTTTTTAACTTTCACGATGTTTACAACCGATTGGATAATTTATCAGAAAAAACTTGATGTTGATCAATCAAATTGAAGCGTATTCATGATATATTGTATACTATTTTTGCTATTAATATTAGGCTTTGATTCGGAATAAAACGAGTTGCTACAATTAATTGAAGAACGTAAAAAAGACCTCAACCAAGAATGATTGGTTGAGGTTTTTACTATCTATAAAATATCAGTTATTACGATATCTTTTAAATGTTCTTTACCATTGATATCAACAAAAACTGCTTCAAGATGTAAAGTTCCATCCTCTCTTATATATCTTTTACTTACATCAGATAAATACTTAATATCTTCACAATACTTTTTTCCTACCATCCCAGGTTGAATAAATTCAAGTTTTGGATTTTCAACAAGTTGGCTAATTTCCTCAATATAATCATCTTTATCAGCACCTTGAGGTCTAATCCCCATAAACGAAATCGCAATTGGTTTTGCGCTATGATTATACGCATATACTTCAATACTACTAAATTGGCCATACATATTAATTCCTTCTGGAGATACTGTTTCTTTACGTAATTTTTTAACTACTATTGCAACTTTTACCTTTTTTTCATCAAAAACAATCCATAACGAAACCCATACAGCACCTATTGTCCCAACAGCACTTAACCATTCTGCAAGCAACCCTGACAGACTAAAATCAATACCAAATAGAATAAAAACTATGAAACTCCCCAAAATACCACATAAAAAAGATTGAAAATTATTATTTTTAAAAAGACTAACTATTTTATCCACAACATCACCTCCATATTATTATAAGCAATAATATGATTAAAAACGATCATTTTTATTTTTATATACCGACTTTTTATTACATAAAAAAAGACCCACTTCGAAAAGTGGGCAAATGATTAAATCCTTATCATTGGTTAGGTTTTGAATGGAAATATGGGCGAGTTGATACAATTAATTGTATAACGTAAAAATCAACACCAAGAACGATTTTTGAGTTTTTACAGTCTCAAATTTACATTTTATTTCTAATTTAATCCTTGAAAAATTAAATTATTAGTATATTCCCCAATTGAAATAATTTCTATATTAGGGGCCAAACAGCATAATTTTTTTTTAACAGAGTCCATAAAATCTTCATCATAAAATTCAGAATTCCCCATAACAACTTTGATGTTTTTTTTATAAAAGTAATCGTGATTTTCTAACATATCAATTTGAAATTTATTAATTTGATCAATTATATCAGTTTTCCTTTTATAATCGAAGCTCAATACCTTAACTAAAGTAGTGTTATACTCAAAATCAACTACTTCTCGTTCTGCCAAATCGTGTATCTTCGGTACTTTAACATGCTCTTTTAAATTCAAGTTTCTAAGTTCTTTACTCAATAATCGTTTAACTTCTGGTGTCGTAATCCTCTCTGACTTAGGTCTATCGTAATACAGATAAGTCCTTATTAAATCATTAATATCTTCTAATAAAGCAGCCCGAGAGGAAACGAGTTCTCTCACTTCTGAAAATTTAAATTCATTAACATAATATTTTGTTATATTAGAAATAAAATTATCAGAATGTATATTATCGAATCGTTCCTCATCATAATCTTCTAACTCCAAAGAAGGATAATCAAAGTAGTAAGAGAATGTCTCACTCATTAATTCCATATAATCTTTATCAAATTCGTCATCAAAAGATTTAAGCCTATTAATATTCTTAGTCCTATGAAATTTAGAATACTCTTCAGAAGGGCAGTGAATAACAATACCAAAAATTACGGATTCTTGTCGAATTATACTGGGAATATAATTACATATAGAATAATTTATTTTTATTGCGTCATTCATAATTATTACCCTCCTTTTCTTTTTGAGTACGCATTCTGTAACTGGATCGTAATACCTTCAATTTGTTTCATTTGTTCCCATATTAACTCAAATGAACTCTCTATTTCTTCTAGTTTTATTCCCCAATCATCGGGAATATCTTGAAATACAGATTGAACATCTGTTTTATTTAAATTTTTTATTTTATCTTTAGTATTATTATAGCAGTTGTAACCTGTAAGCTGTGAAGAAAATGCCCGATAATTTCTCCCAAGTAAATTATCTACCACCATAGGACTTTTTCCTTTTAACTGTCTAAGCTCGTTTGCAGACCAAATCTCTCCGTTAATAAATATGTGAGAATGATCAATTGCCAAAACTTTTTTCTCTTTTTTATCATAATACAAATTCCCATCATTTTTAGCTCTATCATTATTCAAAATTATTTGATCAAAAACTAAAATCTTAGAAATATCTGCTCCATTAATAGTGTTTCGTGCTAAAATAGGTGAAATTTTTGGAGTACCAGCTCTATATTCGCTTAGAAAGCAAGTACAAGCGAGGGCATTCGTTTCTAACAAATGCGGTGTTTTAGAAATGACGGCTTCAGATAATTCAGCAACCATACAATCAGGCATTGGAATTTCAAGCAATTTTCCAAGCCTGTAAGCGATCAACTCATTATATAAAATTTTAGCACTGCAAAAGTCATGTAAATATTTCATTACATAAACTTTTCCATCATCAGCCTGTACTCGAACAGGTTGTGTTACTCCATTTGGAATCCGCCCTAAATAATTCGTAACTTTTCGTATTGTACTCACCCGATTTCATCTTGTCAATATTATATTAAAAATTATAATATTGTTTAACATTATTAACAATACGGAACATATGTTTAAACTCAACATAGATTTTCTAGCTTGAATAAGTATTTAGATAATTTATATTTTCTATGTACCACCCCTCAATTGATATGCATTCCAAAAAAATTAGAATTAAATTCTAATTTAAAGTTATGTTCATCAGGTGAGAGGCTATGTTTTTTATCGCTTAGGAATCGTCAAAACATACTCAGGAAAACGAATATCCACTGTTTGTCCATTGATTGTATTTCCGTTCGGATCGTTTGTTCGTCGTAACATCGGAAAGACCCTTTTCCCTGCAAATTTACGGATATCTAGTGTGCCATCCAAACCAAATCGTAGGCCACTAGGTAATCCATATGCTGCATTCACATCATCTCTGATAATACCGGCTGATTTACAACGCCCAATTTCAACATCCGGATTGTCGGCATCCATCCAGAAAACGTATCCTTGATTTAAATACGCTGCACCATTTTGCGGAACCAACCATCCAGCAATCCGGAATGTACCTAAGACTAGCTCGTTAAACACTTCTAACTTACCTACATAGTTTCCGCTCGTTTTTGGTGGGCTCGCTAAAATAATTTGATCATGGGTTAAGTTATTCCCCGCTCGTAATCGTTCACGAACCGTATTCATGTTAATACCTGGGCAGATATTCGAGGCATGACCACTGAATTCGTTATGCCCTAATACATCGTTGACAGATAAACCAAAACGTTGCATGGCCGCTTTTGCTCGTTCTTCAAATGCTTTTTCTTGTTCAGCTGTAAATGAACCATTACCAACAAGGCAAATATGGTAAGTCGGTGTATTATGTCCCCCCACACCATTTGTCACATCATTATCGAAGTAGCACCATTGTACGGTACCATCTCGTAAAATGATTTCATGATAGCCACCTGTTCCCCAGCCTAATGTGCCATTCCAATGGTTCTGAAACGCCCAAACGTCTCCAGTAGTTGTTGCAGAATGGTGACGAGCAATTTTAGTTACTTGAGAAACATTTCTTTTGGCATTGGTTGGTCCTAAAATTCTTGAATCGCCTCTTAAATCTACAATTTTTGTCATAATCAATTCCTCCTAATTTTTTATATAAAAAAACAGCCCTTTGGCTGTGTTTTTCCTTTGCTAATTTGTCATTCTTCCGACTGAATGACACTGTTTCCTAAATCAAATAATCCACCAGCGGCTAACCCTGATACAGCCCCAGCCCATGCGTAGATTGCTAAATCTTGTGGTGCTAGGGTCGCTGCATATAGCACGCCTAACAAAATACCCGCAATCACATTGATCACGGGTAAGAGTTTGTAATCCTTCATTTGTGTTTTAATTAACCCTGTGACACCGACTACTAGTGGTGTAATAATACTTGCAGCAGCTAAGATTTCTGTCATTTTATTTTCTCCCCTTTCCAATTTGTTTAAAAATGGATCTGATTTGTTCTTCAATAATTGAAAGCCGATTGCCATAGTCAATCTGACTTTTTTCTACCCGAATGATCGTCTTTTCTAATTTTCCTAACGTGTGATCAAGTTTCGTGAACATCGCATAAAATTTCGCCACACCTACAATCAATGTGCCGCCGAGTGTTATGATCGCGATCCACTCCCCGATAGTAATTCCTTCCATAAGTCACCGCCTATTCTACTTCTCTCAGTAGTTTTTTTAATTGTTTTTCAGAAATTGCTAACGGCACAAACATTCTGACTTGTTCGGCAGTGAAAAAACCTTGGCGATACATTCGTTCAATTTGTTCATAACTAAACATCTTGGAGCGCCTCCTTTACTTCGGCCAACTGATTGGCAAGTTGAATATCGTTCATCATAAGTGTGGCATTCAGTTGTCCCATCTGTTGAATCTGTTCGCCTTTGCATTCATCTTGCTTTTTTAATTCTTCATACAAACATTCAAGATTTTCTAATTTTTCACGAAGTGTTGCGTTTTCTAATTCTTGCCAACGGTTTTCTGTCGGAATAAAAAACTGATCTGCTAATTCAATTCCTTTTAATGGTGGGACATCTGTATACGGAACAGATATCACACTATCATCTAAGACTTCCCCAACATATTTCCCGCCTGTTCGTCCATACTGCCAAATTGATTTCATATTTTCCTCCTTTTATGTTGCCAAAACTTCTTTGATATACACCTGATCAACACCCCAATTATTCACTGAAGCAGTGGTAAAATTAGTTTCTGTCACAAGCGTGACACGTTCTCCAGCATTAAACTTTCTTACACAAAACCAGCCAACATCATTGCGCCAATTTAACGTTCCTGCTATACCAGCTACACGCCAGTCGCTCGCTCCGTTTACACGCATCCCAAGATAAGCATAGTAACTGGCATCGTTCGTTTGACAAGTAAATTTACCGACAAATTGTAGCGCACAGTTTTTTAGAATCGTTAAAGTTTTATTATCTTCAGATAGTGTAAATAAATCATTCGTTTTTGATCGTTCATTATCATAAGCATACGGATTACCCCAATTTAAAATAGTGTTATTTGAAACAGGTACTCCTACTAATCTTCCACCAATTAAGGATATTCCAAACTTTTCAGTTGGTATGCGTTCACCTTTAATTAAAGGCTGATCACGAAAATCCTTTGTCCCTTCAATAGACTGTGGCTCTGTCAGACTTACTTTGTCGTTCAATCTTTTTTCAGTGTACTCAGGTGTAACATCCCAACTATAGTCGTATGGATTATTACTGTCTTTCAAACCTTCACCAAAGTATTTGTAGAAAGTGATTGGTGGTGTTGCCGTGTCTCCTTTTTCTATTTTTAACCAATCAATTCTGACAGCCCCTGTTGTTCCAGAAGGCATCTGATATATCCGCAAGTTACTTGGTGAGGCACTACCTGTTAGGTTATCCGCTGTTGGTGTAAAAGTAATTCTCCAAGTATCTGCTACACCCTCTACTGGTAACATATCATCTATCCTACATCTACTCTCTTGACCTGTAATGTATACTCTAAATGATTGTGTGGTAGGTTTTGTTCCTTTCAATGTTAACGTATAGGGTTGTCCTACAATAAAGTTTTCTGTCATATCCTTAGCGTAAAAAAGCCAAGCATTAGATGAGTATGGGAAGGGTTGTTCCTTATTACCCAAATTAGCATTCAATGGTACTTTTGAAATCTGATAAGGTGCAATTAATAGATTAGGTTGATGCGGTGTAGCATCTGCACCTTCTTCTATTTTTAGCTTTCTTATTTTAAGTGTTCCTGTTGGGATTGTCGTGTTACTTACCGTTTGCCAAGTAAAATATAATACTTTAGGCTCACGGCCTTGATAATCTATAGTTGAAGTCCCTTTTACCACAACCCATGTATTTCTTGGCACATCACGTGGTAATCGTGAAGTTTGTATAAGAACTTGTCCACCATCTGTATAAGCATAGTTAGCAAAAACTTGTGTAACATCGCCTGTATAATCAGCACCCACATACATTTCGCAACTCATCGTATACTGTGTTTTATCCTTTAAGTACACACTTGTTTCCGGGTTAGTATTCCATTTGACTAATCTTCCACTACCGTCCATTACAACGGTATATTCACCGTTTTCATATGTTACCACACCACCGTCTCCCCATTTAAATGTATCTGAGTCAGTCATAGCTAGGTTAGCATTCCCTGAATAGTCGTAATTACCGAACTCAATACTGTTTGAGTACATCCGTTTTAGATTACCCAGCTCGTTGATTTGTTGCTCAGTTTGATTGATTTTTTCATCCAGCATTTTTACCTTTTCTTCCAAACTAACCGATTGGTCATTTGCTCGAGCAAATAGTTTTTCAATCTCCTGTTTGGTTGAATCCGTCAATTCTTCGACTTGCTGGGCAAACCAATTAAACCCATTAAAGTAATAGGCATCAATTTCGTTTGTCGTTTCTTCCAAAGGACTACGATGGATCCTAAACCTAAATCGTCCAGCAGTATCAAGGGACTGTTGATTTGGAAAGTTTACATAAACAGAACCCTCTACAACTCCCTGATACCCTAAAATATTCTCTTCTAATACAATATGCACACGACCATTGACCGGATCATCTACTACAGCTAAATAATCATGTCTCGCTAGCCCATCCTCGGCCGTCTCTAAAGGAAACGTTAATCGAATCGGAATTAGTGTTCCTTGTGGGATAGAAAAAGCTACTCCTTCATTTTTTAAAAAGAACTCAATTTTTGCCGTTCCACGGTCATGAGAATAAAAAGTGGTCCCATTGTCGATGATAGCTTGTTGGACCGTATCAATAACAATGGGTTTGTTTGCCACCTTAAAAAACTGATTTTCTTCCATTTACAACACCGTCCCTTTAGTTACAATCAATCCGACACCTGCAGTTTGAGTCGCTGTACTAGCAAAACCGGAAGGCGTGTTTCCTCTCAAAGTCGCTGAATCACAACGAAAACCTACGGTATTTCCAGAACCCGAAATATCTCCCACGTTAATTTCTGCCATAAGTCGTGAATGAATCGCGAGTGCTTGGTTCACAAAAGTAGTTCGTCCATAAACATTCATCTTTGATGCCCCGCCACAGTAAAGCGCATTATAAGATGTTTGTTGGGTAGACTCTCCAAATTTACAAGAAGCGATCGCCATATAACCGCCTTGCTCATTCATGATCCCATATCTTCTGCCTTGGAAAATAGGAGCATTCGCAGTATCCACTATTTGAATACCTAAAATTTGAAAATAGCCACTACAGAAGAAAAAGCCAATACTTCTGACTTTTACCGGCAAATCACGAGTAGCTGGAGCTAACGTTTCTTGACTTTGAATGGTGCGAATAACCAATGTACTCCCCTGAATATTCGCTAAGCGGACATCTTCTAAATACACCCCGTCTTCTACCCAGATAGTAATCGAAGAAAGATTTAAAAGTGGAATCATATTGACGGCCATTTGGATGGTTTGAAAAGGCCGTTCCTCTGATCCAACTCCTGTCCGATCATCCCCTCGTGTAGCAGAAACGTAGATGTTTAATGTTGCTGCACTAGGTGAAAACAGTTGTTGAATGACTTCGTTAATCTGTTCGACTGAAGCCCCTTGATTGGCTAATTGAAGTTTTAGCTCACGCATACGCCTAGCAACGCCTTGTTCTCCGCTTAATAATCGATCGTTTAAGGTTGGGTGTGCCGTCCCCTCATGATCCACTCGTGCATCTACCACTTCAGTTGGTGAATTTCCTCCGACACTAAGGACCAGATTAGAAATCCGTTGGTTGATGGCACGCTGTTGTGTATGGATTGAGTCGACTTCTTGTTTTGTTTCACGGACATTATGGTTAAATAGTTTCTTCCATTCACTTGAAATTCGATTACTGACTAATTCTTTTAAATTCATTACACCATTCCTTTCTGTCGTAATTGAACCAATAGTTTCGTCATTGTTTTTTTAGTGTTCGAGAGGACCACCTCAGGTGGTTTGTTCGGTACTAAAGGAAATGTTTTAAGCCCAACTACTTGGATATACGTAGAAATTCCCATCGGCTCGTAAATAAAGGGAACGTGATCGCCTTTTTGTATTGGAGTCTTCCACTTCAACCTAACAACACCTGAAATATTTGGTGTATCTTGTAGTTCATTTCTTAAGCGTTCCATCATACTTTCCTGATGATGATAGCGTTCATCTCGAACAGGATCTTGAATTCGAATCCCCCATTTTACCGATTCTTGACTGGTAAGTGTGACTGGTGGGAAAACATAATCACTATCTCGAGGATCATCTGTTTCCACGCCTTCTTTCAGTGCGCCAAATCCTCGAATCTGGGTTTTTAAGTTGTACGTGTCGATATCGAATGTCACTTCATCCGTATTATGCTTAAATCGAATCGGCTCATGGACTTTTTTTCCAAACGCATCTGCGGACATAAAGTGTAAATGTTTATTGTCCGGAATAACAACTAAACGAAAGTCCTGTAAGACTTCATTGATCAACCGTAAATAATTCGCATCTCCAAAGTTTTCCTTGTCAGTTGCTGGAAACCCACCGCTTAACTGCCAAGTAAAACCACGAGCACCTGTTCCTAGTATATGCATCAAGAGTTGCATCGGGGTTCGCCGACCGGTTATTTTATTGTATTGATACCCATCTTGAATCGTGTAATAGACATGTGTGGCCACTACTCTTTTATACACCGCTTCTCCAACTGCCGACTCTTGCATTTCTTTGATGACAAATTGTTGGCCTTGAAAGATGACAGAAGACTCGTAAGTCACTAAATCATACACAACACTATTTCGAATTGTTTTTCGAATAACAAAACCAACTTCCCACGTTTCGTTCATTTGCCAGTTTTCATAAAAAGAGCCCTGATCGTAATCGGTCAGGAGTTCTTCTTGTGTTTCTTCATAATTTCGAATCGTTAACATTGGTTCACCTACTTATAAAGAAATCGGAAATCCCATTCGGATTTCACACGACTGATATTTTGTAATTCAATGTGATTTTCGCCGGGTGCTAATGTAATCACTCCATGGTTCGTATCAATGCCGCAAGAGACCCCATTTTTACGTGGATAGACACTTTCTAACACTAAAGATTCTCCGTAGCGACGATGCAGTGGTGGGTAATAAATAAAACGATCACCAGTGGTTCGATTGAACAAGATAAACTCTCCGTCTGATTCCCCTTCGATTCGAATCGTTAAGTCATGTTCTCTGGGATCAATCGTGAAATCTCCCCCGTTAAAAATAATAAACCGACTCGTTTCATGGGTATATTGATACTCTTCTGCCACTAAACCTTGTGAAAATTGCCAGTCCTCTTCTAAGTCAAAGTTAGACTGAGTACTTGCGATTGATTCGGAGCTCCCAGGGAACACCGTGAAAGAAAGGGCGAACATTCCTTTTTGAGGCATGATTTTTTGTACTTCCCAGGGCTCCGGAACAACTCTAAATCGTTTCCCAGGCTCTCCAGAATAGCAAATGTAGTAAGGATCCTCTCTGTAAAATAAACTTCTCATCTCGTTAACGACCAGTCGCCAATCGTACAGATTTCGCGAAGCCAATCGGAAAACCAAGAAGAATGGAAAGCTGTCGTAGGCAAAGTTAACCAGGCGACTTCCATCGCTTCCTGAAAATTGTTCAAAATGATACACAGGCTCAGGAGAACCCGGGCCCACATCTGCAATCCTTATCCCTTCAAATAAAGCGTTGAAATGGATAGTTCCTTCTTCACAGATTAAATAAATTTGTGTTTCATCATGCAAAACCCACACCCCCTGTGTATTGTCTTTTATACATTTGTCTTCCTAGAGATTGGTCAAAAGTACTGGAAATCTTCTCTCCATCTAGGATTGAGTTCACCTTGATTGGACGACTATTCAGCACCCGTGCCAACTCAGCCATATCTACTGATGGAGATTGGTGGACAATCGTTTGACTGATTTTTTCGTTGGAAAGCTCTCTCCACATACGTGCAGAACCTAAAGCAACTTCTGGCGTGGTAATTTTCAACATGCCCGCCGACAAGTTATCTATCTCTTGGTAAACAACTCCTGCATATTTTTCGATACCTGCGGCAACCCCCTCTGGAATCCACCGTCCAACCTCGTTCGCCATGACTTTCGAAGGACTATTTATATCCAATGCGCTTTTCATGGTGGCGGCAACCTGATTGGCAATTCTATTTGCGGTTGCCAATACAGATGCTGTACCGGCATTTAATCCAGCATTCAATCCAGCCATAGCATCACGACCCACTCCATTTAGCTGGTTAGACAATCCTGAAAAAGCAGATACAACCGCCGAGCTAGTTCTTGATGCAGTTAAAATAGGTTGACTTACAGATGAATTCATTCCACTATTTAATGAACTAATTGCGTTGCGACCTGTCATTTGCATCTGATTTGGCAACTGATTGAAGGATTGTACAATCCTATTTGATATATTTCTGGAAGTTGCGACAACCCTGCTCGACTCTGCCATCATTCCAGAATTCAACCGACTCATAATATTTCGACCAATCGATTGAAATTCACTTGGCGTATTAGTAAAGGTACGTATCAAATTGCTATTCAAAGCTTTCACAGTAGCTAATTGTACTTGCGATCCACTTTGGAAACTCATATTCATAGAATTCATACTATTGGAAGCTACCATAGGAAGCGCACTCAACGCGTTAGCTACATTAGGAACAACTTGATTAAAACTTACTGTCATATTTTTGATACCAATGTCAGTTTGTTTTACCATTTGGTCAACCAACTTATTTACTTCCGCAACAACCACTGGACTAGTGTCTGCGATTCCCGTTGCAAGACCTTCTCCCACTGCTTGTCCGTACTCAGCATAGATACCTTGGTTCATATGGCTAGATAGTTCATTATTTGGAGTGTCTGCGACAGCTTTAGCACTTTGTTGCACAGCCTCTTGACTGCTATCAATCCCTTGTGCTATCCCTCGACCTACCTCTGTTCCACTTTCCTTATTTTTTTCTGTAGTCATCTCAGCTTGAATAGTATTTTCTGGTATCATTCCTATAGCTTTGGCTGCTAACTCAACATCGGCATTAGATTGATTAATTCCTTCACTTAATCCTTTACCTGTTTCTTGACCAGTCGGAATATAACGATTTGCTTGTATGGTTTCCTGAAACATTGTTTCTGGAGTTTGTGCTACTTCTTTAGAAGCTTCTTCTACTGAAGTAATATTATCTAAAATTCCTTGCCCCAATTTTGTTGGTGGTGCTGTACCCATTGAGGCGTAGTCTGTTTGTTCTAGTTGAGGGCCCATAACTCTCTCTGGCGTTTGAGCAACTTCCTTTGCTGCTTCCTCTACTTTGGGGGTTGCTTCTACCATCCCATCCCCAATTTCTTCGACAGGTTGACGTCCCCACTGTGCAAAGTCTCGCCCCTCTGTTCCTCTCCGTAAAGATGCCTCACTTTTTTCTGGAATTAATCCAAATTTTTCAGCAACAGTTTCCGTTTCTTCACCAACGATATTCCCCATACTCGCCATCGCTTGCTTCATCGTTGCATCCGCAGTCCCATTTAAATCACTAATGTGCTGTTGTGCAGTTTCTGGTAATTTACCTAATTCAAGATCTAAATTTTCAACAAACCACGCCGATTGTTCAGCTGACATTTTTGGTAGGTCCTCCATATGAAGACCCATTTGTTCCAGCAGTTTTTTTGTATGTTCTCCACCTAACTCCGCTAATGAACTAAGATTTAACCCCATCTCATCTACCATCTGTTGCGTTTGTAATGCACCTGCTGGACCTAATTTTTCAAGTTGCATAATAATGCCATCATCTACACCGGCCTTCGCCAAAATGGCAACATTGGTAGACCACGTTCTCATAGCTTCAGCATTTTTTTGTAGATTTTCTTTCATTTGATCTAAGCTTATCGCTTCTTGTTGTTCAATCTGCTTAAAAGCATTCCCTGATTCTTCTACCAGCTTTTTGTACATGCTATTCATAGATTCCAAGGCAGCTTGTTGTGCATCAGATAGAACATTCCATGAAGTAATCATCTGAGAATTAGCTTCTGAGACTGTCTCTGCGACTGCTCGCCTTTTTTCTTGCTCCTCCGTGTACAATTGATTTCGTTCAGATTGATTTTCAACAAGTAAACTTTGAAGTTCATCTTCCTTCTGAGACAGTCCTTCCAGCGATTCTTTGACTTTTTTCTTTCCATCCACGCCAGATTCTGAAGCTTCTTGCTCCAATCTCATACGTTCTTTGGCTACTTCAGTTAATGAGGATTCAATGTCTGCAGCTTCTTGATTCAACGTCTTTTGTCGTTCAGTTAGCCGATTAACTTCTTCCATTCCTTTAGAAGCTTCAATTCGTTTGTTTATTTCTTCTGTGGTTGCATTAAGCAGGCCTGTTTCTTCGTCGTAAGAGAGATTTAGACCAGTCACTGAATTATTCAGTTCATCAACCGTATCAGCCATCAATTTTTTATCCGCAGCCGATTTATCTTCAATTGCTGAAAGCCTTTGTAATTCAGCTGCTAGATCCTTGTTTCTTTCTGTATTCGACTCGATCATTTTAGCTTGTAATTCAAATTCTTTTGCACTGGACTGGGTTGACTTTCCGACATTATCTAGATCGTCTTTTAATCCATCTAATTCACTTGCTAATTCCTTAGTTTTTTTTCGAGCATCAAAGAAGTTCATTCCCATCTTGGTAGCTGCGTATCCTGCTGCACCTAACGCCACTAGCCCTAGAGCTAATGCAGGATTTAGTATTAATGCTTTAGCTACTCCAAGTGCTTTTGTAGCTGCTACAGAAGCATTAGTTGCAATAGCATAAATTTTTTGTGCTGCAATTGCACCTTTAAGTGAAGCCGCATTGGTTGTATTAGCTCCTGACGCCAACTTAGTTGCAACTGTATTAACATTTGTAGCCATTGTGGCAGCAGAAGTAGCTCCAGTTAAATATTTCAACATTTGGATAAAACTTGTTGTTCCTATAGCTACTTTCTGTACAATAAGTAGTCCACCAAATGCAGTTCCTAATCCGATAATCACTGGTGAAGCCGTCACAGCTGCGTTCTTCACAGCAATAACCCCACCGGTCATCGTATCAACAGCCGAAACAACAGGAGGGATTACACCAGCAATCCCATTTAGCGCACCTTCAAATGTTTTACCAAATCCTTGGATGTTTTCTTTCATCGAGCCAAAACGTGTTTCTGAGAATGCCTCGTCCATAGATGCGATAATATTTGCTGTTCCTCGGCTTGTTGCAGTAGCCATATTGGCAAACGATCCTGCCCAAGTATCCCCAGCTTGTTGAGCCATCCCAGAAACCGATGTGAATTCATTCCCACCATCACGCATAGCCTGTTCAACCGTATCAAAAAACTCATTGGCACTAATTTCGCCATCACGCAACGCATCACGAATACTTTGCATACTCATACCAGTCGCATCTTCATAGATTTTCCAAGGATCTACTCCACGGCGAACCATACGATCCATTTGCGCCATATTAACGCTTCCGGTTGCTCGCATCTGGATCATTGCATCCATCACATTATCCATTGTTTCTGCAGCGCCATCACCATACATCGCAACTGCATCACCCCAGATTTGATAACTTTTTGTCGATTGTTCTAATGAACCATTTTGCATCACTAAGCGCTGCACGGTCTGAGCCGCACTATCAAGCATATAGTTTGTACCAACTACAACATCTCGAACGCCTTCCATCCCTGCAGCTGCTTCTTCTGAGCTACTTGTTAAACGGGTCATCGTATTTTCAAAGTTATTCAAAGTATCAATACGACCAAATGCACCATCTAATGAACCTTTAGCCATCGTTAGTGCTGTAGTTGCTCCTTTTGTGATCAACATCGCTGCACTTAGTTTGCCCACAGAGCCTGTTAACAAATTGGCTTTTGACTCTGGTTGAGAAAAGGAGGTACTCATTTTAGCACCAGCCTTTTCTGCTTCATCACCTAATGACGTAAGATCCTTTTTCATCGCATCAACCGCATCACTGACAGTCTTCGCTCCGTCTTTGGAACCAGCTTCTAAACTAGTCGCAATGCTCTTTCCTGCCTTAGTTGCTGATAATTCAACAGGAGGAACCATCTGCGCAGAGGACTTTTCTATTGATCCAAGAGCGCTAGCTGCTTGCTTGGAACCTGCTTCAAACGAATTACCGATGCTTCTACCTGCCTTAGGTGACGTCGCTTCAATACTGGCTAACATGTTACTGCTTGATTTCCCGATACCATCTAAAGCGCTAGTCGCCTCTTTGGCACCAGATTGAAAGGAGCTACCAAGCTCTTTACCAATTTTAGGTGCAGAAGATTCCACAGAAGAAACCAAGCTTGTGACTGATTTAACGACACTATCATTGGCCTGATTGGCATCTTTGGCGCCAGAATCAAAGGATTCACCCATGATACGTCCCGACTTAGCTAGTTCAGTGCTCGTTGTGGCGGTTAGATCCGCCACTCCTTTAGCCACGCTATCTGTTGCGGTATTAGCGGCCTTAGATCCCACTTCGAAGTTTTCGCTTAATGATTTCCCAGCTTTGACAGTAGCCGTATCAGTCGATCTTCCCAAATCAGTCATCGACTGTTCAACTGAATCCACTGCTTGATTAGCAACTTTCGCTCCTGTCTCAGTATTGGCGCCCATATTATTACCAATTTTTTTTGTAATATCATCAGCATTTTTTCCTAACTGTCCAAAGTTTTTTTCAATTGAACTTATTACATTAGGAACCTGCTTGGCGTCGACATCAATCAGAATACTTATTTTGCCATCTTTAGTCATTATCTTTCTCCTCTCTATCCGTATTTAAGGCATAGTATCTTTGTAAATCTGTCATATCTCGCTTATATTCTTCTGAATCTTTATTTCCTGGTTTCCAAGCTCGAATCTGCATAATTCGTTTAAGTGGAGTGTCTGAAGGCAGATTATGTAAAAGAGCTCTAAATTTGGACCAAGTTAGTATTCCCTGTTTATCAATTAAATCGATGTTATATGCTTGGATAAAAGAAGCGTAAATAGTCTCTGCATCCGCAGATATATCTATTAATTGTTCGTGCTCTTCCACAGAAAGTGGCTCTCCGTAAAAACTATATTTAATGAACGGTGGAACTTCCTTATGAATAAATTGGTCGTAAATAAATACCCATAGACTAAGTGCATCCTCAGATTGATAGCAACCTTCTCCAATTAATAAGTCTAGACATAGACAAGCTTTCTCATAATCAGTGAATATTGCCTCGTTTAACACATCAAAAGCATCTAATACAATGTCAAATGACAAATTAATCAAATACTCACGTTCTTTATAAAAAAAGGAAGTGACTTCTGGGTCATTTAACCTCATGTCACCACCTACTTTTTATTTGCTACTTTTTGCTTTTTCTTGTTATGAAACTCTTTAGTTAACTTTTCTGCTGCAAGCTCTCTATCCTTTTGTCTTTTTTTTGCTTGTTGTTCGACTTTTTTAGCAATAGCTCTGATAGTTGGTTCATAAGCACGTTCAAGTGCATCGAAATCTGGTACACATTCATATAATTTTTCAAATGTTCCTTTACCAAAGAAAAAATCATATTGATATTCAAGAGTTCCTTTAGCATGTTCTATGACTGTTTCAACATTAGTTTCGTGGATAGAATCTTCTTTAAGTTTTTGTTCGTATATGTCGAATTCCTCATAGTTTTCTTCTACAATAATTCGTTTTAAATTTTCCAATGAGCTATCAAACCAGATTTCAATACGCTCACCAGTAATTGGATTTGTAAACCCTACTGGAAAGCCAGAGAGTTCAATATCGATATCAAGTGTTTGTTTCATAATTACCTCCATACAAAAAAGAGAAGGCTATAAAGCCTCCCCCAATATTTTAGTTAGTTCATCTTTCTTAGCGTTTGACGGGTATTCTATATTTTTACTATCAAGTGTTTGTTTTAATTCTGGAATAGTTAGCCCAGTAGCTTTCAGTTCTTCTGACTCTGGGCTGTCTGCTTTGAATAAGGGTCCCATTTAGGTGTAGTATCATATAGAACAGTAAATTCAATATTACCAAATTCAGTAGCCCCTCCAGTTTTCGTTTGAGGACTTGATAAAGTTGCAATTCCTTCCCTTTTCTTTTTGGGATTATCTCGATCATCTGTTACTCGAAAACCAATTTTCCGATCATCTCCAAATAAACCAATCATTTCATCAATTAATTCGGATGCTTCATCACCCTCAAAGTATTCACCCGTAAAACTATAGCCTAGTCGATGAGAGGTGATCGTTTGTTCTGGTTCTCCCGACCCATCAAAGAAACCGTCTCCATCGTCAACTTCTTCTTGTGAGGCATCAGAAACACTCTTGATTTTTTTTAAACGAACCCAACCATCTTCAGTAATTTTTCCATCTTTCAATTTTTGAATTTCAAATCCAATTAGCGCAATTTTTTTTCGTTTCATAATATTCCTCCTATTTATCAAAATATAATGTTGCTTTGATTGCTAATCGATAATACAGAAATTTTTTGTCGTCATAACCTGTAAAAAAAGGTTCATCTACAATAGTTATTCCAACAAATTGATAACTATTGTTACTAGATGGAATATCTTCTTGTTCCTCTAGTAACTCACCTAGTTCAATCATTATCCGATCTGCATTTTCACATTTCGTTTTATAGACAAATTCATAATTTAGTTCTTTTTGTTTTGATCCATCCATAAAAGTTTCGACCGTTTTACCTCCAGGTAATGCGGTTAGACGCATCGACTCGTCTTTATCTAAAGAATGAATACGAATTAGTACTGGTATTTGGTTCGATACTTCTAGCAACTGATCAATAAAATCCATTACCAATTCGCTCCCCTCTTGAATGCTTCTAACCAACTAGACATAAATATAGATTTTGCTTCTTTATCCCAATATGGACCAGTTCCCGGTGTAGTATAATTAGAAAATATTACCTGTGTTCCAAACTTATTTGTAAACCCTCCGTGATAATGAGCCAAAGCATATCGAGCATTCCAAGTAATCTTTTCTCCGTTACTTTCAACAAAAGACATTTCTCTCAAATGTTGGCTCCTCATAGGAACAAATCTTTCATTCATATCTAAATGAGCTTTATTTGCCATTTCATGCCGTCCATTTTGTATAGATGAATGACTTAATTTTATTTTTGCTCGACTTAAATCAATTCTTACAGATGCTCCCACTAAACTACCTCCAATTCATAGCCGAATGGTTCAGGCGAGTCAGCAATCAACGGAACGATTTTTGTTATTGTGTATTGTTTACCAAAGATTTCAACTTGATCTGCAACGGAAAAATCCGGCAATGCTTCAGTGTATTTCTTTACCATAGAGATCAATGCATTTGGGGTTTGTATTTTCCCATCAATATCCTTTGGCTCAAATTTGACTGTGTCATTAAAGCGGACATGATCAATCACAAGATCCTCTTCAAGAATTGGCTCACCTCGTGGACCCATTCCGTTTTTCTTGCGATAGATCATCGCATGAGGGAAAAAACGTTTTGGTGGCACTCTCATCGGCTCACCCCACGATATAACAGACCTGTCCCAGATAACTGCAGCATAGCGTCCCCAGAAAGAAGGGATACTTCGTTACTCCCTTTGCCTTTAGAAACGCTCATCCGTCCAATGGACCAGCTATCAGGCTCTTGCATTCCAAACGTTGTAGTGGCCTCAGCCTCATGCATGTACTCAATTTGATAAGCAACAGCCAACTTGAATGCATCGCGCCGCATCGGAATATCTGACTCGAGATCATTCCTCTGATAAAAACGTCTCGTTTGGATGTCCAACAATGCACTAGCTTTTCTCAGAAGCTTTCGGAAATCTTTTTCAGTCAGTTCTGTTTCTTTATCCACCAAGCGTTTATACTCTTTAAGAGACAAGTAGCCACATGGCACGATGCTTTCCTGATCATCAAAGATTTCGTTCAACGCCTTACGTCTTATTCGTTCCATGGTTTCACCTCCATGAAAAAGAGAGTGGTTATTCACTCTCTTTTAACAACTCAATTAATTCTGATTTTTTGACAGTAGATGGATACTCGATTCCGAGGCGATCCAACTCGGCTTTAAGCTCATCAATCTTCATATCATCGATAACTAATGACCGACCTTCTGATCCAGAACCGTATTCATTCTCGTCAGACTTCCCCGGTTTTTCCGGGGTCATGCTTTTGGGTCATCGTAAGAGATATAAATCGCAGGGCGCGCTTTCTTAAGTACCAAGCAATCGTAATAATCCAACCCTTTGATGGTATCGCGATAACCCCCTCGATCCTGTTCTGCAGGAACCAAATCAATCGTATTGTACTTCTCGATTGGCTTGGCAACGGTGATAGGTGTCATGATGAAATTAATACGCTTGTCTTCATCCACCTGTAATCGGTTTTCGGCAACTTTTTGGATGATGATATTCGTGCCATCAAGCATCTCAACACGTCGATCGATACCATTGAATTGAACAGTGTTGGTAGTAAAAGTCTTAGAGACACCATCTGCATTTTTCAATGCTTTGTATGCATCACTAGACATAAATGCTACGAATTGACCAATTACTTCCGCATCAGTCATGTATGCTTCAGCATCATCAAAGCTATCTAAAATATTTGCTTTAGTAATGGCTTCTTTGACTGTTTTCCCTTTATAAACTTCATCAGAGGTATCAAAACCAGCTTCAAGCAAACGAGCTACTGCAGTTTGGTCTTTTTCAGGGATCGTAACCAATCGAGTGTGCTCTTCAATAATAGCACCTACTTGATATGCTGCATTTTCCGATTGATCTAAGCGGTCCATATCGTAACCCATCCAGCGCTCTTGCTCCAATTTCAAAGTTGATTTTTCAACCGTGATATTGTTGCGTTCGTTTTCTTTATTCCGCTTATAATCAGCAGCTGTAAAACCTTGCATCTCGTTCACCCGAACTTCTTTCACTCCGACAAAATCTTCTTCGGTAATATCTTTTGCTCCTTGGGTCAATACTTCCCATACTTGCGACTCAGCTGCAAATTCCTTATCAATTTTTGCTAAATCTTTACTATCTAAAACTACTCCCATGTTAATTCACTCTCCTAATCAGTTTTTATTTTTGCGATATTCTCGGCTAGATTATCTTTCCAGCTTTTTTCTTTAGGTGGTTCGCCACCGCCTGTATTCCCAGCAGCCACAAATTGCTTTTTCTTCGTCTGTGGTGCAGGATTGCTGGATTGAAACAAATAATCTTCGTCTTTTTTCAGTGCGGCTACTTTATCATCTAATCCCTTGACACCTTCGTCAGTCATTTCCAACTCATCCGCCTTCAACAAAGCTTTCACAGCTGTAATGTTCTTAGCCCCAGCTTGTGTTAAAGCTAATTCGATCGCAGCATTCTTACGATCTGCTAGTCTTTCAGCGGTTACGGTTTCTAACTGATTTTTATAGTCATCAATTTGTTTTTGCAGATCTTCATTTCCACTGTTCGATGCTTTCAACTGCTCAACAAGCGCATTTGCGGCGGTTAAATCTTCGTTTGCCGTTTTTAGCTTTTGAGACTTATCATTAAAATCAGCTTTAGGCACAGCATTTTTCGGAAATTCTGATTTTATTTCTTTTGTCGCTCCGTCTAGATCAAACTTCCCATCCTCTCCGACGTGTTTTGATAAAATTTCTTTGATCCATTCCATGATTCATTCTCCGTTCCTTTTTATTCTGGTTGGTACCAGTTTAGAGTGTGAGTTATACCGCTCACTCGGTAGATAAACAGTTTAATGTCATATTCAGGACAAAATAAAAGCCTAGCAAGCTAGACTAAACAAACCAAAATCCTCAAACTTCAAAGCAAGACCAATTTGCTTTAATCCTTCAACCAGGCTTCCTCCTTTTATGAATATACTTGCTCTCTAGAATAATCCCGGCGTAACAATTGATCATGCTCATTGATAAAAGTACGCAGTGCTGCTTGACGTCGTCTGACTAGTTGTTTGAAGTGCAGAACATCTTCTTTGTTGTCCATTGTCGTTGCTGCGTTCAATTGCCGCTTAGCACGACGAATAGCGACTTCCATGCGGCGCTGTTTTGCAACTAAGTCCGCATTGTCAATCGCTTGTTTTGGATTATACTGCTTCATGTGAATATCAAGATCCGGATCATAGATTTGGATGTACAATCGATGTCGACAATTAATACCTTGGGTTCCGTCAGGCTCACCGTATCCATAATCATAGATCGATGAAATATGACGTAATTCTTCCGGCGCATCCTCTTTACGGACAAGCAAGACCCATCCGCCTTGGATATGGGCACAGTGTGGTCGTGCAGCCATATGGCTACTCATTAGCGCTGTGACAATTCCATACTCTAACCCTCGCTTAAGTCGTAGATCCTGATAAACTCGATGAGTTGTGGTTTTCAAAACCATCCGAACGTAGCGCTCAAGGCTCCATTCACGTCCTGATTTGTCGACAAAGGTCGTCATCACCCCTTTTTCCACCATCGCATAGATCGATTCTCTAAGCGCCTGTTGTAGCGTTTTAGTACCGCCAATGATTTTGGCTACAGTATCGTTTAAAACTTGTTGATACATCTTAGCCAGTGGATTATTCGGATAATTAGTGTCGATCAGCGTTTGATTGACATGATTGTCGAGATCTCGCCATTGCTGATTGAAATACGACTCCATCACATTGTCAATCTCAGTTCGTGATGGCGGTTCTTTTCCAGTTTGTTGAGATAAGTTTTTGTCAAGATCTGAAATGACTTCAAACCCCATATCCACGATGATTTTACGTAGCTGATCATAAGAATACTGACTTGTTTCATTGACCAATTGCTGCAACGATTGCGGATTCAAAAGGTTTAATTGCTGCATCTTTTCAATTTTCCAACGAAAAGCGTTGTCCTCATTCAAAGGCATTCGAGTTGGCATTTTCAAATGATTAACAAGCATCCTCATGATCTCATCTTCCATCGCCATATAAGCATCTTGAATGTAAGAAGCCTCAATATCTAACTGGTTAGGTGTAATGGCCATTCAATCACTCCTCGTAGTCTTCGTATCCAGAATCTCGTATTTCACCAGTAGTCTCATCAACTACATCTAATTGCGCTTGTCGGTAAAGATCTTTTGCCTTACTTTCAGGCAACTTCATTATTTTGGCTAAAGTTAACCATCCGGGAATCAGCCCATCGTTTTTCAGTTCACGATAATAATCAGATTCTGACTTTTTATCTAAGAAGATGCCATCATCAAAATTCACACCTATCTCTTCACGATTTGGAGATTCACCACTAAATAGTGGTTTCCCATCAACTTCTGTGGCTCGACCTAGCTCACACAGCGCTAGCACAACATCCCGAATGAATTCCTCTAATTCGGTTGTTTGTTGGTTCCTTGATTGATACGTTTGCGAGTTCTCGCTGATTACCTCAGTTGCCGTCTTATTCGTAGTACGTACCCCGGCACCATCGAAAACGAACGTACCAGTCGACAGCCCCACTTCCATTTCTAGAAGTCGCAAGCGATGATTAATTGCTCCGATGTATTGTTCTGTTCGAATATCATGAGTTAAATCAGTAATTTTAAATTCATCAGGGTCCGTACCAGGAACAATGACATAGAAGTCATCATCTTTATCAAAGGTTAATTTCGTTTCGCCTGTTCCCTTGTCAGAAATTCCACTTAGCATAGATTCAGGAAAGGCCGCTCTTCTCTTACCCACGTCAATTTCATGATCGAACGCATCAAGTGCTTTGTTTAATCGATCAAGTGTTCGTTTACAGTTATCGTACACACCAACACCAAGTGGTGAGTATGGATTGATATTGTTAAAACCTGCTGTCTTAAAATAAGAGAAGATTGGACGTTCAATTTCTTCACCATGAACAGCCACCTCAAACTCTTCGTACTGCTTTAATGTGTTTAAAGATACTTGCATCCCCAACACATTAGATTTTTCACTTTCGTATAGTTCCATAGAGACCCAATACTCACCATCGATCCACTCATGGAATTCTAACAAGGTATAATAGAACGTTTTGTTCCCTTGGGTTTTGATCGTTTTAAATGCCATTGCACACTGACTGATCTTATTTGTACTGCTTTCCAATGGAAAGAAAGCATCCGGGAGCGCCCATGAAAATTCCACTTGTCCTGATTGATCATTGAAATAAGGTCGCACAACTAAGCCACCAAGAGCCATTGCTGGTTCAAGATACTTACTGAGATTACGCTTGAAGTCATTATGTTGAAACACAGACTCTATCCAAGCGCTAGCTTCATCATATTTTTTTGATTTATCGTCTTTTCCGATCGTGATTTCTGCCTGTTCATTGAACATTACCTTCGCATATTCAGTAGCAACCTTGCGGGCCATATTGATATTCGCCTTTGCTCTCTGATCAGAATTACAATGCGTGTACCCTTGGTAATAAAGCAAGCTGTTTTGAATACGATCATATTCTTCACGACTCATTTGAATCTTTGGATGATCTAAAATACTTTGTAGCTCTTTTTTCGCTCCTATCGCAACCGCCCCCTTTCCAAAAACTCTTTTTATTGCTTGCCAAAATGACACCTGATCACCTCCTGCTAAAGAACATAGCGTTTCGTAAAATAATTAATCGCATAACGACATTCGTCTAATGCATGGTTGTTTTTATCCACTGGGTAGCCAGAATCATTCCGAACGTACATTCCTAATTCTTTGATGAAATGATAGTGACCATACTTGCCATCATGATCGTAAAGAAAAAAGCGTCCTTTTGAAAAGGCGCTTTGCATACGTTCGATACCTATTTCAATTTTAGTGCCATTGCTGGTTACTTTGTCTTTTGAGTTGTTGTCTGCTTTTGTTGTGACGATTCCTAACACACGTAATTCCTCACTCAATGACTTACAGGCTGGATCGACAAAGAATTTTGAATGTTTAGGCAGCCATGACCACTCTTTATAACACCATTCTTTAAACTGCTTAATTTCCTTGGCATACTCACTCATCGCTTTCGTGACACCCGTGTCGGCACCACTATGGTAGAAGTTAGCCATTCGATAGAGATAATATTCTCCATCTTTCCACGTAACAAGGTTTAAGGAACAGGTAGTTGCATCACTTTGTCCGCCGTCTGCACTAAAGAACGCTTCTACAGACTTGCCAATGATTTCCTTCGACAGATGAGTATCTTCGTTAAACATTGAATAGATCACACCTTCAGGCATCACACGATCACCTAGCCAATCTCGTTTGTAAAGATACTCGGAGACTTTACATTCAGCTTTCCATTCTTTCAAAGCTTGTTTCGTTAAAATAGGATTATCTTGTGGTCGCCAATGACGAAACTTAAAAGACCCAGTTTCTATAAAGGGTTTAAGAGTTTCTAGGTTCGGATGATTTGGTGCTGGCGGATTCTGTTCAGCGAGATGATAACGAAAGCTAGAAGCTTTAGTCCGACGAAAAGCCTCCTCTATGACCGCTTTGTTAAGCAGATTGAATTCCAAAAAAGTGACTGTTCCAAATGACATCCCAGTGATAGCGCCGACAGCATTCACTTTTCCGCCGCCTTTATAATAGATCCGCTTTTCTCCCTCTGGTAGATTGATCCATAAATGATCTCCATGTTCATCGTGTCGAATTTCAGCACAGCTGGCAAAGATATGTTCTAGTCCGAACCCTTCACAATCCATAAACATTCTGTAGGCTTGTTCTTGGTTATAAGCAAGAACAAGATGATTCGTATCGGGATGTCCTGCGTATATTAACGCCATCTTTTGAGCATCTGACATCGTCTTACCAGAACGAATCGTTCCCTCGTTCATCTCCATCCGAATTCCTTTAAGTGGTTGAAAAATATTCTCTTTTTGTTTAGTCGATAGTTTCAACTGACTCATCTGTTTCACTCTCCTCATCTTCTTCTATTGGACCAATAATCGCTTGGCCAATATCAATAAGGCCTTGAACTTTACTTTGCTCACCTTGTTTAAGAATAAGTTTAGAGACTTTATGTTCGAGAATATCCGCTTCAAAGGCTATTTTCCGTTTTTGCTCTTCCATTAATACAACTTTTCCTCCTAATAGGGATAATTCATTTAGTTGTTTAATCGATTTTGTCAACTGGTTACTAATCCGAGTTAGTGAATCTTCAATTGAAAGAATATCATCAATTTTACGGTATACTTTTCTACTTACTTGGATATCTTGCATTGCTTCACGTTTGATTTCTAGCTTTTTACCATCTTTTTCTATAGGAGTTTTTATTTTTCTTAGCTGTTGCAGCCGCTCAACTTCTTCCTCATTTAACCCTTCTTCGGCTTTTTTGATTCTTTTCATCATTCGTAGCTGTCGAATCTTCAGTAGCCGTATTTCTTCAGATAAAACACAAGAAGGATCATCATCCAAACTTGAATAGATGTCCTTCTCGTCATCGCTTAACGTATCAAAGAATATTGTTTCATATTCGCCAGTTTTCAAGGCGTTCTTATTGCCTGATGGCGGTGATGCGCTGCTATTCCCTTTATTCCCCATGGCATTCTGGTTACCGATAGGTGCGCCACCTTTATTTGCAGTACTACAATGATTATTTGAAGTACTACATTCATCTTTTTGCAGTACTTCATTCCATTTGTCACGTGATTTCCATGCTGAAATAGTTTTTTCTGGGACAGATAACTTTACAGAAATTTCTCGGTTAGTTATTGTTCCATTAGACTCTTCAAACAATTTGAAAGCTTCATCACGTCTTGGATCACGCTTTCTTGCCATTCAATATACACCACCTCACATTCTGATTAGGTTGAGTTTTGTTTTTCTAAGAAATCAAGTTTGCTAATTCTTTTCTTGTTTCATTCAGAATTTTACAACTTATACTACTAATTTGTTTTTCATTCAATATAGTTGGTTTTAATTTTGTCATACCATTATCTAACATTTCAAAATGTTTTAATCCATTATTCCCATGGGCTTCCATACATAAGTATCTATATATGCCATCGTACCAATCGGATTTACCCATACGTTCAAACAGCTTGTATATTCCTTTTGTACTTCCATCATCGTTATACCAAGGTACTAGCTTGTGCCCATAAAGTGAATCAAGTTCTTTTAAATATTGTTTTATTTTAGCTTCATCTTGTTCATATAAATCTGTTTGCTCTTTTAACCATTGATCTTGAGCAATCATTTTTTGTAGCTTTTTATTCTTTTTTTGAGCATCATATTGTTTTTTCACATCTCTATATACATTTAACTGATAAGCTCTGCTTCTTTTATTCGAATTCTTCTCCAATATATATTTCAAATATATATGATTTTCCATCATAGTTCTTATTAGGGATAAGATTCCCGTGTAATGTTTTCTATCTAATAGAATATTGATAGATAGTTTTAAATTCAAAATTTCAAAGCCAATGTCAGATGAAACCAAGAATTTCAGTTCATTTTCTTCTTCAGGTATTTTTGAAAAAACAATTTCTAATGTTTTTTCAAATTCAGTAATAGTCAGTTTATCATTATTCAAACTACTGATCTCCTTTTTTACATTGATTATCTCTCAATCATCAATATCTTTCAACATAAGATCAGCTTCAATCAATATCTTTAAATCGGAAACTTTATCTAACTTGATTTGTCCTGACTGGAGATTTTTAAGCCATTTCCCCAAAGCTATTCGAATGATTTTCTTATATTCATCAATAGACTCTGCTTTCTCCATCGCTTTTTCAATCTCATAGTCTAAATCAAATTTTTCGTTTTCCATTGTCTAAGCACCCCGACATCTGTTATGATGCTAAAAGATACAGAGGGTATCGAAAAACCACGCGTGGGCATTCTCTGTATCTTCGGGGGCTTAGTGTCCTCGTTGAAGTAGTCGAGTGTTTACGCACTCGGCTTCTTTTTTATTCTGAAACTAAAATTGCTTCGTTGCCTGTCGCTCGTTCCCATCTCTCAATAATTACATCACAAAATAGAGGATCTAATTCGAGAGTATAACAAATACGTTCTAACTGATCGCAGGTCATTAATGTACTACCAGAGCCACCAAATAAATCTAAAACGATATCCTGCCTTTTAGAACTATTTTTTACTGGTATAGCAATAAGTGATAATGGCTTTTGCGTCGGGTGATAATATGCATTCACATCATCTTTGGGAACTCTCCAAATGGTTGCTGGTAAATCTTCTAGTAAGTCGTCTTGCCAAACCGTTGTCTGTTTCCTATCTCCGTACCACGTAGGTGCATATCTTTCCTTATGTGCATAGAAAACTGGTTCATGTTGCCAACGATACTGACTCCAACCAAATGTTGCATTATTTTTAACCCAAATACACTGTGACCGAACTATAATTCCTGCGGCATTCATCCTATTTTCAAATTCTCGCTGATAAGAAGATCCATGAAAGACATAAATTGCCGAGTTGTCTTCCATTGCATTAGCATAGTTTTGGAATACAGACATTAAAAATTGATCAAACTCTTCATCACTCATATCGTCATTCATAATTTTATCTCGACCAGATTCGTTTAAATCTTTATTATCAGATTTCACCGCTACATTATATGGTGGATCAGTGACAACTAAATCCGCCTTTTTACCTTGTAGCAATCTTTCGACGTCGCTCGCTTTCGTAGCATCGCCACATAATAAATAATGCTTACCCAGCTTCCATAGTTGACCATATTTAGTTCTAGGATCAGAATGATTTTCTATAAATTCATTCACTTCGAATCCATCTTCTATTACAGGCTTTTCGGTATCTTCTTTATACTCAAACGCAGTAAGTAATTCTTCTACTTCTTCCGATTCAAACCCTGTTAAAACAATGGTTTCATTTTCTAATTCTTTCAACAAAACAGAAAGCTTTTCATCATCCCAATGACCAGTAATCTTATTGAGAGCCACATTAAGAGCTTTTTCCTTATCAAGTGGTAAATCAACGACAGATACGTCTATCTCTTCGTATAGGCCCAAATCTTTAGCCACAGCAACCCGTTGATGACCGCCTACGAGATTTCCTGTTCGTTTGTTAAAAATAGGTGGATCAACAAAGCCGAATTCCAAAATGGACTGTTTTAACTTCTCGTATTCGGCCATACCAGGTTCTAACTTAATTCTTGGATTATAATCAGCAGGCTTTAAGTCCTGTAACTTCATTACTTCAATTTGCATTTGTATCCCTCGAATTCTTGTTAATATTTTCTTCAATATGTGATTCATTAAAGTAGCCATATCCACAGTATCGAAGATTATATTTGTCAATTTCTTTCGGTGTCGCTTCTCTGGTCATTTCTACAATGGAGTATTTCTTTTTGATCTGAACTGACTGGACGACTCTAACTAGATCACCTTCATTCGGCTGTGGATACCTATTAGATAGTGATACGTACCAGTAGTTTCTCATCACGTGGCCTTCTCTCTATCTGAGATCAAATCATTGTAAAGAGCAGTAGCTCGTTCCTTTCCAACACGTAATCTACGTTGAATAGTTCCAATCGTAAATACTTGACCTTGACCAACTTCTTCAAAGCCCTTCTTTAATTGTTTCATTTCCTCAAAATCTTTATCAGTGTATTGTTTCATGAGTTCATTCCTCCTTAAGACAAAATAAAAAAGACCTCTCAACGAGCGATCTTATGTAACTACACAGAGAAGTGTGTTTGATTTTCTTATAAATGGGCAATAATGATTTCACTAGACATTAATGCTCGTTTTTTGTAAACTGTTTTTTACTATAGTCATTTGCCTATACTAGCGGAAACTAGTATAGGCTTTTTTGATATAATTTGATTATTGGCCTCTGACGCATCTTGGATTAGCGTGTAATCTTTCTCCAAATTATTTGCCTCGTTTTCATAATTCCCTCCTAAGATATTGGTAGCAAGACTCTGTAACATCCAAGTTTATCTCATACATTCTAAGTGACAGACTTGTGTAAACAGTCCTCCCTAGACAATACACTTTGATCAAATGTTGTAAAAAAATGTAGCTTGTATTGCTTACGAGTCTTTACCTTGTCCCTTCTAATCATTCATCTGATTTAACTTTTTCATGACTTTTTATCCTTTCGCTGTATAATAGAGTAAAAAAGAGAGGTAAGTAAAATGCCTTACTATGTGATCAAAAAGAAAAAGTTAAAAATATCGAATAATCGATTCGTCATTCACGAATGCACTTGCCATCGTATTAAACAAAAAGATGAAATCACTGCTATCGGGTATCATACAGAACATAATGATGCTCTTCTCTCTATTAGCTTAAAAAGACCCTCAGACGAATTTTTATTTTGTAGCTTTTGTTGCAAAACTCGAATTATAAGTAAATAGGCCCTACAATCTGCCAGATTTGATACCGGCAAATTTTTTTCTCAAAACAAAAAGCTATCCTTTATAGGACAGCTTCTCTAATATCTTTTAACTTAACTACAGCTACCTTATTGCTGTCGTCCACTAACTCGACGACTGCTGTTCTTTCTAAAATATTACGAATTTTGATTTTATAAAGTTCTTTTTCTCCGAATACTTTAGCCATGTAGATGCCATCTTTTTTCAATTCACTAGTTTCCAACATAAATCGTTTCACCTCTGAGAACATTTTCCATACAGGATAAACAATTTTTGATAATTAGTAAAGCATGTTCATATTGTAGATACAAACAAATCCAACAACCTTACACAAGCCTGACAACCGCTTCTCTTCCCTACCACAGCCTCAGTTGCTATTGTTATGGGTCAGATACTTATTACACTGACCAGTGTTAAATAAGTCCTCCCAAAGTCACTGGAGTGGGATTGCACTACACACAAGAACCTACTAGGTTCTCACGAGGTTATTCACCATTGACCGTTGCGTCTCCTACTTCCGCCACAGCGACATAATAAGAATAGACAGCAACATATGAACTATCCGCAGGAGCTGAACCCCACATCCTTTAGTTTATTTGCTGCTGTCTATCGAAGCTTAATTACAACGATGAGGGAGATTTCCTCCCTTCAAATTGTTTTTGTCGAAGTCCTGTTTCCTAATCTTTCGACACTATCATAATAAATCATTTGCTAGGTAGTTGATCGGTACAAAAAAGGTATAAAAAGGAAAGCTTCTGGGTAGTAAATGGGTATAAAAAGTGTAAAAACTGGCTACTTAAAAGCAACCAGTTCTAAGGAAGAAGCAAATTGAATGATGATTTTGTTCGATTCTGCTTTTACAGATTCCTCGCTCGTATTATTTCTTTGAGCAGTTACATAAATCGACATACCGTTGATATAACGATCATAGAATATCTTTTTCCGTCTTTCTGTTACATCAGGTTTATGCGGATGCTGAATTGCTGAATAGCCACGAATAAATAATTTGTGCAAGTACTCAAATTCTTGTTGTGCTTCCTCTTTCTCAATCATCATTCGTTCTGCTTCAAATGTATTATTTGCAGTAGAAGGTGGAACCAAGGAGTAAGATGCTGTTACTTTAGGCTCACGAGGTTGACCTACCCTACATCTAGCTGACAGATATGCTGAAAGGAAAACACCAACATTATGTTTTGTGCGATCCATATCCACATCTTTTGCCTCTGGTGTCTCATACTTCTTTACATCGAAAAGTACCATCCATTGATTCCTCCATTTATGATATAATAATTGTGTCAGAATTATTAATTAAGGTCGGAGGAATCCGGCTTTTTTTATACCCATGCTTATGCTAAGCTTTTCAAGTAGCGAGGTTGCACTCGTTACCCATATACATGTTGAGCTATCTGGCGGAAAACAGATGGCTCACTTTTTCAATATTCTGCTAAGGACAGCCAGTGGTCGGCTGTCTTTTTTATATTTAATGAGAAGCCTTACTTATTTTTTTATCTTTATTACGAAAAATGATATTATCTATTGATAATAAAGCGTATAGGAGATGGTTGAGTGACTATGTGGAGCATGCTGTTATTTTGGATTCCCGTTTGTATTGGTGTTGTCGCGTTTTGTTACTTTGTCAAACACTCTAGAACAAATAAGCTCCTCATGTTATCTTTTTTACCTATAGTATTTTTTATTGTACAAATTGTTAAACATACCTATATTGAATCGCAAGAAATATTCATTTTTTATGTGGTAGGTTTATTTATCTCTGTGGTCTTTTTCATAATGATACTTTCCTATTTTTATAGAAAATAAATTTTTCTCTTAGAAGTACATTCTTTCGCTGTTTATATAGTCTTCATATCCTCTAATTGAGCAACTGCAATATTCGCTTTGCTCTTTGCCAGTCCTCTATAAAATTTGTTACTTTCTCAAAATTCATTGTTGATCCGTCTTTATTCCATATAATTAAGCTTTTAGCTTTTTCCATCTTGACACTCCTATTCCAATTGTTAAAAATTTTTGTGCTACTTGCCTCTAGACAAGTAACTTTTTATTCGTTTGGTTTCTTCATCGAAAAACTTTTGCAACCATTTATTAAGTATTCTTAAATGGAATTTCATTACGAGAAAGGAAACAATAAAAGAAGTTATTGTAGAGACTAAAATGACTATTATCAATCCCCTCATCCTTCCACCTCTTTCACTGGCACAGCAAATGGCCAGAAGCGTTCGTCATTCCCTTTGATTTCCTTTTCAGTAAAAGTTGGAATATGTGCTTTGTTATTTGTATAATCAGCGTTTCCTTCTTCATCTAAAAAAGTATATTTCCATCCACCTTTATTTTCACTCAATATCACATAATACATCGGCTCTTTCTCGACCTCGTAGCCATCTTTCATGCGAATGAGTGTTTCGATTGGATTTTTTTTCGAATTGGCAAACCATTGATGAAATTCATTACGATATTCTTTGCAAATCTCCATCGCTCTAACACATTCGTAGAATATTGGAATTTCTAAATTATCCTTTGCATCCTCAAACCACTTAGCTACAAACTCAGGCAACACTGGCTTTTGCTGTTCCTCCTTCATAAAAACTAACCAATGTGTTTTTGTTCACTTGCTTGAATATATCTGAGTTTCAATCTTATTATTCGTCTCTAAATCTCTAACGTGTTAGCGTTAATTTGTGGGGGGATTTAGGGGGTGGCTCATTTGTTTATAACTGCAAAGGTTATCTTTTGGGTGATAGTTATTCTTTTCGTCCTAGTTATTTGTAGATTTGCAAAATGAAATGATCAATGTTACACAATGTTTCTTTTTGCAAATCCGATTTTTTATTTTATATCTAAAATCTTTAACTATGGACTTGATCAATCGTTATCTATTTTTATTAGATATTTGATTAGCCTATTTCTCGCAGTTGTTACTTTTATCGCATATCTAATCTATCGCTTTAAAAAGTAACAACTAAACCAGTCTATATGGCTGGTTTCTTACGTCTACTCCTCTAATAGATCACTATTCTCCCAAATATTCCCGATTACCTCTTCTTCACCCGTCCAAGAATAGCCATTATTTAGCCCTGAAAGATACCATGCTGGCATACCACCGATAAACGTCCCGCCATACTCCTCTAACCAAATGACTTCATGAGGACAACCACTAGTACATTTGATAATATCGCCTTGATAAACGTCTACACCGTTCTTATCCTTCAGTCCTGTAGATTGCATGAGTATGGTATCGACTTCAAAGCTGTACCAATCACCTCTACCGTCTTCTATCGATAAATAGCCTATATTATCAATAAAATCTATTAATTCAACTTCATGCATTGTCTTGTTTTTCTTATCCCATGCCCGAAATTTCAGTATCATCTGCTGTCTTCCTCCATATTCTGAAAAATAATAATAGCTTTCTCTGTATCTTTTGTAGCTTAAGTGTACAGGTAACTTCTTAAGCGACGTATGGCTTTGCTAATCATTACTCTTTTCATTATCCTTTTCCCAATCACTCATTTGCTGGCCTCTACCCCAAACCGCAACTTGGCAAGTCCGATGATCAGTAGGTATTGTTTGTCGTACTCGTTGTCTCCGTGAGTCTCTTTCAGTTTGTGTAAACTCATATAGATTGGCATCATCCAAAGAATCTCACTACGGTTTTTAACCTCAGTATCGTCGGAGACCCATTCACTTTATCTCATTTATTTCACAATGAATGTATAGAATTATAAAACACACTACTATTCATCAATTATGTGTTAAACTTATATAAAGGAGTGAAATTTATGTTAAAAACACAAGTTGATATTGTATCAATAATGAAAACTGTCTCATTACAAGTAGCAGATTCTTTTGACAGTGCTTCAATTATTGCAGAATTCGATACACCCAATGAACTAATTGAGTATTCAGAAAAAAATTTTGATTTAACATCAAAAAAATTTATAGAAGAGTTTGAAAAAAAATTTCAAGAAACTTATGTTGCTGAAGTAATTAAACAATTAAAAGAGCAAAGTGTGAGTTTTAATTAGCCTCTACTCAGAAAGGGGCTTTTCTATCTCAGCAAAATACGGTAAATTTTCCTTTTACGACTTCCTTTACAATAATTGCTAATCTCTAACAGATGAGAATGGCAGCGAGATTATCTATCCCTTGGCTTACTTTTCAAGAAACTCTTGTAAATTAACGACGTGCCGATTAACTAAAAACCATTCCTATAGTCACAATGAGCATAATTAGTTTTTTCATTTGCTGTCCTCCAGATCACTAGACTTTACAAACACCCCATCAACCATTTGCCCAGTACGTCCTTTAATTTCGTTCTAAGCCTGTACTAAGTACTCCTCAGCAGTCAACCCATGCTGCATAGCTGAAATGATAAGAGTAACAAGCGTGTCTCCGATACCATCTTTTACGGCTTTTAAATTGCCACGAGCCATACCAGCTCCGACCTTTCCAAGTTCCTCAATTACCTTCAACATCTGTTTCTCTGGTTGTGCCTGATCCAATCCAGCTCCGACCTTTCCAAGTTCCTCAATTACCTTCAACATCTGTTTCTCTGGTTGTGCCTGATCCAATCCTTTATTTTTAGCCCATTTCTCAATATTTATTGTCAGTTCGTTCATTTTTCTTCCTCCATGTATTTAAATTGACGGCCCTTAGAGTCAATATCCATGTGCTTCGCTCTGCTCCATATGATATTTTTTGACAGCCCAGTAATTTCTGCTAACTGTTCAGCTGTACCTGTAACTAGAATTCTGTCGCCATGCCAAATCGCTATTTTTCGACCTGGTCGTTTTCGTCCAGACTTTTCCTTGGGCCAAATCGTTTTAGCGATTCTCTGAACTTCCGCGACTGCCTCATCATTTTCTTGCCACTTCTCCGAACACGTCAGCGCAGCAATTCGTTTGATTTTTGCTTTCTTATTTATTTTTTACACCTTCAATCTCACATTCACTCTCAAAGTGTCTAGCGATACGCTCAAGAGCCTTTTTATACTCGATAATACTTTTTATCACGCGACCTTCTCTCATCACGTAGTCACGCTGTATGGCTCTTAAACACATAGTCAGTGTTTGATAGTAGCCAACAAATGAAGTCGCTTCTTCCTGCGCGCCTTTAGCACTTTCGGTATATTGGATCTTTCCAGACTCATCACGTACGACACGTGAGAGAACGATATTTTTGCAATCACTTGTAGTTGTGATCCGATAGTCCTCTATTCGCATATCTAACATTCTTCCTGCGCCTCCTTTATTATTTTTAGTACATGTGCTAGTGCGCTCTCACGTCCCGTATGGAACGCATTGAGCCACTCATCGTCATAAGCTAAACTTCGTCTTAACTCTTCGACACGCATCATTTCAAGTTGTGCAATAAAGTGGTTAACAGTCATCTTCTTTTTCCTCTTGAGCTTTCTGTGCCAAATATGCTTTGAAACGTGCATCGATTTCTGCTTTTTGTTGTGGATCAAGTTCTTTTTCTTCTTGCGATTTATTTGCCCATTCTGGTAATTTCTCACGACGGACATTTTTTTGATAACTCCGACTTATAGATTTTACTTGCTGACTTTTTCGCATTTCTTCTTCTCCCTCAATGGCAGATTTACTAAATAGTCGTTTATTAAAACGATTCTTAAGGATTCCTTCTAGATAATTCCATCGACGGTTATTATTTTCTATTGCTGTATTTACACCATGGATCATCCAGGCATCTGCTTGCTCAATGGTTAGGCCAGCTTCTTCCAAGTCTTTTAACCAAAAATTGATATTATCCCCCATAGTATTTCCATAAGGACTACCAAACCCATTTTTTTCAATATACGAATATATTTGAATCGAATACTGTTTTAATTCAGGAGCATCTTGTTTTTCTATGTCTTTGTCTTTCTCTAACTCTTTCTCTATATCTAACTCTTTCTCTAACTCTGGGCGACCTTTTCCAGACAGCTTCTGGACATTGTCCTCCCTTGCTCTTTGAACTCGTTTTTGTCTTGCATATTCTGTTTCTGAACCTACTAATTCGCTTAGTTGGTTGAGATATATTTCTCCACTATCTAATATTTTTATTAACCCAATTTTATTGAATAGATCCATAGCTACTTTCACTGTGTCTGCATTTGAACTTGTTAATCTTGCCAAGGATTCAGGATCGTAGGGAATCATTAAATTTCCTACATTCCTAACTAATAGACCTTCTGTTTTTAAAGATTTAAGACAGAGTTTTAGATAAAATAAGCAATATTCCTTACCGTTAGGTTGTTCTTCTAACCATTCGATAGTATCTTCTTCAAAAAAATCTTCTTTTAATTTGAGCCAGTAATAACGTTTCTTTTGTTTGTCTGACAATTCAATACCACCTTTTTCTTATCCGCCGATATTTAATTTATTGCTCGTTTCTTGATTTAACTTAATCCCTTTGATTTGATACTTATTTTTAAAATTAGCCACACCTAATTGATGTTTTTCCGTGTGATGGATTCTACAAAGTGCTGCGAACGTGTAATCTGAATGATCAATTTTCTTACGTTTCCGTCTACCCAAGGCTTTATCGAAGTGATCAATGTCAGCTCCTGTTCTTCCACAAATACAACAGACTCTTTTCGTAATACACTTGTAGAAGTAGTATTCTTGATTCGCTGGTAAAATTTCATATCCTTCTTTGAATGGAATATGATGTTCAAAGATGAAATCTAAGATGATATTTGCTAGGATGTTTACGTCACTTACAGTTGTATCCGATTCGTCTTTGAGGCTTATTTTTCGCCCTGTGACACCTTCAAAACGAAAGTAGAAGAATTCCTTCCAGAAGTCTGTTGGTGTGCCTGTGTCGATAAAGATATCGCCTATAAGTGCATATATGAAGTTTCTTTGCTGGACTGTGAAGCGACGTGGATCGATGAAACGTACTTCAATGATCCGATCACCTTCATAGCCTTCGTACATTGTTCTTAAACGTTCGATATTTACTTCTTCGTTGATTGTTGCGCTAATTTCTTGTCCTTTAAAATGCTTCAATATTGCAGAATATGAATCAATTAGCGGTTTAAACAATTAAATCACTTCTTTTTCTTCTGATTCGTTGATCAATTCATATCAACAGAGTACTCTACACCTAAGTTCTCAACAGTTTTCTTAATGACTGATAATTGTTTAGCAGTACCTGTAATATTTAGAGTGAAAGAGTACTTTGGTTCATTAGTGTTTGTTTCTTCGGAAGTTGCTATAGTTATTTCTGGCGTTACTGTTTGTTTTATTTCTTGTTCCGCCTCTTCTATTTCTTTCTCTTCTTTTTCCCTTAATTCTTTGACAGCTTGATCTATTTTTGGAAAAATCTGTGCTGCAGTTAGTCCTTCATCAATTAAAGAGATCCAAGCCATTGGCTCAAGGTCATAAGCTTTTACATAGCTTTCAACCAAAGATTTTTGCTGTGTGTAGTTTTCTTTTTCTTGTTTTATTGCTATACATTCAGTAATTATTTCTTCTTCAATTTTTCTCGTTAAATTATTTTTGGCTGTAAAACTTGAAGCATTCAGCCAATTACTTTGGAGGCTAATTTCATTAGGCTCAATCTCAGCCTTACTTGCTTGTTTTTTAATAAATGCTAAAACAATTGTTTTTCGTTCTTCCTTTGTTTTAGCTTCAAATTCTTTGATTTGTTCAGCAATACCTTTGGATGCTAGCTTGATCTCATCACTGTAAATTTTAATTTGATTTTCAAATGTAGTAAGAGGTTCACTAAATTCCTTCTTTACTTCTTTTCTTTTCGAATCAATCAAATCAAAAATTCGATTTAGTTCCGCTCTTGCTTTCTTAGCATCTGCAATATCATCTTCTTTAAAAATCAAATTTTCAAAACGCTTAACAGTTACATTGATCAAATTCGCTAGTTGATCTTCATTAATAATTTCAATTACACTTGGTTGATAATTAACATCAAAGATGACTTCTGTTGATAGTTCATTGCTCATTTATAAATCCTCCCAAGATGGTTTTTTGACGGTGCGTTTCTGTTGGTTAGGCTCATCATTGAATTTTTGGGCTGCTCTTTTCGCTGAAAGCTTCAAATAGCCTATTAGGTCTGAATAAAATTCATCAGTTACTTGTTCTAAACTATCGAATCCTTTCTTTCCTAGTGAATTCGCAGCAACCACTTCTTTTGGTAAATTAGTGACATTCGCTATCTCTTGGACATATTTATCGAAAGTTTTTAAAAATTCTTCACGCAAATTTTTTGCTTCTTTATTTTCTTGGGGCAACGCATCTGCATCTTTAGCATCGTCAATTAAATACAGACCGTTTAAAGCATACTTTCGAGCATATGAAGAAGCAGATCCTGTTACTTGGCTATCGTCCATCTTTGTTCTTGATTCAGCCTCTCTCGCATATGCAGTAATACTTAGCACTTCTTTTCCATCTGTTAATAGTGCGGTTGCTTTAATATAGAAACGATTCCCAATTACAACAGGTTCATCTGTAAGTGTCAGTAACAATCCCATTTTTTGATTTAATGGTTTAACAGCTTTTAGGATGTCCTCACAATTTCTATAGTTATAATTGCCGTACTCACTATACTGACTTTTAGGAGCTTTCAGCTCATTTTGAACAGAGATCACTTTCTCGTTGAAAGACACTTCATTCATCTCTTTCATATTTCCACCGGCTTTCCGACACTACTTTCTATAAACGCTTTTAAATCATTTTCTCGAACATATTCATTATCAATTGAATAAACTGTTTCTCCCGAATAAAGAGGTTCTCCTTGCCAATCAAATGCTTTAATTTCTGTGGAACAATCAGTTTTCTGATTAGTCAAATATCGATCTAAACTGGAAAGTTCATTCTTCATATGCTAAAATCTCCTTAGATATGTTTAGTTTGTGACTCATTGCTTTGGACGGCTGAGTCACTTTTTTTGTATTTTTTCTCCACACTTTGGACAATACGGTCCATCCCATGGATGACACTGTTGTAGTAACTTATTACTAAGGCGTAATGTATAGCGACAATCAAGACAATAAAAAACATGTCTGTAAAATAGATACTCTTTTATTTTTTGTCTTAGTTTCATTTGATCTCCTGCCATTTCTTTTGTTTATTGATCACCTGTTGACTTAAGAAAGTTGACTTATTGTCACGCCACCATCTATCAGCAATCATTTTTCCTTTCTTCAAAGCTTCTTTTCGATCCATACGTTCTCCTTTCCTTCGAATCTAATAGGTTTATCAAAACCATTAAACTTGCGAAAATACTTCCTCCCACTACGCTGTAGTGTGCTACTAGTACGAGTAAACCTAAGATGACTCCGATAAAAAGTGTGTCTGTCTTTTTCATAGTCTTATCTCCATTTCATATTTATAAGGCGATTAAGCCTATTTTGATACTGCAGTTCTTGATATTGTTTCAACTCACGTTTAGCAGTATCAAGCTGCCTAGCGCTTAACACGCTTTTTTTATCATGGACAAGGTACTGCAAGTCTTGAATAGATTTTGCAATTGACTTCTTAATCAATTCCTCCTGCTTAAACGTGTAGTGACCAGCAGTCGCTATCATTTTCTTTTGACACATTTTCCTAGGCATGTTCACGTCTCACCTCAACCTACTTTCAAAAGTATTTGCCTATTCCAGTAATTCTTCTGCAAATTCTAGCTTTTCAATTAATTTCTTGCCTTCTTCCAACTGATCAATGGTTAATTGGATTTTTTCACTAGCTAGGCAAAAAACAGCATCATCCTCGGTTATGACAGTTGAACCCAAATCTCTTGCAGCATTTAGATACATCTCTGCGCCTTCCATCGTTGTTTCCCACTATTGCCATTTTTGCTCTAACTTTTTATTAATTTTCATTTAACTTCCTCCTACATTTCCAATTCTGTTTGAATCTGATTGATACGTTCTTTTGTCACAGAAGACGGCTCCCAGCTATTGATAAAGTTCAATACTTTTCGAAAATCCTTATCTTTAATTCGTCCACGATTCGGAACATTAAATAATTGTTTGATACTTGACCCCAGATCCTGAAAAAGCATGCTCTTGGCATCTTGCCCAAAATGTTGATCCTTACAGATTTGATAAACTTTTTTTTGAACCGCTCGATCGATTGTCCCTTTATCTTCCGTGTTGATCAGTTTATTTACTTCAATGTCTACTAAACGTTCCTCAATTTCATCAACACGTTGATTTGTTGCTTCGTTTCCTGCTAAAGCTAATTGAATTAATTCACGAGGGGTTGTTGGGATTTTGATTTGTTGCTTTGGATTGAAATAGTTTTCTTCCAATTCATCAAACATATCCCACGCTCGATCCGTGCCTAACATTTTCGAATGACGACTCGCACCTCGTTTTGTGTAGAGAATAAGTTGATTTACTCGACTTCCGACGATACCGATATTTTCGGTGTCGTTCTTAAACGCTCTTAAATCATCACCTTCTAACCTGAAATAATGTTTACCTTCAATAAATTTATTTCGATTGTTTTGGAAATTATCACGAATGTTTTTCGGTGTCGCTTCATAGAATTCCGCTAATTGCTCCGTAGTTAATAAGCGTTGATTGTAAAATTCAATAATTTGCATTTGATTCATGCTGTTGCCTCCTAAACTTGTCTTTTTCGCTTAAACTTATTCTTGTCTCGCCAAACTAGAAAATTATCGAACGTTTTAATGTTTATAATTGGCAAACCATACGTAACTAACCGATAGCCCTCCTTGAAATCATCATGTTCCTTAAACTCTTTCAAGAGCTTTTGAAATAAAGGTTTGTGGAATTGATAGCCAAAGTAGATAATCGCTTCATCTTTGGCCATCCATGCCTGAGGAACTTCAATAGTCTTTGCAACTGTAATTTGGATATTACTCACCTGCTTCCCCTCCAACTATCTAATTTTATAAATATCAATAATAGCTAAAAGAATCTCATGTGCTTTTTTGCTTTGATTCTTTCCATTAAGATAATCAATTAAATCTTGTCTTGGAACATTAAACAATGTAGCCAAGCTCGCTAGTGAAATACCTTTTTCTTTAAAATGATCACGGATCTTTTGACGACTTACTGTTGTATCTGGCACTATGACTCTCTCCTTCCCTGAAATTTTTGTAAGCTAGTTCAAAAGATTTTGGCAAAGTTATTGACACCATGCACAAAGTTTCGTACTATATAAACATAAAGAAATAAGCACATAAATATCCTTTTATCTGCGGTCGGTCGCCAAACTTACGCTTGATAAGAAGTGTCTTTAATTTGCTTTTTTTCTATCAAACTAACTTACAAGATGAAGTATATTACAAAACTTTGTGCATGTAAAGTGTTTTGTGCATAGTTTTGTTTATATAACATCCTTGTGATCAAGGAGTGTTTATAATGACTTTATTTGAAAGGATTTCTGAACTTGCTAAAAAACGGGGAAAAAGTTTAAAAGAAGTTGCAGAAGATCTAGGATTAAGTAGAAACGCAATTTATCAATGGAGAACTAGTAGTCCTAAGGCAGACACCTTACAAAAAGTAGCAAAATATTTTAATGTTACTACAGATTACCTTTTAGATGGTACCGATACCCCTCTTGGCTTATCAGAGGAGTCTAAAGGCCTAACTGTAGAAGAAGCGCTAGCTTCTGTAATGAGTAGCGATGGAAAACCACTCACTGATAATGATAGGCGAATTTTAACCGGAATTATCGAAGCATATATTGAAAATAAGAATGATGCTAAGTAGGTGTGATAAATGGATGCGAAGATAAATGATATTATTTCACAGTTAAATGTTTCTGTAGTTTATGTGGAAAAAGCAGAGCAAATGGATGCTGATGGTCATTACCTTGCGGCCATCAACACCATAGTCCTTGATTCATCGTTGTCGGAAAGAAAAGAAAAAGTTACTCTCTTGCATGAACTAGGACACGCAGCTAAACATATGAAGAATTACGAATTATATAATTTAACCTTTTCTTTAAGATCAAAAATGGAGCAAGAGGCGGAAGAATTTATGATAAAGCAAATGATCGAAACCCGTTTGCATGATCCCGATTTTTCACCGGAAGCATTCAATACCATTAATTTTTTAGAAAGCTACGATTTGGATATCAGATACGAAACGATTGTAAAAAAATTTATGACTCAGCATATAAATGAAGAACAATTGAGTTATTCAATTGTTCTTCATTAAAGAACATAAGCTTGTATTTATAATACGTATAATTTTAAGCGCTTTAATTCTTATATTTCATATAACATACAAATAAATACATGTTTTATTTAAAAATAATATTTGTGTGTTTGAGGAGGTGGTTTAATTGAACTAAGAGATTGACCTTAAATAAAATATATTTTAGGAGGATGTTAATACATGAATGGTTATAGAAAATACAAAAAAATTTTCAGTGGGCTATCTATAGTAGTTTTTGTCATATATCTTTATTTTGGTTTTTATTTTGGAGATTGGATAGATTTAGGGTCACTTTTTATACTAACTTTATCATTAGGCTCCTTATTTTTAGGAACTAGAAGTAACAACTTTTACGATAAATGGGAGCAGTTACATGGAGAAGCTAAGAAAGATTTGGATGAATTGAACAAGCAAGCAACATCAAACAAACAAAACAAAAACATTATCAAGTGCCCCACTTGCCAATCACGAGAGATAGAGTTTATGCAGAACAATAAAAAAGGTTTTTCTGTAGGAAAAGCAATTGGTGGGGCCGCGCTTACAGGTGGGGTAGGTACATTGGCAGGATTTGCTGGAAAAAAAGGTAAAAATGAGTGGTTCTGTACTAATTGTCATACAACGTTTGAAACAAAATAAAAAAACACGCCCTACCGACCAAAGCGAGAGCGTGCTCAAACAAAATAAACAATAGGCTTTTTCATTATGCCTATTTTATCATGAAATAGGAGTGAAAGTCATGTGGATGGAAGAATTACCGAATGGAAAGTACAAGTATTTTGAAAGGTATAAAGATCCGTACACGGAAAAACTTAAACGTGTATCTATCACTCTAACATCAAAATCCAATCAAGCAAAAAAACAAGCTATGATTGAATTACAAGAAAAAATTAATGTTAAGATCAGCAAACCAAATGAACAGAAAGTAACCCTAGCAAATCTATATGATGAATGGATTCAAATTTATAGACAAAAAGTAAAAGAACAAACTTACCTAACAAATGTTAGCTTATACAAAGCAGTTGAACTAAGAATGGATACATCTGTTTTAGTTAACAACCTTACTTCAAGCTATCTACAAAATTTTTTAAATGATTTCTATTATAAGGAAAACTATTCTTATTCATATACTGATGCTATTAGATCACTATTTAGCAATATGTATGAATATGCTAAACAAGTAGGTTTTGTAAAATATAATATAGTTAAAGATGTAAAGATAGAACGTAAAAAAGCCACTATTGAAGAACATGAAAGAGTAACTCAAAAATATTTAGAACCTGATGAACTCGAATTAGTAATAGATGAATTAAGAAATTTAAAATATAGTTCATGCGCTTCGCAATATGCTGAAATCGCTGAGGTTTTGTCTAAAACAGGTATGCGATACGGTGAGCTTGCTGCTCTCAAGATTGAAGATTATGACGGTAATGCACTTGATGTTAACAAAACACTCTTCTACAACTACGCACGAGCGCAAGATGGATTGACAACGAGTCCTAAGAATGTCTTCTCAAACAGAAAAATTCCAATAAGCAATGAAACAAAAGTAATTATTGAAAAATGGATTAACCAAAACAAATTAAACAAAACAATTAATTCAAAATATAATGACATGGGCTTTATTTTGGCAGCTCCAAATGGAGATGCAGTGCCACCTTTTAGCATGAATAGAGTCTTACGAAGACTGTCTGCAAGGCTAAAAGAACAAGGTAAATTAAACAAAAGACTATCAACACATATTTTTCGTCACACTCATATTTCCTTACTAGCAGAAATGGGAATAAATCAAAAAGCAATTATGTCACGAGTAGGTCAAGTTAATCCCTTAACTACTTTAAAGATATACACACATGTTACCAAAAAGGTAGAACAAGATTTAATAGATAAACTTAATGCAAAAGAAAAAGAGCAAGGTTAATCCTTGCCCCTTCAATGCCCCTTATAAAAAAACAAAACGATTTGTTTTCAAAAAACCTTTATAAATCAACTTTATCGTTCAACATCAACATTATGGAAGACATGTTGGACATCTTCTAGATCTTCTAATACATCGATCATTTTTTCGAATTGTTCCAAGTCTTCGCCAGTCAACGTCACTTCATTTTGAGGGATCATTTGGATCTCCGCAATTGAAAAGTCAGTGATGCCTTTTTCTTTTAGTGCTTCTTGGATACTGTGGAAATCTGGCACTTCTCCGTAAACGATGATTTGGCCATCTTCTTCCATGACATCACGCACATCAATGTCCTTTTCCATCAAGTATTCTAAGATCTCATCTGCATCTTCACCGGCAAAACCAAAAATCGCGGTATTGTCGAACATATAAGATACTGCCCCAGAAACGCCCATATTTCCGCCGTTTTTACCGAACGCTGCACGCACATCAGCGGCTGTTCGGTTGACGTTGTTGGTCAATGTGTCTACGATCACCATTGAGCCATTTGGTCCAAATCCTTCATAGCGCAATTCAGAGTATGTTTCATCCCCTGAACCTTTTGCTTTTTCGATTGCTCGGTCGATGATATGTTTTGGTACATTGTAAGTTTTAGCGCGTTCAATGACGAAACGTAGTTTTTGGTTAGCGTGTGGGTCAGGGTCACCTGATTTTGCTGCTGCATAGATTTCAATTCCGAACTTCGCATAAACTCGGCTGTTATTTGCATCTTTAGCTGTTTTTTTAGCTACGATATTGGCCCATTTACGTCCCATAGTTTCACTTCGCTTTCTGATTTGATATAAGATAGATTCTTTTTGATTCGTGCGGGAACACACAAAACGTCCTGTTTCATTATACTTGTGAATCAGGTTTATGTGAAGCTTTTTTTCTCTTCGATCGTTTCGATAAAGACTGGTTTTCGCCCAAATACTTGTTCCGCTACCTCGCCACCTAAGCGATAGATTTGATCACTGCGAACGAGTAGTTTTGCCACTTGCGCTTCTTTTTTGCCGATTTTCGCAAAAAGGGCTAAGGTTTTTTTATTTTTGAGACATGCTCTACCTGCTGTTGTAAAGCCCAACACATGGATGTATTCTTGCATCTGTTGCTCTCTCATCTCTTCTTTTTGGATATTTAATAACACGTAGCATGACAAGCGCTGGATCCTCGTCCACGTATAGCGTTTTGTTTTGACTTGTTCGACAAACTCGTAAAATGTATTAGCTGTCTTTGCCGCTTCTAACATCCTGATCTCTAAACCTTCCGTCATCTGGTAGATTTTTTGCAACGAGTCAACGGTGGAAGAAAGAAGACGGTATTTTAGCAAGGGCCAATAGGATGTCCAAGTTTGCAAACTTGCTATTTTTAAAAACGTCTCTGTCTCTGATGGAACTGTTGCAGAAATCGATCGACTTTCAGTTAGTGCTTTACGAATCGCTGTGGCACTGGCTATTGTTTCTTCTGATAAGTCTTCATCATGATAGCCAGCCCCTTTACGGTTGATCGGAACTAATTCCATTGGATGTTCATACGTAGCATTTTCTTTTGCATAGCTCAACCCTAGAATATGATTGGGTGAAGAAAAGTCAAGTGAGATTTCTGGGTAGACATGTTTGAATACCTGTGTCATCTTTTGCGGATAACTCATTGTCTGATCAGGTAATTCTTGAAAAGCTTTGGTGATTTGATCCTGATGGTGCAAAACAAATTGACCGAATGCTTGATAATCGAAGGTCGCTTCATCTTCTGTTCCAAAACATAAATAGTCACAGTTTAATTTTTGCAACAGTTGAACTGCTCCTTTGGCAAAATAATCAGCAGATTGTACTGCCCACTCGATTGGTAATTCAACTACGAGATCCACTCCGTTTTGCAAGGCTACTTCTGCACGTTGCCACTTATCTAAAATCGCCGGTTCACCTCGCTGCAAAAAATTGCCACTCATCACCGCAATCACTACATCGGCACCGGTTCGTTCCCGTGCTTGTTGGACATGGTAAAGATGACCATTGTGAAAGGGATTATATTCAACAATGATGCCACATACTTTCATTCGCTTTTCTCCTTTCGCCTAGTAAAAAAGAAGAGACTAAGCTTTTTGATCCAGCCGTCTCTCCTTTTTATTGTTTGCTACAGTTCGTCAATTTCGCCTTCTTCTTTCTGGGCGACAAAAAACCAACGTCTGGATTCTTCGTTAGGTGTTTCGTCTGTAAAATCAGCGAATACTTCTACTTTAGCAAATCCGCTATTCTCTAACATCCGCAAGTAGTTTTCTAGTGGATACGTACGTTCTTGATGTAATTCATCCTCACGTGTGAACGTACCGTCTTTTTCTTGTGATTCGACAAAGAATGTCAAATAATGTTCAATGCTATGTTTTTCTTTCCCCGTATAACTGTCCCAAAGAAAGGCAAAATCGTCTCCTTGGTAATGATAACTATACTCCGGAAATACTTGATCGATTTGATAAACGGAATGGACATCAAACAAGAAACGGCCGTTTTCTTCCAATGCCTGATAGACTTCATCGAATACTTGTTGTACTTCTTGATCGTTTTGCATATAGCACAAAGAATCTGAGAAACAAGTGATGGCTTGGTATTGCCCACTCTCTGATAGATCTAACATATTCCCTTCAACAAATTGTACCGTTGCTTCTTCTTCATAGGCACGTTGACTGGCGATCATCAGCATTTCTTCTGATAGATCCAAACCAGTTACATTGTAGCCGTCTTTGGCAAAAGCCACAGCTAATGCTCCTGTACCACAAGCTAGTTCAAGGATGTTTTTAGTTGTTTCAGGCAAATGGCGTTTAGAAAATGCGAGCCATTGTTCATAAAGCCCGTCATCCATGACTTCATCGTAAATAAAGGCAAATGTTTCGTAGGCCATGCTAATCCAACCATTCAGTCAAATCGACAAGTGGCGCATCCGACCATAACTTCTCTAAATTATAAAAACCACGTTCTGGGGCATGGAATACATGGATGATCAAATCACCTAGATCGATCAGAATCCATTTGCCGCCTTCTTTTCCTTCTACGCGTTTTACTTCGTATTTGCTTTCTTCTTCTTTTTCAATGATTTCTTCCACGATGGCATTGATCTGACGTTCACTGTTTGCTGAACAGATCATAAAGTAGTCAGCTAATAGCGACACTTTACGGACGTCTAAAGCTAAAATATCTTCTGCACGTTTTGAATCTGCTGCTTGGACAGCGATTTTTAATTGTTCTTTACTATCGATGATGATTTCCTCCTAATGGGTCAGCTATTTTGCCACCCAATGATTATATGTTTCAATTGTTTTTGGATAAATTTTGCTTTCTTGCGCAATCAAATGTGCTAATGTATGTTTGGTTTCGAATGCAACTGCTTCATCTAAATCGATCATGGCAATCTCACGGGCTTCTTTGACACCTGGAAAAGAACGTCCTGGTTCGATATAGTCAGCCACATAGATGACTTTATCGAGTAAGGACATCTCAGCAGCTCCTGTCGTATGGAGACGGATTGCTTGTAAGATCTCCTCATCAGTGATGCCTAATTCTCGTTCAACAAATGATGCACCGACTAATCCGTGCCAAATTGCATTTCCATAAGCTAATAATTCTGGGTCAAGTTGCTCACGTTCGATGAATAAGATAAACTCATCGTCTGGTCGTTCTTTCGCATAATCATGTGTCAATGCGGCGATACTCGCTTTTTCTGGCGAGCAACCATACCTTTCAGCAAGTGCAACAGCTGTTTGTTCTACACCCAAGACATGTTTGAAGCGTTGTTCACTCATTCTCATTTGGACTTTTTGCATCAAAATTTCTCGAGTATAGGCCGTATAATCTGTACTATAATTCATGTTGATACAATCCTTCTTTCTGAATATAATCCAAGACTTTATCTGGGATCAAATAACGGACGGAACAACCTTGTTGAATTTTTTGACGAATCTTTGTCGAACTTAGATCAATCTCAGGGACATCGACCCAGATCACAGGATACGGGGTTTCCACTTGATACCCACGTCGATGGATACCGACAAAGTGGACCATTGTCAATAACTCGTCGATTTTGTACCACTTTGGTAAATATTCGACCATATCACCGCCGATGATAAAATAGTAGTCCGTATCAGGATTATTTTGAGTCAAAGCCTTCATCGTGTCATACGTATAGCTTTTGCCGCCTCGTTCGATTTCAATCGTTTCAATCGTTAGAAAAGGATTGTCTTCGATCGCAAGTTCCAGCATGTTTAAGCGATGTTCTGCCGGTATAGTTGGCTTTTCATCCACATGAGGTGGTTGATAGGAAGGCATTAAACAGACATGGTCTAGTCCTAAATTCTGTCCTGCTTGTTCTGCCATCACTAGATGGGCTAGATGCACAGGATTGAAAGTTCCGCCCAAGATCCCCACCTGTTTTCTTTTCTCATAAAGATGGGGCATTTCTTTTGGAAATACTTGAGGTCGAACAAAGGATTTCGCTTGCGATTTCATCTTCGTCACTCCTTAGATTGCATGTACTTCTTTAGATATCCGTTGGTATTTCTCTTTAGATGATGCTTTGTATAAAACAAGCACGCGTCCGATGATCTGAACCACTTCACATGCGATGGCTTGTTCTAATACTTGTGCCACATCTTCCGCGATTTCATCTGTATTTTGCAACAATGATACTTTGATCAATTCTCTTTTTTCAAGTGCTTCTTCGATTTGGACGATCATCGCTTCATTGATCCCACCTTTACCGATTTGGAAAATCGGTTGTAGATGGTGTGCCTGACTACGTAAAAATCGTTTTTGCTTTCCTCTTAAACTCATGTTTTTCCTTCTTTCTTAAATCAGTGCTTTTCTTCTTAACACATGTACCCCTTTTGGCGCCCAGCCTGCGATGACTGCTGGTTCCGTTACCGTGATCCAGCCTAGTCCTGCAAAGACGATATCTGTCTTTTCTTTTACAGAAAACTCAAAGCGAACAAGTTCAGGGAATTCACTGACTTCATTCGGACGTGGTGGTTGCAATAAGCCGCCTACATGTTTTTCATAAAAAGCATCGGCTTTTTCTAATTTTGTCCGATGTAAATTGACATCATTTGATACATAAGCAATAAATGAACCTCGTTTGCCACTGATAAAGTCGAATCGAGCTAATCCTCCAAGGAAAAGCGTTTGACCTTCATTCAGCTGATACACCTTAGGCTTGATTTCCTTTGTCGGTGCGATGATACGTAAGTCTTTTTTGCCTAAATAGTGGGCCATTTGATGACGATGGATAATTCCTGGTGTATCGATCAAAAATTGGCCATCATCCAATGGGATCTCGATTTTGTCTAACGTTGTTCCTGGGAACTGCGAAGTCGTGATCACTTCTTGGACACCTGCCGTATTTTTGATGATCTGATTGATCAATGTCGATTTTCCGACATTCGTCACACCAACGATATATACATCTCGACCCTCACGATATTTTTCGATTTTCTCTAGAAGTGTTGTCATTTCAGGTGCTTTTTTTGCGCTTGTCAACAACACCTCAACAGGTCTTAGCCCTGCTTCATGGGCACGCTCATTCATCCATTGGATCATTTTTGATTTTTTCAATGATTTAGGTAAAATATCGACTTTATTTCCTACCAAAAGAACAGGATTATTGCCGACAAAACGATGTAAACCAGGAATCAGTGAGCCGTTGAAATCAAAGATATCAACCACATTGACGATCAATGCGTCTTTTTGTCCTAATTCATTTAGTAATCGCAAGAAATCATCATCTGTCAATGATACATCTTGGATCTCATTATAATGTCTCAAACGGAAACAACGTTGACAATAAACATCCCCTGTTGCTAACCCTTTTTCGAGTGCTGCTTTTGGTGTATAGCCTAATTCATCAGGATATTCTGTTTGGATCATCACGCCACAACCGATACATTGCAATTCTTCGTTCATTCAATGCCACCTCGCCAATCCATATCTGGATGTTTCTTTACTAAATAACTCATGATCTTACGTTCCCAGAACCGATTGAATTTCGTCTTCCAACTATCAGTTTCAATGATTGGTTTAACTAAGACACTACGGATACCGGCACTATTCGCGCCACGAATATCGGTCATGATCTGATCACCGATCATGATGATCTCTTCATCTGCCAGATCCAACATTTTTTTTGCTTTATTGATTCCCACTGGCAAAGGCTTCAACGCTCTTGCAACATAAAGTAGCTCAAATTTTTTAACTGCACGAGCTACGCGTTCTGAGTTGTTGTTAGAAACAACGACTACTGGTATGCCCGCATTTCTCATTTCTAAAATCCAAGTGAACAATTCTTCCGTTCCATCTGGATTATTCCAAGCAATCAGTGTATTATCAAGGTCCGTCAAGACGGCTTTGATCCCTAGTTTTTTCAGTTGTGCAGGGGTAATTTTATAGACGGCTTCTACCATCCATGTAGGTTTATAATTTGAAAACATGTTGTCTCCTCATCTGCAAAAAATGAAGGAGCACGATATGTACTCCTCAACCCCATATTATACTGTAAAATCTAAAAAAAAACTACCTCTATACATTAAACCTTTTAATGGAGGGAATAACAGAAGAAACCAACTCCAAAAAATAAGCAACCAGCTCATAAAATAGATTCTTCTATTTCTGGAGTTGGTTGCTTATTACTGAAAGAGTTACTTTTGGAACATCATTCATACAATTTTAGAAAAACCTAAAGAACTGAAATCACTATCCATAGGTAATGTTGGAAAAAGAGCGCCATTCCTTATATCTTAATTTTTACTACAGTACTTTGGCCAAAAAATCGATGGTCCGAGGCTGGCTCGTCCGCTCCAGCACTTCACTAGGTGTCCCCTCTTCCACGATCTGTCCTTGATCCATAAAGATGATTCGATCACCCACTTCTTTCGCAAAGCCGATTTCATGAGTGACAATGACCATCGTCATCCCTTCTTGTGCCAATTGCAACATAACCGAGAGTACTTCACCCACCATTTCTGGATCAAGTGCCGAAGTGGGCTCATCGAACAACATGACGTCTGGTTGCATTGCCAACGCTCGGGCAATCGCTATCCGTTGCTGCTGTCCACCTGATAAAGAGTAAGGATAGGCGGTGGCTTTATCTGACAAGCCAACTTTTGCCAATAATTCCAAAGCGATCGCCTCGGCTTCTTTCTTAGGCATTTTTTTCACTTTGATTGGTGATAAGGTGATATTTTCTAATACTGTCATATTGGGAAATAGATTGAACTGTTGAAAAACCATGCCCATTTTTTCTCTTGTTTTAAAAATATCGTGTTGCTTGTGTGTGATATCCGTTCCCTCAAACTCCACCGTACCAGCTGTAGGGGATTCGAGTAGATTCAAACAACGGAGAAACGTACTTTTTCCTGAACCTGAAGGACCGATGATCACCACGACCTCCCCGGCGGAAATGGTCGTAGTAATTCCTTTCAATACTTCTGTTTCTGCAAATGATTTACTTAGCTGTTTGATCGATACTATTGATTTTTCCATACGACATTCTCTCCTAACGTTGATACCCTTTTCCGAGTTTTTTCTCCCAACTACTCAACAACCGCGATGTTACAAAGGTCATAACGAAGTATAACCCTGCGGCAATAAAATAAGGTTCCAATGGGATATAGGAGTTTGAGATAACGATTTGAGCAGATCCCATCAATTCATTGATACCGATCACTGTCAGTAAAGAAGAATCTTTGATCAACGTGACAAACTCATTTCCTAATGGTGGCAAAATATTTCTCAACGCTTGTGGGAAAATGACATAACGCATCGCCTGTACAGGACGTAAGCCTAGTGAATACGAAGCTTCTGTTTGTCCCATATCAACAGCCGCAATTCCTCCACGGATGATTTCAGCAACATACGCCCCAGAGTTCAGTGATAATACGATGATTCCTGGTATCAAACGCCCTAAGTCGATCGTTAAAATCCCCACGGACCAATCCACCGCTGGAAAGAAACGTTGCAATAAGATGAATCCGATCATGATCTGCAATAACATCGGTGTGCCTCTTAGTAATTCGATATAACTATTAGCTAACCAATTCAAAGGCTTGATCTTTGAGCGCTTCATCAGTGCCATGGCTAGGCCAATCATTGTACCAAAGATGACTGTCAAGATCGAAATGACGATCGTAACGACCGCGCCGGATAAAAAATACGGTAAGTACTTATCTAAAAACGAAAAATTCACACTGCGTCCCTCTATTCTGTCGCTGTTTGTTCAGCTAGTTCATGATTTTTTTTGATGAATTCATCGATTTTTCCCTCATCACTTAGTTTTTTGATAATTTTATTCAACTCTTCTTGTAATTCTGTACTTCCTTTTGGCAAGGCAATAGCAAAAGCTTCATCATCTGATTGTTCCAAAGGAATATCTGCAATCATCAAGTTGGGATTTTGAGCGATATATGCTTCGGCAATCGTTTGTTCAACGACCATGCCATCCAGCGAACCTTGATTGATCTCGATCACCATATTTGGTACTTTATCGATCGTGACTACTTTAGCTTCTTTGATTTGTTCGTTGATCACCGCTTCTTGGATCGAGCCTTTTTGCGCCCCTAAGCTTTTACCTGCCAAGCGATCAATGCTTGTTAACGTGTCTTCATCTTTTTTATTGATCACGAGAACTTGTGGCGGATTATAGTAATTATCGGTGAAATCAAATTGTTCTTTCCGTTCTGCGGTCGCTGAAATTGCTGAAATCGCTACATCGACTTTTCCTTCTTTTAAAGAGGCTAGCACTGTATTGAAACTCATATCTGAAAGCTCCAGTTTCACACCAAGTTCATCTGCAATGGCATTTGCTAAATCAATGTCTGATCCGACGATTTGATCTTTCCCATCGACGATCGTATGAAATTCAAACGGCGCATAATCAGCAGATGTTGCTACTTTCAATACACCACTTTCCTTGATTTCTGCCAATTGATCGTTTGATTCTGCTGCATCCCCATTACCACACGCTCCTAATGCGAATGTTGTAACTAAAAATAAAATAATTCCTGAAATCTTTTTCATTGTCTCGCCCCTTATTCATTTTGTTCTGTCATTATAGCATGAAAATTTCAAAAATAAACCATTTTTTGTATATTTATTTATTTTATTTCACTTTTATGCTTTAATAATGAATAATAACCACGAATTAAGAATATTTATTTTAATATTTCAAGGGAAGAAATGAAAAAAAGCTGAGAACCAAGTCTCAGCTTTTTTTATTTGATTTTCAGTCTATTTTACTTTGTTTTTCAAGGCCAAAAACCTCTGTACCAAGCTCATTAGTTCCGCTGATTTACGCTAAATCACACAATTAATATCGTATGTCATCTTGATTTGTTCAATTCTTGTAAACTATTGTTTTCTTTCTTGATTTTCAATTTTGATTACATTTTGCATTAGATAAGCAACTCCGTTAACTGTATCTGCAAATGAAATAGAATTCGCAAAAGAATTAACTGAGCGATATTTGTCCCATAGTTTTTCCAAATAATCGCTCCCTTTTATTTTTTCGATTTCCCTTTCATAATAAAAAGATAACGGTTTGTTGTCTCCACGTTTTGTAAATGTATTTCGGACACTTTTATATAGCTCTTTCATATCAATATTTTCTAGTTTTGGGATGGCAAATAGGTCGTAGTAATCTTTCAATCTCGAATTGTCTGTCCCAAAGCTAAATGTAGCACTCAGCTTTTCTGCAATAATCTGTTCTGTTGGATAAGCTGGAATCTCTACTTTTTTATCTTCAAACATCAATTGATGATGATGTATATCTACTTCAGGATAAATAGAATCTCCTGTTGTTACATCCAATTTAAATGGGACACGTATTTTTTCTAAATGAGCAATCAATTTAATTTGAAACCCAGGATAAAAATCAATTTCCCTTGTCTCTTTAATCTCTTGAACAGAGAAAACAATTCCCTCTTTCGTAGGTTTACTAGTTAATTCTTTAAAGATGTTCTCCAATTTTTCTTTAGTTAATTTACTATTTCTAAATGTCGTATCAATATCAATTGTTGTTCTTCTATCAATTCCATATTTTGAACCTAATAGAAAACCACCTTTCAAAATAAAGTCATTTTTATACTTCGATTCAGAGATTTGTTCAACTAAGCGATCCATCATAAAATGCCTTTGAACTAACTGTGCATTTAATCCTATACTTTTTGCAAGATTTCTTGTTTTTGCTGTAAATTGTGTAGGGGTCATATTTTCTCTCCATCAATACAAACTCTGCATATGATATTTCATTTCTTTTTCTACATGTAGTTTTGTCATATAATCTCTTAATTTACTTGGGTCTCTCATAGGATCTCTCATGTACTCTTTTAAAGCTTCTAATTTCATTTCGTATTCAATTTCATATCTCGGATTCCAAATATCACAAAGAGTTCGTTCCTTATCGTATATAATAATAGGATTTCCTTGAAAGGAAGTGCCCTCCACTTTCCCTAACTCGTATACTTCCTTCTTCACAAAATGAAATTGTAACTGTTGCTCTTTCGTAATTGAACGATTCACATTATAACCATGTGGAAAAGTCAAATGAATGAAGTTCGGCATGTTTGTAGAAAGTTGATATATATCTAATGTCGTTTCATGAGAAAATATTCCTCTGGAAAATCGTTGCTGAAGACAAAATAAATCATCGATTCCATGACCAGTCTCTACATAATAACCACGATCAACTTTCATTAAAATTCCTTGATTCACCAATCTTTGTACAGTAGTTGCTGAAATTCCTAATTTTCTAGCTTCCTTCATAGATAAATTTCCATCGCGAATACGCAACAACTCTTTCAGCTTATCTTTCATTTAATCCCCTCACTTACGTTACAAATACACTACATTAAACTTATCATAATAGTGTAATTGTAACAAGGCATTCTTTATGTGGGAAACAAATGGTCGATTACTGTGTAATGGATGTTTCGCGAATATCTGGATAATATAACTTCCTGAAAGCTATACCAAGACGATAAGATACGTTAGCAAGTTTATGCACACACCAAGAACGCCTTACACTATAACTATTCAGATGGCCTACTTAAATAGTTAAGTATCAATATCCAGCACTAAAAAGAGATACCTATGGTTTCAACAACTTTTAAAATTTCAAATCAAAAATCCTGATTCGGTACAGAAAAATATTTTTAATCAATTAAAAGAACAGGGAAAAGATGGTGCCCCCCTTCTTTCTGTTCAAATTATTCTGAAATTCCTCTACTTCAATAATCATTATGCAAGAAGCATCGTTTTTTAAGGCTATTCCTTTACTCAACTATTCCTCATTCCCTGACACAAAACTATATTCAATCTTATGTGAGTCAGATAAACGATTTCCACTTTCACCTACCCAAGAAAATTCTTTTCGATAATCCTTTCCGACTAATGTTGTCGTTTTCTTCTTCTGATTTACTTCGACTGTTACATGTTTGATTTCTTTAACAAACGTTTGAAAAAGTTCAGTCGTTTTTAATTCTTGTTCTTCGGTTGTAAAATCAGGTGTCAGCAAACTTTTGATTTCTTGTTCTTCACTGCTTGAGAGTTTCAGATTAGACGGGACTTGATCTAGGTTTTGTGCCAGTTGGATTTCTTTCATGATTTCTAAATTGCCCTCTTTAAGAGTATAACTACCTCTGTTTTGTATCGTCCCAGCATTCGTTAGTTGAACGATCTCGGCGTTTTCTAATTGATGATCATCCGATTTAGAACAGCCAGGCAAAAATAGCGTTACCGAAAGTAACACTCCATAAAAAAAGAACATTCGACAATTTGTCCAACACTACATCAACTCCTTTTAAACAAAGATATCATATACATTAAAAATAACAAAATTATGTTTTATAATACTGTTTTTACATGAATTCTGTATCGACAATAATCAATACTTTTCATTATTTATTGACACACAAGCAACCATCATTCTACTAGAGATTAAGCTATTTGTTCATACACAAAAAAACTATAGAGGAATCCCTCTACAGTTTTTCATTTACATAAGCGAAGCGTGCATATGACGCGTTACCTTTAATATTTACGAAAACGTTGGTAGCGTTGTTCGATCAATTCTTCAGTTGGTTTCTGACAGAGTTCAGTCAGTTTTTCGATCAATGCTTTTTGCATCATACGCGCAACTTTTTCTTTGCCTAAATGCTCTCCATTGAATGTTTCGGGAATCACTCGATCGATGACGTCTAACTCTAATAATTCACCAGCAGCGACTTTCATCAATTCAGCGGCTTCGGCTGCTCGGCTGCCGTCTTTCCAAAGAATCGAAGCAAAGCCTTCTGGTGATAAAACAGCATAGATCGTTTGTTCTAACATCCAGACTTCATCGGCTAAGGCTAAGGCTAAAGCCCCGCCACTACCGCCTTCACCAATAATGATACTGATGATCGGTACCTTCAAATCCGACATTTCTAATAGATTGCGGGCAATCGCTTCCCCTTCGCCACGTTCTTCTGCACCGATTCCACAATAGGCACCAGCAGTGTTGATCAACGTAATGACCGGACGGTTGAATTTTTCTGCTTGCTTCATTAAACGCAGTGCTTTACGATAACCTTCCGGATGAGGAGAACCAAAATTCCGGCGAATATTTTCTTGTAAGTCACGACCTTTTTGGATGCCAATGACGGTCACAGGTTTTCCGGCTAGTTTTGCCACACCTCCGACAATCGCTTCATCATCACCAAATAAGCGATCACCATGAAACTCTTGGAAGCCTTCAAAAATCGTTTCAAAAAAATCAAGACTTGTCCAACGATCTTTTGCTCGCGCCAGTTGGACGATATCATGAGCAGTTTTATTCATGGTTGATCCATCCTTTCTGCGTATGCAATTCTAGTAATTGATGGATCGTATCCTTGAGTTCTTTTCGTGGAACGATTTGATCCACAAAGCCATGTTCCAGTAAAAATTCTGCTTTTTGGAAATCTTCTGGTAGTTCTTGTTTGATCGTTTGTTCAATCACTCGGCGGCCAGCAAAGCCGATCAAACTTTGTGGTTCAGCTAAGATGATATCCCCTTCCATCGCAAAGCTGGCGGTAACACCACCTGTCGTCGGATCTGTTAAGACAGTCAAATAAAATAGCTGTTTATTGCCATGACGTTTGACCGCTGCGGAGATTTTGGCCATTTGCATGAGAGAGAAAATCCCTTCTTGCATCCGGGCGCCCCCTGAAGCAGTGAACAATACGACGGGTAATTTTTTACTCGCCGCACGTTCAAACAAGCGTGTGATCTTTTCCCCAACGATCGTGCCCATACTTCCCATGATAAAATTAGGGTCCATGACACCGATAGCAAAAGGAATACCTTTAATAGTCGCTTGACCAGTTAGAACTGCTTCATGTAAGCCAGTCTTTTCTTGCATCTTGCCAATCTTTTCTTGATAATCAGGAAAATCAAGGGGATCTTTCGTGACGAGATCCGTATCCCATTCCTCTAAACTTTTCTCATCAATGATCAACGCTAATCGCTGCCATGCGCCGATCCTAAAGTTATAACTACAGTGTGGACATACTTTTTCTTCCCCAATATCTTTCGTGTAGATGATATGTTTACAATTCGGGCATTTCGCCCACATATTGTCAGGGACCGATGGTGCATTCGTTGGCTTGATTTCTCGATTAGGATTGATTCGAATGTATTTTTTCTTTTTGAATAAAGCCATCTTATTCGTCTCCTATCTCCGTCTCGGGAATCCAGTTTGGTAAAAACTCTTCTTGTAAGAATGCGGTACTGTAATCACCAGCAATCACTGCAGGGTGACTGATCAGATCCATTTGGAATTCAGCATTCGTGATCACGCCATCTGTTACGATCTCGCTCAATGCCCGTTGCATTTTCATCAACGCATCGAAACGTGTATCGCCATGTACGATGACCTTAGCAATCATTGAATCATAATAAGGCGGAATCGTGTAACCAGAATAAACCGCGCTGTCGACCCTTAATCCCATACCACCAGCTGGCAGCAACAAATTCTTGATTTTACCTGGTGAAGGCGCGAAATGAAATGCTGGATTTTCTGCATTGATCCGGCATTCGATCGCATGCCCTTGGAAAATGATATCTTCTTGTTGGATCTCTAGTGGTCGTCCGGCCGCAACCTCAATTTGTTTTTTGACAAGATCGATATTTGTGACCATTTCTGTTACTGGATGTTCAACTTGGATGCGGGTGTTCATTTCCATAAAATAAAAATCACCGGATTCATCCATTAAAAATTCGATCGTTCCTGCATTTTCATAGTTCACTGCCTTTGCTGCTCTAACAGCTGCTGCACCTAAGTGATTTCGTTTTTCTTCAGAGATCACAACAGATGGTGATTCTTCTAAGACTTTTTGATTATTTCGTTGTAAGGAACAATCACGTTCACCTAGATGCAGAACATGACCAAATTGATCACCTAATATTTGCACTTCAATATGTCTTGCGGGATAAATGATTTTTTCCAAATACATATCATCGTTACCAAAAGCAGCTGCTGCCTCTTGTTGGGCGGATGAAAAATGTTGTGGTAATTCTTCTTTTGACAAGACTTTGCGGATTCCTTTACCGCCACCACCAGCGGCGGCTTTGAGCATCACTGGATAGCCAATTTTTTCTGCCACTTCCAGTGCTTCTTCAACAGTCGATAGCACACCATCACTACCTGGGATCACAGGAACATCTGCTTGTTGCATCAACTGACGTGCGTTGATTTTATTTCCCATATCATCGATCGTTTTGCTTTTAGGTCCAATAAAGACGATATTACATTCTTCACACATCGAAGCAAATCGACTGTTCTCTGATAAGAATCCAAATCCAGGATGGATTGCTTCTGCTTTTGTAACGATGGCTGCACTTAGAACTGCTTGTACATTCAAATAGGAATCTGTTGCTCTTGCAGGACCGATGCAGACGGCTTCATCTGCTAATTGTGTGTGTAATGCCTCCGCATCCGCTTCAGAATAGACCGCAACGGTTTGGATTCCAAGCTCACGGCAGGCACGAATGATCCGTACGGCTATTTCGCCGCGATTTGCTATCAAGACTTTTGAAAACATAACTCACCTATCCAATCATAAAGGTTAATTCAGCTTCAGCAACTTTTTTGCCGTCCACTTTTGCAATTCCTTTGCCTATTCCTGCAGAAGACTTGATTTTAGTGATTTCCACTTCTAATATCAACGTATCTCCAGGAGTCACTTTTTTACGAAACTTCGCTTTATCTAATCCGCCAAAGTAAGCAGTTTTTCCTTTGAACTGTTCCAATGATAATAGAGCTACTGCTCCTGCTTGGGCCATCGCTTCTACGATCAAAACCCCAGGCATCACAGGTTCTTCTGGAAAATGTCCTTGGAAAAAAGGTTCATTGATCGTCACATTTTTTTTAGCAACGATCCGTTCGCCTTCGACGATTTCTTCCACTCGATCAATCAGCAACAGCGGATAGCGATGAGGGATGATTTCTTTGATTTCTTGTATATTCATAGGTCTGGTTCTCCTTGGCTTAATTTGGTTGGATGATAAAGAGTGGTTGTCCGTATTCTACGACTTCTTCATTGTCGATCAAGATCGCAACGATCTCACCATCGACATCACTGGTTACTTCGTTCATCAATTTCATTGCTTCGATGATACAGATCACTTCACCCTTAGAAACTTTGTCTCCTACTTTTTTGAATGCTGGCTTGTCAGGAGATGGTTGTAGATAGACGATTCCAACGATTGGTGATTTCACTTCAGTCCCATCAATTGTCGGCGCAACTGCTTCCGGTTGAACAGCATGGCTTTCTTCTTTTGGTAAAGCCGGTACAACTTGTTGAGGTTGTGGTTCAGAAGCACTCGTTGTTGGTACTGTTTGCCCCATTCCCCGACTCATTTCATTTTTATTCATATATAATTCAAATTGTCCGTCTTTCAAGTCAAATTCTGTTAAAGTTGACTGATCAAATTGACTGACTAATTCTTTGATTTCATTGATCTTCAACATTATTCCTCCCAGCGTTTCATACATAGTACAGCATTATGTCCACCAAATCCTAATGAATTACTCATGGCATAAGACAGTTCAGCTGGTTTACTTTCGTTGATCACAACGTTCAGATCGATTTCAGGATCTTGTTTTTCAACATTGATGTTTGGTGGAATAAACTGATGCTCTAACGCCATCAAAGTGGCAAGCGCCTCAATCCCACCTGCAGCACCTAATAAGTGTCCAGTCATTGATTTCGTACTGCTGACATAGGTTTCTTTGAAAGAGTCTCCTAAAGCGATTTGGATCGCTTTAGCTTCTGCTTGATCATTTGCTGGTGTACTTGTTCCGTGTGCGTTGATATAGCCCACTTCTTTTGCATCGATCCCGGCTTCTTCCATCGCCAATTTCATTGCTTTTGACGCACCAGAACCATCTGGTGTTGGAGCTGTCATATGGTAAGCATCACAATTTGAACCGTAACCCACGACTTCACCATAGATTTTTGCGCCACGAGCTTGTGCATGTTCCAGTGATTCAAGGACTAATACTCCTGCCCCTTCACCCATGACAAAACCATTACGGTCTTCATCAAATGGCATCGAACCACGTTCAGGATCTGTCGATGTTGACAAAGCAGTCAATGCCGCAAATCCGGCGATCCCCATTTCACAGATTGTTGCTTCTGTTCCACCTGCAAGGATGATATCGGAATAACCATGTTTGATGTTGCGGAATGCTTCACCAATCGCATTCGTTCCACTGGCACAAGCGGTCACGATCGACGTACAAATTCCTTTCGCCCCTACACGTAGCGCAATATTACCAGCTGCCATATTGGCGATCGACATTGGAACAAACATTGGTGATACACGATTTGCTCCTTTGTCGTGCATGCGGATGACTTGGCTTTCGATCGTTGGTAACCCACCGATCCCAGAGCCAACGATAACGCCAAAACGATCTTGGTTGATCGTTTCTTTTTCAATTCCACTCATTGTCAATGCTTCCATTGCAGCATAAATGCCGTAGATTGAAAACATATCCATACGTTTGCTATCTTTTTTTACAAAATATTTATCAAAAGGAAAGTCTTTTACTTCACCTGCTAAAGTGATTCCTGTGTCTGTTGCATCAAATTTTGTGATCGGTGCAATGCCATTTGTCCCAGCTTTTAAACTAGCTAAAAAACTATCTGCATCATTACCGATCGGTGAAGTGACTCCATAACCTGTAATTACTACTCGATTCATAAATTTTCCTCCCTATCCGTGCATGACCAATCCGCCGTCAACATTGATGACTTGACCTGTGATATACGAACTTTTCGCTAAGAACAATGCGGCTTCCGCAATATCTTCCACTTGGCCGAAACGTTGCATTGGAATTTGTTTTTCTGCTTGTTCTCTTACTTTTTCGGATAATACATCTGTCATATCTGTAGTGACAAACCCCGGAGCAATCACATTACATGTGATTCCTCGTGTGGCAACTTCTCTTGCCACAGATTTAGTGAAACCGACAACCCCTGCTTTACTTGCTGCATAATTGGCTTGACCCAAGTTACCGATCAATCCTGAAACACTTGAAAGATTGATGATCGCGCCTTCTCTTTTTTTCATCATTTTCTTTAGCACGTGCTGTGTCATATTGAAAGTTCCTGTTAGATTGATATCCAAACATTTTTTGAAATCATCTGCATCCATACGTAGGACAAGTTTATCATTCGTAACTCCCGCATTATTGACCAAAATATCGACAGAACCCAACTGCTGTTCTGCTTCTTTGATCATCTCTCCTGCTTTGTCATAATCGGAGATATCACCTGTGATCCCTACACATTCAACCCCATGCGCTTTGATCGCATTGATTTTTTCGGCTGGGATCTCTCCACGACCATTTAAAAAGATGTTTGCGCCTGCTTTGGCAAAGGCTAAAGCGATCGCTTCACCGATTCCTCGTGTACTGCCTGTAATAAATACATTTTTTCCAGTTACGTCCATAACTTGCCTCCTATGACAATCGATTGATTGTTTCTTCAAATGTTTGTTGATTCTCCACACGTGCAACGGCGATCGACTTGTCGATTTTTTTCATAAAGCCACTTAATACTTTACCGGGCCCGACTTCGACCACTTGATCGATCCCTAAATCTTTAAGTTTTTCGATACTTTCGTAAAAACGAACGGGTTTCATCACTTGTTGTTCAAGTAAACCTGAAATTCTTTCTTTCGTCATGATCTCTGTCGTGGTGTTGCTGATCACAGGTATTTCAGGTTCTGAAAAAACGATCTTGCTTAGTTCCTCCGCTAATTGTCTAGCAGCAGGTTCTAAGATTGCTGTATGGAAAGGGCCACTTACATTGAGTGGAATCATTCGTTTGATCCCTTGTTCTTGTAATAGTGCCACCGCTTGATCCACTGCTTTTTCTTCCCCTCCGATGACGATTTGCTGAGGTGTATTGTAATTTGCGGGGGAAACGATCCCCGTTTCTTCCGCCTGCTTACAACAGCTCTCGATGACATCCACCGGTGCGTTCATCACAGCTACCATTTTTCCACTACCGGTAGGTGCAGCGTCTGTCATAAACGTGCCTCTTTTTTCGACCAATGCTACCGCTTCTCTAAAGGAAAGCGCGCCACTGGCTACTAAAGCAGAATACTCACCTAAACTAAGCCCTAAAACGGCTTGAGGAGTGATCCCACGTTCTTTTAGCAAACGATAGCACGCAATGCTGACAGTTAAAATAGCTGGCTGCGTATAGATTGTTTGATCCAAACGTTCATTTGTTGAAAAACAAAGCTCCGCCATATCATAGCCCAAGATCTGACTAGCTTCATCAAAAGTCTGTTTCACAATGGGTTCATGGTAGAGGTCTTGACCCATTCCTTGGTATTGTGCACCTTGTCCGCTAAATAAAAATGCTGTTTTCATCATAGTCTCCAATTTATATTCAGGATAGATAGCTTTTTGTTTCATTTAAAAAAAGGCTAAGACATTCCTTTTTCGGAAAATGTCCCAGCCCCCAACCTAATCTTGATGATTATGCAGTTTGTTTTTCAACATAAGTGACTAAATCTTGAACTGTTTTGATGCCGTCTTCTGTTTCGATTTTCACATCAAATTCATCTTCGATTTCGTTGATGATTTGGAATAAATCCAAGCTATCTGCTTCAAGGTCTTCTTGGATGTTTGTCGTTAATTTGATTTCTTCTGCGTCTTTCCCTAATTCTTCCGCAATGATTTCTTGAATTTTTTCGAATACCATATTATAATTCCTCCGATATTGTTTCTTTATTTTATATTTTTTATTTTTATCAGTTTATAGTTCCATGAGGATACTTCCCCATGTCAATCCTCCACCATAACCTGTAAATACCACTTTTTGTTGTTGACCTAAGGTAATTTTTCCGCTTTCTATCGCTTCATCTAAAAGAATCGGGATGCTTGCTGCGGAAGTATTGCCATATTTATCCATGTTCGTTAGAAATTGCTCCTGGGGAATTTTTACTTTGCGAGCAATCTTTTCGATAATTCGTAAGTTTGCCTGATGCAAAAGCAGATAATCAACAGGTGTGTCTTGAATGAGTTCCTTGATGTTCATCGCAACGTCTCTTACAGCAAAGTCAAAAATATCCCGTCCAACCATTTTTAAATAGTAAGAACCTTCTGAATCTTTCGTGTATAAAGGCGATCGATTTGGTAGATAGCCAGAAGTAAGGGATTGCGCACGCGAACCATCTGCCGCTAGCGATTCTCTCACTAATTTTTGATTTGAGCCAGCTTCTAACAAAACCCCACCAGCACCATCACCAAACAAGACAGCGGTTGAACGATCCGTCCAATCGATCAGTTTAGATAATGTTTCGCCACCAATTACTAAACCTTTCATTGAGCCACAGCGAATCAGTTTCTCTGCAACACTCAAAGCATAAACAAACCCTGAACATGCGGCGCTGATATCAAATGCGATTGCTTTGGTTGCGCCGATCCTTCCTTGAACTAAAGTTGCTACAGAAGGCGATGTATAATCAGGCGACATCGTAGCAACGATAATAAAATCGAGTTCCTTTGGATCGAGTGTTTTTTTCTTTAGTAATTTTTCGGCAACGAGGTAACACAAATCGGAAGTCTCCTGCTCGGTCACACAATGTCTCTCTTTGATTCCTGTACGGGTTGAAATCCATTCATCCGAAGTGTCCATCATTTTTGAGAGATCATCGTTTGTGATGATTTTTTCCGGTAAGAAACTTGCCGTTGCTGTGATCGTTCCAAATTGTTCCATTAAACTTCCTCACTTGTAATCTCGCAAGAAATCATGCAAGTTTTTCAATGCAGACAGCAAAGCTTGTTGTTCGTCGGTAGCCATACCATCCATAATGTTTTTGACCATTTCACGATGGAAATGCTGATGCACGCGGTAAAGTAACTTACCTTTTTTGGTCAACCCCAGCTTCACCACTCGTCGGTCGTCTTCACTACGGATACGCTCAACGTAGCCTTTCCTAACTAACTTGTTGATAGCAGTGGTCAAGGTCCCAACAGTAATCGACAGTTCTTTGGCTACTTCTGAAGTTGTCTTTTTCTTGTACATACCGATTGCCTCGATCGTATGCATCTCTGTAATCGACAGATCTTTGAATTGTGACTTTTTTAATTCGGATTCTTCGATCGTCAAAATATCATTGAAGACACTAACGAGATAATCATTTACTGTATTAAAATCAGGTTCCATGTTCCACCATCCACTAAAATTAGTTTGATTATCAAATCTTTTGATGTTCAAACTATATCTTAACTTTTTTCAAAATGCAACCTTTTAACTAGATTTTTTTGCATTATTAATTTTTTTTAATTTTAAACTTATGACAAAATGCTTTAATATCAACCTTTTAACCTCTAAAAATTAAAATAAAAGAACAAAAAAATATTTTGATTATCAAAGTATCTCTCTAATTTATTTATAAAATATAATCCCTTTTATTGTTCATTTTTTTAAATCTGTTATAATCTTTTTAGTTCAAATTCAATTAGGGGAGCGCTTATGCACTTAAAAGAGAAAGTAAAAAACCTACCTTTATTACCTGGTGTTTACTTGATGAAAAATAGCGATGGAAAAATCATTTATGTGGGTAAAGCTAAAAATTTAAAAAATCGCGTAAGTACGTACTTTCATCAAAATAAACAACACTCGAAAAAAGTCTTGCGCTTGGTTCGTTCGATTGCAGATTTTGAGATCGTTGTCGTTGATACTGAACTAGATGCCTTATTATTAGAGTGTCAATTGATCCAACACTATCGCCCTATCTACAATCGTCGGATGAATTATTTTGACAACTATAACTATTTACATATTCAATCCGATGGTCTTTTTCTCACGAATATTCCTACCGCAAGAACTTACGGACCTTTTCGCCTTTATAAAAAAATGCCTAGTATCCTTCGAATCATCGAAGAAAACTATCAAATGCCTTGGCTTTCTGAAATCAGTCATTTGGCGTTACAAGTCCAACTTCCTGAAATGAAGGCACTGAGCTTTGAACAAAAAAAGAAAGAGATCCAAGGTCTATTGCAAGGAAGAAACAAAAAATTGTTAGGCTATTTAAAAAAACGACAATTGCATTTTATTGAACAGCTTAATTTTGAGAAGGCAGCTATTCTACAACGGGATATCGAATTGATCACGTACTTTACTGGTCGGATACAAGAACAAAAAAAATTTTTACGAACACCGAGAATCACATTGAGCATGCCGTTAGCTAGCGATGAGACCAAGATCAAGCATTTCTTGGTTTCGTACGGTCAAGTGGCTGACACAACGATCACAGCCCCTGGACAAGCACCTCATTTCTATTATGAAAAAGACAATAGGTTGTCACTCAAGCGACAACTGTCTCAAGAAGAAATCGATCCTGTTCAAATCTTGATCAGCTACCAACGTAAACTGACAAAAGACGAACAGGAAACAAAAAAAGAGTCTGGAATCCAACCGATTGGTTGAATCCCAGGCTCTTTTAGCTAGCTCGAAATCTTATTGAATCAAATCATAGATCTCCATCGCAACGATATCGATATTGTCGAATTCGTATTGTTGATGTGTGTCTGTTTCAGTTAGTTCAAATGTTTCTGTCGCTTTATCATAAGTTACGGTGCATTTTTCTACGCCCTCTTTTTCAAAGCGACGAACTTGCAGCTCATTGTCTGCTGATTCGACCATAGCCTCCAGTCGTTTAATGATTGCGACTAATTGTGAATGTGCCATCGGAGGTCCTCCTTTTCTTAGTTCTGTTATATTGTATCAAAAGCATCGTCGACTTGCATTGATTTTCTCCAAAAAAACTAGTTTTTTAGGATTTTTTTTTCGGCTGTCTACCATCTTCCCACCAAAGCTTGATCAATGCTTGCGTTCCATCGTTCTCGAAACCCTTTTCTGCTAACTGTTCATATAGCTTTCGGGCTTCTTTGGTCGCTGGTAAGTCCAACCCTACTTTTTCTGCTTCGGCTAAAGCAATCTTCAAATCTTTGATAAAATGTTTGACAAAAAATCCTGGTGTATAATTCTCTTGTAAAATACGAGGTGCATAATTACTCAATGACCAATTTGCCGCACTACCGCCTGAAAGCGTCGCAATCACTTTTTCTAAGTCTAAGTCAGCTTTCTGTGCATAAACGAGCATCTCTGTCATGCCAGTCATTGTTCCGGCAATCATGATCTGGTTTGCCATTTTTGTGTGTTGTCCTTTTCCAGCTGAACCATGTAACGTAAATGTTGTTCCAAACTCACGAAATAGTGGTAATACTTGCTCGTAGACATTCTCTTTTCCACCCACCATGATCGTTAAGGTGCCATTTTTTGCACCTAGATCGCCTCCTGAGACAGGGGCATCCAAGGCTTCTGCTCCAAGCTCTTGTGCGCTTGTTGCAATTTTTTCAGCAAGTGTTGGCGTACTTGTCGTCAAATCTATGACTGTTTTCCCCTTAACGCCTGCTTGGAAAATGCCTTTCTTACCATAATAGATTTCTTCCACATCTTGAGGATAGCCAACCATTGTAAAGATGACTTGGCTCATCTCAGCTACTTCTTGTGGACTATCTGCCCATACTGCCCCTTCTTCCATAAGTGGCGCAGCTTTTGTTTTCGTACGATTATAAACAGTCAGTTCATGGCCAGCTTTTTGTAAATGACGAACAATCGCGCTTCCCATAACTCCTGTGCCGATAAAACCAATTTTCATCTTTTGCCCTCCTAAACGATAAAATCCTTGTTTCTATGCTAGTATACGCTAGAAACAAGGATTTTTTTAGGATTATTCACTGTTTTTTTATTTTTTGAAAGAATTTAATTTAATTTTAATCCGCTCAATGGATGCTTCTTCTTCTTTTTTACGCATCTCTTCTTTGTAATACACAAGCATATCTTCATAAAATTCGATCATTGATTGACCAAAATGAGTAGCAGAGATCTCGTAAAGTTTCTTTTCAAACACTTCTGGATTTTTTTCAACTTTGCTTTCAATATAATCAATAAGTGCAGGTGCAAAGTCTTCATCTCGTTCAAATGTTCGGCCAAGGGAAGCATGATCAAATAAACGATTCAAATAATCATTTCCTTCAACTACACATGGTGTACCAGCTGCCATTGCTTCTGTATACGTCAATCCTTGTGTTTCCGATGTCGAAGCACACACAAAATAATCAGCCGCCCGATAATAGAATGCGACGTCATTGTTATCGACTTCTCCAGTAAATTGAACCACATCAGCTAAATCCAGCGACGTGATCAGTTCTTTTAGTTGCTCAACATAAGGCCCATTTCCGACTATGATTAGTCGTGCATCTGGATAGTGTTTGATGACTTCTGGAAACCCTTGGATCAACGCTTGGATATTTTTTTCATAAGAGATTCGACTTAAAGATAAAATCATCAAGCCGTTTTCTTTTACTCCTAATGAGGTACGTAATTCATTGATTTGTTCTTGTGTGATTTCTGGACGTTTAAATTTTTCGATATCGATCCCTGTTGGTATCACTCGTAATGGCGCTGTCACTCCATAGCTTCGCAATGTCTCGATCACACGCTCACTTGGGCAAACCACACCTGTCGTATGGTTCACAAATAGACGAGATAAGTATTTGACATGGGATTGTCGAATCACTTTCCCTTTTGCAATATAATGCAGGTAATCTTCATACATCGTGTGATACGTATGAATCGATGGGATTTTTAATTTTTTTGCGACCATCTTGCCAAGAACCCCCGCTCCAAACTCAGTGTGAGTATGGATAAGATCTAACTCTAATTCTTTTGCCACTAAATAGGCGTACCACATTCCTCGTACCACTACTCGACGTTCTTTGAATGATACAAAAGGAACACTTGGCATACGAATCACATCTTTTTCTAACTTGTCTGCATTGGGATCTGTTGTCGTAAATATATATACGTCATGTCCCATTTTTTCGAGTTCTTCTTTTAATGTCTTGATCGATGTAGCTACACCACTTACCTGTGGAAAATAGGTATCGGTAAAAAAGCCGATTTTCATCTTTTTTCGCCTCCAAACTACCTTTATTTTGATTCTTGCATTTGTTCATCTGAAGAATCGGATGCCTTTAGCACTTGTTGATAAACGGATTGAAGTTGTTGACCAATTCTTTTGATACTTCGTTCTTCAGCCGTTTGATAGCCAGATTCAACTAAACTAGGTACTTCATGTTGAATGATTTTTTGAATGAGTTTTGAAAACTCTTCATTGTTTCGCCCCATATAACAATTTTTTTGGTCTTCTAGCCAGCCATCATAGACTGGAATATCACGTACTAACACATTTTGTTTACTTGCTAAAGCTTCCAGTACCACAATACCTTCCGTTTCTTCATAAGAAGGGAAAAAGAACAGATCTGCTCCTGAGTAAGCTCCTTCGATGATTTCTCCTCGAATATAGCCTGGAAAAATGACATTATCGGGATGATCTTCTTTCACGATTTTTCGGATATTACTTGGGATCGAGTACATCGGCACATGACCAAACCAGATGAATGTATATTCTGGTAATTGTTTGGCTATTTCAACAAAATCAATGATTCCTTTTCTTTCAAAGAACAGTCCTACACAAATAATCACTTTTTGATCAGGTGAAAGATTGAAGTACTCCCTGAATTTTTGTTCTTTGACAGGGTCTGGTTGGTATTTTTCCAAATCGATCCCATTGGAAATCGATTGAATAGGTAAATCGATGCCATAACTTTGTAACAATTTTTTTGAATATGGAGTTGGTGTAATCAAGTAATCTGCCTTTTCATACAACCCGACTAAATATTTTTTTACAAATGGTGCTAATTGATTCGAACCGATAAAGGAATTACGAAAATCCTCCTCCGTTGAATGCGCATGATAAATAATTTTTTTACCGTTTCTACGCGCTTTGTTGACCATGTTGTGACTATTGATACCATATGTATTGATGTGCAAAATATCATAGTCTTCTTTACTATCTAAAGTATAGGAGATCCCTACATCTTTAAGCGCACGCTTTTGGTGATCAAGTGCACGACCAATGCCGGACTTAGAAAGTATCTTCTCACTTTCAAAATATAATAATACCTTCATCTACGTTCCCCCTCACTCTTATATTATAACACAGCGTGAAAGCTGTCACTCAACCTTAAGTCCGATTTTTTCCCAACAAACTTGTAAGTTGGAACGGAATTTTATTTATTATTGCAAGAAGACAAAAAAACAGGCACAGCAAAATACTGTGCCTGTTCTGAAAATCAAGCTAGATATTCATTGACAAGTTCTACGACTTCTTCCATTGTATCGCACTCATTTAGGGCACGATCCGCTAGTTCCGCCATTTTGCTTGTATCTAAACGTTTCATCAAGCTACGTGTTTTTAAGATCGATGTTGCACTCATTGAGAACTCATCTAATCCCATACCTACTAGTAAAGGAACAGCCATTTGATCGCCGGCCATTTCTCCACACATACCAGCCCATTTACCTTCAGCATGTGCTGCATCAATGACGTTTTTGATCAAACGTAGAATTGATGGGTTGTATGGTTGGTACAAGTATGAAACACGTTCGTTCATACGGTCAGCTGCCATTGTGTATTGGATCAAGTCGTTTGTTCCTACTGAGAAGAAGTCTACTTCTTTAGCAAATTTATCCGCAATAACGGCTGCAGCTGGAATCTCGATCATGATCCCTACTTGGATCGAATCAGAGACTTCAATGCCTTCATTTACTAATTTTTGTTTTTCTTCTTCAAAGATTGCTTTTGCACCACGGAATTCTTTTAGTGTAGCAACCATTGGGAACATGATACGCAAGTTTCCATGTACAGAGGCACGTAATAACGCACGCATTTGCGTACGGAACATATCGTCCCCTTGTTCTGACAAGCTGATACGTAATGCACGGTATCCTAAGAAAGGATTCATTTCATGCGGCAATTGCAAGTATGGTAATTCTTTATCTCCACCGATATCCATTGTACGAACAACGACAGGTTTTCCTTCCATTCCTTCCAATACTGCTTTGTAAGCAACGTATTGGTCTTCTTCAGTAGGAAAGTCTGGTGAATCCATATAAAGGAATTCAGTACGATAAAGTCCAACTGCTTCACCACCATTGTTGTGTACACCAACTAAATCTTTAGGTGTACCAATGTTGGCTGCTAATTCAAAGTGTTTGCCATCGGCAGTCACTGTCTCAGCATGTTTCAGTTTTTCCCATTCTGCTTTTTGTGCAGCATAATCTGCACCGATTTTTTCAAATTCGGCTTTTTGTTCTGCTGTTGGCTCAATGACTACATCGCCTTCGATCCCATTAACAGCTAACATTACGCCTTCTTTTACCTTCGCAGTGATTTCTTTTGTTCCAACGATTGCTGGAATTTCAAGAGAACGAGCCATGATTGCAGAATGCGATGTACGTCCACCGATATCTGTTACAAAAGCTTTTACGAAGTTACGATCTAATTGAGCAGTGTCACTTGGCGTCAAATCATGCGCCACGACAACAACTTCTTCATTGATCATTGAAGGGTTTGGTAAAGTCACACCTAGAAGATGTGCTAAAATACGTTTTGCAACGTCACGAATATCTGCTGCACGTTCTTGCATGTAAGCATTATCTTCCATTGCTTCGAACATACCGATATACATATCCGTTACTTCTTTAAGAGCTGATTCAGCATTTACACTGTTATCTTTGATGTTTTGTTTGATTTGACCTATCATTTCAGGATCTGAAAGAACCATTAAATGTGCGTCAAATACTTGCGCTTCTGCTTCACCTAAGCTTTGCGCTGCTTTTTCACGAATTTGTTGTAATTCTTCAGTTGATTTTGCTAAAGCATCATCTAAGCGAGCTTCTTCAGCTGAAGTATCCTCAACTGTCGTCTTACTGAATGATAAATCCGGTTGAACTAGCAGGTAAGCTTTTGCAACGGCTACTCCGTCACTAGCGGCGATCCCTTTTAGCATTTCAACCATTATTCAGATAAGCCTTCTTTCTTCATTGTTTCAACGATAGCTGCCATAGCGTCAGCTTCGTCAGCACCTTCAGCAGTGATAGTAACGTCAGAACCTTGACCTACACCTAAAGACATAACGCCCATGATAGATTTTAAGTTTACTGATTTACCTTTATACTCTAAGTTTACATCAGAGTTAAATTTGCTTGCTGTTTGTACTAATAGTGTAGCTGGACGTGCGTGGATCCCAGTTTCTGCTACTACGTGAAATTCTTTCTTTTCCATATTAATCGGTCTCCTTTAAGTGAGTGTTGTTTTTATGTGAGGGTTTTCTTTTTTAGCAATCCATGATAGAACTAATCAGATGAACCCTTTCATCTGTAAAGATTACCATTTTTTTTCCTTAGATACAACAGTTTTCATTTAAATTGAGAGAAAATCCAGTAAACTATTCTGTAGAACTGTTTCATGTGTAGTTACGATTATTCCTGTTTTAATAAATTCCATGTTTTTTTATATCTAATAAACCGTCTCGCCCCTCAGTGATTGTCGAGTGGTTGAACCATTCATGAGATTTTAGCTATATTCCCCTACAGATTCGACGACAACTTGAGACTCGTACCCAAATGTTTTGTCACATTGCCTGAACAAAAGAATCAATTGCTTGCGTCTATTCAAAAAATTAGTATAATAAAATTAAATGGTCAGTAATGGTCAACAAGGCATGACTTTTATAAGGTTTGTTAATCGAGTGTTATTCTTTTACCCAAAGATAGGCGCGATGTAAAATAGACTTAATGACCAATGTTTGAAAGGACGTGAATGTTTTATGCTTTGTCAAAACTGTGGAAAAAATGAAGCAACGATTCACTTGTATGCGACTGTCAATGGCCAACGTACACAACTTGACTATTGTCAGAGCTGTTACCAAAAAATCAAAAATCAGCAAAATGGAGGTCTAACAAGTATGGCCCAAAATGATCCATTTGGCTTTGGGAGTTTGGACGATCTGTTTCGTTCGATGTCTCGTCAAATGCAACAACAAGGAAATTATGAACAAACTCCCCCTACTCAATTTGGTGGGAACAACAACTTCAATGGTGGACAACCACCACAAGGACCCGCTTCAGATGGTCTTTTAGGCGAATACGGTATCAATATCACAGAAGAAGCGCGCCAAGGTGAAATCGATCCAGTCATCGGTCGAGATGATGAAATCAAGCGCGTGATCGAAATCTTGAATCGCCGTACAAAGAACAACCCTGTATTGATCGGGGAACCAGGTGTCGGTAAAACGGCTGTGGTTGAAGGACTCGCTCAAAAAATCGTTGATGGCGATGTTCCACAAAAATTACTAGATAAAGAAGTAATTCGTTTAGATGTTGTTTCACTTGTCCAAGGCACAGGAATCAGAGGACAATTTGAAGAACGGATGCAAAAACTGATTGAAGAAATCAGACAAGCAGAAAATGTCATTTTATTTATAGATGAAGTTCATGAAATCGTTGGGGCTGGTTCAGCTGGTGATGGTAACATGGATGCCGGAAATATATTAAAACCCGCGTTAGCTCGTGGCGAATTACAAATGGTTGGGGCAACAACATTGAATGAATACCGAATCATTGAAAAAGATGCTGCGTTAGAGCGCCGGATGCAACCTGTTCGTGTCGATGAACCTTCTGTAGATGAAACAATCAGTATTTTACAAGGATTGCAAAAGCGCTATGAAGACTACCATCACGTCAAATATACAGATGCTGCGATCGAAGCTGCGGCTAGATTGTCCAATCGTTATATCCAAGATCGCTTTTTACCGGATAAAGCCATTGATTTACTGGATGAAACAGGATCTAAGAAAAACTTGACGATCCAAATCGTTGATCCAAAAATGATCGAAAAGAAATTAGAAGAAGCGGAAGAACAAAAGTTGTTGGCTTCTAAAGAAGAAGATTTCGAAAAAGCAGCTTATTATCGCGATCAAATCAATAAATTGAAAAAAATGCAAGAACGTCAACTTTCAGAAGAAGAAATCCCAGTGATCTCTGAGAAAGACATGGAAAAAATCGTTGAACAGCGTACAGGCATCCCTGTTGGTGAATTAAAAGAAAAAGAACAAACCCAATTGAAAAACTTAGCAGACGACTTGAAAAAACATGTGATTGGGCAAGATAATGCGGTTGATCGGGTAGCCAAAGCCATTCGTCGTAATCGAGTTGGCTTAAGTAAGAAAAACCGTCCAATTGGTTCTTTCTTATTTGTTGGTCCTACTGGTGTTGGTAAGACAGAATTAGCGAAGCAACTAGCCTACGAATTATTTGGATCTGAAGAGTCAATGATTCGTTTCGATATGTCAGAATACATGGAAAAACACAGTGTCGCAAAATTGATTGGTTCTCCTCCAGGCTATGTCGGCTATGAAGAAGCTGGTCAATTGACTGAAAAAGTACGTAGAAATCCGTATAGTTTGGTTTTGCTTGATGAAGTAGAAAAAGCACATCCAGATGTCTTACACATGTTCCTACAAATCTTAGATGATGGACGTTTAACCGATGCGCAAGGTCGTACAGTCAGCTTCAAAGATACAATCATCATCATGACAAGTAATGCAGGAACTGGAAAAGTAGAAGCCAATGTTGGCTTTGGTGCTGCTCGTGAAGGTGTGACTCGTTCTGTCTTGAATCAATTGAATAACTATTTCACACCAGAATTCTTGAATCGTTTTGATGGAATCATCGAGTTCAGTGCTTTATCAAAAGAAAACTTGATGACGATCGTTACTCTCATGCTTGATGATGTCAACCAATTGTTGGCGGCTCAACAATTACATGTGGACGTTCCTACGAATGTCAAAGAAAAGCTGGTTGATCTTGGTTACGATCCAGCAATGGGTGCCCGACCATTACGTCGGACGATCCAAGAACAAATTGAAGACGGCATTGCCGAATTCTATCTTGATCATCCAACGATCTCAGATCTTAAAGCAAAATTAGATAAAGACGACAAAATCGTCATTACGTCTAAACCTGAACGTTTAGTCAAAGAAGCAAACAACGAATCGACAGAGTAATTCCATATTGGAATGGTAGTAAAAATCGAGCGGAGAGTTTGCCACTCTCCGCTTTTGTTTTTATTTTTGGAAAAGAAAGTAACGATTTTTTCTCTTCCATTCAAATTTAAGAAGACAAAATGCTGTTCATTTTACTAAAAAAAAATTATAATTAATGTAAGTTATTTCTTAAATACATAAGAGAGGTGAGCGCCATGAAACTAGTTAATGTAACAAACAGCCATTCACGATTAGTTTTGAATCAGTTGGAAAATACAGATGCACATATGGTCAAGGTGTATACCGCAGGAAATACAACCGTTATTTATACAGAAGCTCCTGAGCACAACGAAATCGTTCTGATGAATGAAAATCGCAATATCCAACCAAAGGAAATTGAAGAAATCCAACACTACTTCTTAAAAAAAATCCATGACGCTGAGTACCATCCTGAAGACATCCAAGTGATCGAGTTACCGGGATTAGTAGAAATCTCTATTCCAAAAAGAAATTTAGATGCACCAATTGCTATGTAGATATAAAAACTAAATCATGAATCAAAAGGGTTTTGTCGACGGCACTTGGCATTCCCTTTTTTTCTTTTTCCTATTTCCAACTTCCCTCCCCTTTACAGGTCGATCCGCTTGGATGATCGAGCGGATTTCTTTGACGATCCGTTCATTTTTTTCCCAGTTCTCAATATCCAACATTTGACATACTCGACGCATTTTTGCTTTTTTTCTTTCAATACGCTGTTTTTTTTCGATTTCTGTTTCCATTTGTTCCCTACTTTCTTTGCTTATTTTATATATACATACGCAAAAATATTCTAATCTATTTTTTTATTTGATTATAATTGATTTTTTCAAAATAACCAAAAAAACGTTAAAATCCAAAACAAACACACGACAATTCACTGAAAACATGAATCGCCGTGTGTTTGTTTTTTTTATATGCTAAATGAATATTTTTAAGCTTTATGTTAAAAATAAAGCAACTGACAAGTAACGAGAATCACTGATTACATCAAACTTTTTAATTTTACGTTTGGATACTTGTCAGCAAACCAACGCTCTGCAAACTGGTTCTCAAATAAGAATAGCGGTTGATCAAAGCGATCTCTCGCTAAGATATTACGACTCGAACTCATTTTCTCATCCAGATCTTCTGGCTCGATCCAACGAGCAATCTTGTTACCCATTGGCGACATGATCACTTCTGCATTGTACTCATTCAACATCCGATATTGGAAAACTTCAAATTGCAATTGTCCAACAGCCCCGATGATGTATTCTTCAGTCACATAGGTTTTATATAATTGGATGGCACCTTCTTGTACCAATTGATTGATTCCTTTGTGGAATGATTTTTGTTTCATCACATTTTTAGCCGTTACTTTCATGAAAAGCTCAGGCGTAAATGAAGGTAATTCTTCATAAGCTACTTTTAGTTTTCCTTCATATAATGTGTCGCCGATTTGATAATTTCCGGTATCATATACACCAATGATATCTCCTGCTACAGCATTTTCAACGTTTTCTCTGGCATCTGCCATAAACTGCGTGACATTACTCAATTTCAATTTTTTGTTCGTCCGTTCCAATGAAACGTCCATTCCACGTTCAAAAGTCCCTGAGCAAATCCGTACAAATGCAATACGATCTCGGTGAGCTGGATTCATATTGGCTTGGATCTTAAAGACGAAACCAGAAAACTCTTGTTCATACGGGCTGACTACTTGATCTTCACGGGTTTTGTGTCCGTAAGGAGATGGCGCCAAATCAACGAATGTTTCTAAAAACGTCTGAACACCGAAATTAGTCAAAGCTGAACCAAAAAATACTGGCGTCTGCTCTCCTCGTGCAATTTTTTCTTCATTAAAGGAATCCCCGGCTTCTTTTAACAGCTCTACTTCTTCTAATACTTGCTCGTACAATGAATTATTTCTTAGGGGATGATTTTCTGGCAAGTGGCCCTCTTCATCTAATTGAGCTAAGCGTTCATCTTGATAATTCTCAGGGCGATAGAATTCTACTCGGTTATGATGGATATCGTATAATCCTTCCAATCCTTTACCCATACCAATTGGCCAATTCATTGGGCAAGATTCGATATCTAATAACTCTTCTAATTCTTCTAATAGATCAAGCGGTTCTCGACCATCTCGGTCCAACTTATTGATGAAAGTGAAAATAGGGATACCTCTTCTTTTAACTACTTGGAAAAGTTTTTTGGTTTGTGCCTCGATCCCTTTTGCACTATCTATGACCATGACTGCACTATCGACAGCCATCAACGTACGATACGTATCTTCTGAGAAATCTTCATGCCCAGGTGTGTCTAGAATATTGACTCTTTTACCGTGATAATCAAATTGCATCACGGAACTAGTAACAGAAATCCCACGTTGTTTTTCGATTTCCATCCAGTCAGATTTTGCAAAATTACCTGTTTTCTTCCCTTTGACCGTTCCTGCTTGGCGAATCGCACCACCGAATAAAAGCAGTTGTTCGGTGATCGTTGTTTTCCCCGCATCCGGATGGGAAATGATCGCAAATGTGCGTCGATTGTCCACTTGCTGTTTTAATTCTGGATTGTTCATAAATTTACTCCATTCTTCATTTGTCTATTGCTTCATAAAAGAGAACCCCTTCGACTATTCGATAGTTCCTCTATCCTTTTCTTCAACTCAAATAGTATAGCATGGATCTTCAATTTGAAAAAGTAAGCGAAACAGTTTTACTTTTTCTTTTCATTCGATATCTCCAAAAAAAGAACAGATACATCACTTCATACAGCAAGTGATATATCCGCTCTTTGTTTCGTTAAAAGATCATCGAAGGTGCTTTATCTTCGCGGTTCGTCATCTTCAAAATCTTTTTTGAAATAGCGACGTTCTTCTTCAGGTTCAGCTTCTATTTCTTCTGGATCATGGAAGATCACACGAATTTTAAGTACTCTTGAACCTTCCATTTCTTCAGAAATCAAGGTAATATTTTCAACATCAAATGAAAGTTTTTCTCCTTCATCGGGAATCATACCTAAAGCTGTGATCAAATAGCCGGCCATCGTATCCACATCACTCATGTGAAGATTACTTTCAAACGCCTCATTAAATTCATCGATCAACATGCGACCTTGGATGATATACTCATAGTCACCGACTTGTTCGTAGAGATTTTCTACTTCGTCTGACTCATCATCGATTTCTCCAACGATTTCTTCAAGTAAGTCTTCTAATGTCGCTAAACCTACGACTCCCCCATATTCGTCTAACAGGATCGCCATTTGATTTTGTGTTTTTTTCATTTCATATAATAGATCATCAATAAAAATCGTTTCTGGAACAAAAAGTGGTTCCTGAATGATTTTTTTGATTTCTAAGTGTTCAAACCCAAATTTATGGGCAGCTTTTAATAAATTTTTCGTATGAAGAATTCCAACAACTTTATCTTTGTCTTCATTATAAACAGGAATTCTTGAGTAATTCTCCGATAGTACTTCGTTGACATTTTCTTCAATGGAGTCATTAATGTCGATCATAAAAGCATCTGTTCGAGGAACCATTACTTCCCTTGCAACTTTTGTGTCTAAGGAAAAGACACCTTGAAGCATTTCCAACTCTTCGTTGTTCAATACCCCTTCGTTTTCAAGCATATACCGCATTTCGTCGCGGGTCATCTTTGAATCTTCATCATCAAAAGTCATTGGTGTTATCCGTGCCAACAAGCTGGTAGATGCAGACAATAGCCACACGAAAGGTTTCGCTACGACACCAATCATTCGGATCATACCTGAGGTAAAATTCGCTACCTCTTCTGATTTATTCAAAGCGATCCTTTTCGGGTATAATTCTCCAAAAACAATCGAAACATAGGTCAAAATAGCCAGTACGATAATATTTGCAATACTTCTTGCTGCGGCACCGCCACCTAATAGTGGGGCTAATCTTACGGATAAAGTATTAGCTAAAGATGCACCAGATAAAATATTGACCAAAGTGATTCCTACTTGGATAGTTGATAGGAAGTTATTTGGGTTCTGCAATATTTTTAAAAGCTTTTTAGATTTAACATCTCCTTCTTCCGCTTTTTGTTCGATCCGATTTTTATTGATCGATACAACTGCAATTTCGGAAGCTGCTAAAAAAGCATTGATCAATGTCAAAATGATCAATAATAAAATTTGCGCTAACAGCGACTGACTCTCAGGGTCAGCATTCATAATCGCATTCTCTCCTTATTCATTTATATTTTTATTTTTTTAAAGAAAAAAACGTGGCTAAAGGTAGCCACGTTAAAATGGTATCATAAAGCGATTTTCTTTGCAATAAAAATAGCCATTCGATCATTAAGATTCAAGAGTCGTCGCTATTTTTTTCTTGTTCTCGTTTTGTTTATCTTCTTTTACGATCTTGACAACATAAGAAATGATTGTTTTACAGATCGCATAAAAAGGTACACCCAGAAAAATCCCAAGTAATCCGGCAATGTTTCCTGCAACAAGTAGAACGATAATGATCGTTAGTGGATGGATCTTCAATGATTTACCAATGACATTCGGATAAATGATATTTCCGTCTAGTTGCTGAACGATCAAAACGACCACACAACACAGCAATGCTTTGAATGGATCATTGAATACTGTCACTAAAAAGGCAGGAGCTAAACCTAAATATGGGCCTAAATAAGGAATGAGGTTGGTCAAACCAGCAATTACTCCGAAAAGGAAGGCGTAATCTACGCCTAATGCAAAATAACCTAGAAAGGTGAATGTACCAACGAATAAGCATTCAATTGCTTGGCCACTAATATAATTAGCTAACGTTTTATTCAACTGTCCTAACAATTCAACGATTTGCTCTCTTCGTTTTTCTGGGAAGAAACGTTTGATGTTTGGTACAAGTTTTTCGCCATCTTTCAACATGTAAAACAAGATGAACGGCGCGGTAATAATAACGATGGTCGCTGAAGCAATCGTTCCAACGATCGAACCTAAGCTATTAGACAAGCCACTCAGAAATTGTTGGATGATCGTGCCATATGAAATATCCAATTGCTCAAAATATTTATTGATATCGACATCTTTGAATACGGACCATTGCGCAACTTCTGCTAACCAAGTCTCTACTTGGCGAATAAAGTTCGGCGTGTTAGAGGCCAAGGAAGATATTTGTTGGACTAAACTTGGGATAACACTTAACAAGATCCAGACCAGAGCGGCAACTAACAATAACAGTACAATTGCTACTGCCCAGATCCGTTTTATTTTTGTTTTCATCAATAATCCAACGATTGGATTCAAAATATAATACAAAAAACCAGCAATCAAAACTGGTGCAAATAATGTGGAGAAGAATGTCCCGATTGGTTGGAAGACAAAGCTGATTTTCGAGGAGACTAAGATCAATGTTGCTAAAATCAACAATTCGAATGACCAGAACATCAACTTTGATTGTTTTAACTTATCGAACAAATAATTCACTTCTTTCCTTTTTTTATGATAGTATATAACATTCTTTTGAAAAAATCTGTTATTTTTGATTTTATTTTATGCACTTTCCATTCCGATCACTTTACAGTATACTACTGAAAAGAAAGGTGGCTGTTTGATGAAAGTAGTTCATACAAAAGATACGATGAGTCCGATCTATCTCGATGCTGTACGTATCAGAAACCAAGTCTTCGTTGTCGAGCAAGGTGTTCCCTTTGAGAGAGAAATCGATCAGGATGAGGCACATTGTATCCATTTCGTCCTTTATACAGATGCACAGGAGGCGCAAGGTACTGTTCGTTTACTGCCACTCGAAAATGGCCAGATAAAAGTCCAACGTATGGCGATCCTTGCTGAATACCGTCAACAAGGTTTGGGGCAAGTCTTGCTAAGAGAAGCAGAGGCTTTTGCTAAAAACCAAGGCTTTGATACGATAAAATTAGGCGCTCAACTGACCGCTATTCCTTTTTACGAGAAGCTTGATTATCAAGCCTACGGTGAAGTCTTCGAAGATGCGGGCATCCAACATCTCAACATGAAAAAAAACTTGTGAAGCATCCAAGTAAAAACAGTAAGCAAGATGAAGATTCCTTCACTTACTTACTGTTTTCGTTTACTTTTGCGACAATTGCTTGTAACGGTCATACCAAATATCAATATAGCCTTCTGAGAATGGGCCATCTCCATTATTGATCCAGTCAACCAAAATCTTCACGTTCTCTTTTAAAATGAAGTCAATATCACTTGGATAATTCATCATTTGACTATGCATTTCATATTCATCGACATCTAACAAGCGCTTCTCGCCATCAGGAAAAACCTTGATATCTAAGTCATAATCAATATATTTTAATGCTTCATCATCTAATAAAAAAGGTGAAGCCAGATTACAATAATAGGAAACCCCCTTTTCTCTGATCATTGCTATTACATTGAACCAGTATTTTTTGTGAAAGTATACAATCGCTGGTTCTCGCGTCACCCAACGTCGTCCATCAGACTCTGTTACAAGAGTATGATCATTGACACCGATCATTGAATGTTCGCTTGTTTTCAATACCATGGTATCGCGCCACGTTCGATGCAATTTGCCGTCGTGTTTATAACTTTGGATCGTTACAAACTCTCCTTCTTTTGGAACTCCCATCGCAATCCTTCCTTAGCAACATTTTGTGCTTTGTGTTGGGGTGTTCATTACACCGACATCATAATTATTATAGCAATAAAAATCATCTTTGCCTAGAAAGGATTACTATTGTTTCGATTTTTATCCAACTGCTGGATGAGCTTCATTTGCACTTTTGGGAAAACTACTTGTTCAAATGCTTCTGGTATCAGCCACTGCGTCTGTTTGCCAGTCTCAGATAGGTCTTTTTCAGTCTTAGGCAACCGACCATAAAACAATAAAACATGCCATTTCAAATGACTGAAGATATGCGTCACTTCCCCTAAGTGACGTTTTTGCCATACGACTTTGTCCGCATGAGCAAAAGGCAATACTGAAGCACCATCTTCAGCGACTAAAACCTCATCGAATAAACTGATTTCGTTCTTAGGTTGCCAGTCTGTTTCTAGTTTTTCGTATACCTCTTTCGTTACTTCTACCATCGGAAATGTCCACATATCAGCCAGTAATTTTTGTTGATCTCGTTGTTCAAAATAAAAAGCACTTTCTGCGTTTTCAATCGCGGCACAAACATAATAAACATCTCGAGGCTTTGCTTTTTTTGTTTTGACAGGATAGGCGGTTTGGATCCCTTTTTCTTTTGCTAAACAAAAAGCTTGGATCGGGCATTCCTCACATTTAGGCGAGGTCGGCGTGCAGATTGCTGAGCCAAGATCCATCAATGCTTGATTGAACTCACCCGGATGCTCTTCGTCAATGATTTTCCGCATGGCTTGATCAAATACTTTGCGACTTGATGCTTTCGCAATATCTTCTTCAATACAGAACAGCCGACTAACCACACGCATGACATTTCCATCGATCGCTGGTTCAGGTACCCCAAAAGCAATACTTGCGATTGCCCCTGTCGTATAAGGACCGATCCCTTTTAATGTACTGATTTCTTCCGGTGTTTGTGGCATCTTTCCGTCAAAATCTTCCATGATTTGTTTTGCAGCAGCTTGAATATTTCTGGCCCTCGAGTAGTAACCTAAGCCTTCCCAAGCTTTCAACAGTTTTTCTTCAGGTGCTTGCGCCAACGCTTCGATGGTTGGGAACCACTCCATAAAGCGATAAAAATAATCAATGACTGTATCGACTCTGGTTTGTTGCAACATGATTTCTGATATCCAAATACGATAAGGGTCTTGATTATAACGCCAAGGGAGATTTCTCTTTTCAAGCTCATACCATTCAATAAAACGTTCTTGAAATTCTTTTGTTTTTTCTAAGGACCAGTTTTCCCATTCTCTACTCACTTGCTTCTTCTTCCTTTTCTAAAATAAAGCGCTGGATCATCTCAAAATCAAAGCCTTTTTGATAGAGACTCTGCTTTACTTTCATCTTTCTCTTCTGAGGTTCAAAGCGACTATTCTTACGCCAGATTTTCTCCCCTTGTTGTACTAAAAGCTCGTATTCAGCTTCTGGATCGGTTTCTTGGGGTAATGTTTGCATCGCTTCTTGGATCACATCATTGGTAAATCCTTTTGTCATCAACTTCTGTTGGATATTCCGTAATAGATCCTTTTGACTTTTGGCACGATTTTTTTCATAAGTCTTTTCTGCTGTTTGTCGCGCATTTTCTACTTGCTCGTCAAATGGATACTGGCTTAAAGACTGCTCGATCACTTCTGGTGATAGCCCTTTTTGTTGCATTTGTTGTGCCAATTTTTTTGGTCCTTTGTCACTCAAACGCATATTCGTACGGACGTAACTTTCACCAAATGTCAGATCGTCAATCAGGCCTAATTCTTTTAATTTTTCAACGATTTTATGACGGTCTTCTTGTCCTATTTCTTTGTCTTTTAAATAGATCCGAATTTCTTTTTCCGTTCTTAGTTGATAACTCAAATAATTCAATGCTTGCTGTAAGCCAAAATCATAACCTGTACTCTTTTTGATTTCAGCTAATTTATCTTCTGTCAATTCTTGTCCTTTTAATAAACGATAGCGTACTAAAATATCTTCTGATACTTGTAGTGTTTCGCCATCTGATAGATCAATCTGATAAAAAGGCCCCTTGCCTTTACTGATTCTTGCAATAGAAAGCAAACTATCCCTCCTCGAACATATATTCCTATCATAACATAGAAAATCCCCAACTTTCGCTATAATATGTTAGAATATAGCCACATAATGATAAAAAGGGAGATACCTATGCCAGAAGCAATTGTTAAAAACGGCCAAACGATCACATTAAAAATCAAACGTTTAGGGATCAACGGAGAAGGAATCGGCTACTTTAAACGCATGATCGTCTTTGTTCCGTATGCCCTTCCTAAAGAAGAAGTCCTAGTGAAGATCACCAAAGCGACCCCTCGCTATGCCGAAGGACAGCTCGTTAAAGTCAAAAAAACAAGTAGTGACCGTGTGACTGCTCCATGTCCAGTCTACTATGAATGTGGTGGTTGCCAATTGCAACATTTAGCGTACCATGCACAACTCGATTTCAAAAAAGATTTGCTTTTGCAAGCTTTAGAAAAATTCAAACCCGCCGGTTATCGTGAGTATCCACTTTTACCGACGATTGGAATGGATGATCCTTGGCGTTATCGGAACAAAGCACAATTTCAATTGAGGAAAAATAAACAGACAGACAAAATCGAAGCTGGACTCTATCAAGCCAATTCTCATGACTTAGTAGCGATCACTGATTGTTTAGTGCAAGAGCCAGCGACACAAAAAGTGATGAATACAGTCGTCGATTTATTGAATAAATATGATTTACCGATTTATGATGAACGTGCGGATAGCGGGATTTTCCGCACGATCATGGTCCGAGTGGGTATACAGACAGGTGAGCTACAAGTTGTTTTTATCACTAGGAGTCAAAAATTCCCACAAAAAAATGCCCTGATTCGCGAGATCAATCAACAACTCCCTGAAGTCGTTTCGATCATGCAAAACGTGCAGCCTTTAAAAACCTCCCTTGTGATGGGTGACGAAACAAAACACCTTTGGGGAAAAGAAGCCATTGAGGAACGAATCAATGAAGTAACTTTTGATCTTTCACCTCGTGCCTTTTTCCAGTTGAATCCTCAACAAACAGAAGTCTTATACGGCGAAGGAATCAAAGCTTTAGCCATTCAACCAGAAGAAACGATCGTAGATGCTTATTGTGGTGTTGGGACAATTGGTTTAAGTGTGGCAAACAAAGCAAAAGAAGTACGCGGAATGGATACCATCCCCCAAGCCATTGCAGATGCACAGAAAAACGCACAACGTTTAGGATATGAGAATACTCGTTATGAAGTGGGAACGGCGGAAGAGCTCTTACCAAAGTGGTTGAATGAAGGCTTTCGTCCAGATGGGATCATCGTTGATCCGCCACGTACTGGTTTGGATGAGCAGTTGATCCAAGCAATTTTAAAAAATCCATCGCAAAAATTAGTTTATATTTCTTGCAATGTTTCGACTTTAGCAAGAGACCTCGTCCAATTAGCGAAAGTATTTCACGTCGAGTATCTACAGTCTGTCGACATGTTCCCTCAAACAGCACGCTGTGAAGTCGTCGTGAAATTAACAAAAAAATAATTCAATAGCGCCAGCCAGAATCCTTAAAAAAAATAAGCATTTCTCTCTGCTTAATAGTCAAAACTATTTCAGAGGTCAATGCTTATTTTTTATCCGATTATTTCTGATCAAACCTTATTTCATTTGTTTTTTTCGTTTCAATAAAGTAAAAAGTGTTTGAACTTGCCCTTTGAAAGACATGACATCATCAAAAATATCTTCGCCATCATTCAGCATTTTTACTGTTATCCAGCCTAATGATTCGGTGATCGTACTAGCGACTGTTGCGTTGATCGCTGCACCAGCCACTGTACCTACTGCCGGAATGATCTTAATGATATTCCCTACTGCACTTCTACCTAAACTAACAACGATCAACTCTTTTGAGACGCTTTTACCTAATGATTCAGACCATGATTGTCCAAATAACTTGTGGAGACGTCCCATCATCGTTAGCTGAACAGGTACAAGTAAAAAAGCATCTGAAAAAGGGATCGGTGAACAACCGATGATCGCCGCTGTCAAAGAGGCCGCATGAATCGTTGCATGGCATTTTCTACGTAAGGGTTCGTCTACCCCTTTTAAGAATTCTTCAAACAGACGGTCGAACTGTGTTTTACTCTTTGCTAATGTTTGTTCCGCTTTGCTTTTTGACGAATCAAAATTTCGTAAAATAGCTGCGGATGTTTTTTGAGGAAGTCTTTTCATTGTTTCAGCAAAAAAGGAAGCAAATTCTTTTTGTTCCTCAGGCGTTTGCTCCAATGTTTCTTCTACTTTTATTTCTTCGTTTTCGATTACAGTATCTTCAATCGATTCTTTGTTTTTCTTTTTTTTTCGTAAAAATTTTTTCATTTGATTTCCTCCGTAACCCTACCCTTTTGGTGTCCTTATCTCTATCATACAATACAACCTGAAGTTCGCCAAAAAATGGGATCATTATCGAACCTCGCTCTTTTTATTTTAGATGGTTCGAACATACAAATAAACACCCATGAAGTGAAAATGAGAGTCACTTCATGGGTGTTCTTTTATATGATCAGTTAAAAAGGTTTCTCTTCAAGGTTTGTCTATTGAACATTGACATCAATTACTTGATAGAACGCATTTGTTGTATCTGAAATATTCCAAACAGCTAAAATCACGTTGTAGCCTTTTCTATCTTGAGGAACAGTAATTGTTTGATTTACTGTTTTTGGTGGAACTGTTGCTTTATCATCGATTTTTGTGATCAATTCAAAATCGCTGAATTTCAAAGGTTGATTTTGGTTCCAACCTGGTTTTGTAATATAGTAATCCCAAGTACTTGTACGATGTTGTGCAGTTAAGTTCCAAGTGATATTCAAAGGACCAGTATTAATTACACTTTTATGCCAACGATTTGCTGTCTGTTCATCTAATGGTTCAAACCCGCTAACACCTGCACTTGCGATTTTTCCATCGATAAATGTATTTTTAGGCGCTTCAATACTTTGTGGTTCCCATTGTGCGCGTCCAACGTTTTGATTCAAATTACCTGCAGCTGCTGTACCGAAATAGGCACGACTCCCTGGAGATGTTACATAACCATGTGCATAACCAGATGTACCAAAGCCAAACAAACCTAACATAACAATTCCTACGAACATCATAACACTAAACTTTTTCATAACTGAACCTCCTATATTTGATAGGTTCATTGTAAACGCTTTCTAAAATAAAAACAAACGTTATGCTTTTATAACTTTATTTTAGTTGAAATGATTTCAAAAAAAAGATTTAAAGATTGATTTAATAGGGTTTCATTGACACTAAAGATAGTTAATCACCTAAATGATTTTATTATACACTTAATATTTTCTTAATGTTTCGTTATGCATATTGTTTTTTCAATAAAAAGAAGAGAGCTTATTTTAGGCTCTCTTCTTTTACATATCTATATCAATAATAACTTAAATATCATTTTTTAATACAAGTTATTAATATTTTTTTACAATTTATCATTTTATTTATGGAGTAATATGAAAAATACAGGTTATTTAGTTACAAGTTTCCACGGACCATACGGACCAGATTCACTTGGAATATCATTTTGCGTCCAGTATTTCGCTTCATAGATCAGCCCTTCATATGTAACACGCTCTCCACCTAAGTAAACTGTTGCAGGGTCCCAAGCGGGTAGAGTAGATTCTGATTCTTCAAGCGTAGTAAAAGTATAAGTTGCTGCATCCGAAACATTTCCAGAACGGTCTTCTGCAATCACTTCAACTGTGTAAGTCGTATTGCTCTTCAAGTTTTCAAAGGTATGAGACACAGCCATCGTTGTCGCTGATACTGTTTCGCCTGCACCAGTTAATTTAAGATTATAACGAGCAATGCGGTCATTATCCGTTGACGCTGTCCAATTGATACGCGCACGCTGTGTCGTAATGAAATCTGAACCTACATTTGTCGGTGTTGATGGGTTTTGTGTATCTTCAGGCATTTCAGAACCATCTGTAAAACTTTGACCGACAGTTAAGAATTCATATTGGTTTTTCACTTGCCCTTGTCCGCCGTCCACTTTTGCATCACGGTTCATAGACCAATATGATACCATACCGATTTTGCGTTCTTTGGCATGTTGTACAACCAAGTTGAACATATCTGTTGTAAAGTAAGGATGTTGTTCATTTTCAAAACCTACAGAAGGAGTCGTACCTAATTTTGCATAAGCTTGCTCATCCGTTAATGTTTTACCAGCGTATTGTTTGTAGTGATTTTTCAATTGGACCATTGTATTGTCTACCGCATCTAATGAACCTTGCGCATAGTCCGTCACACTTGATCCATAACACATCGTCATGATATTCACGTTAGTTAAGTCAACACCCGCTTCTAAATAAGCTTGCAAGACAGATAATCCTGTTGAGATCAATCCTGTAGGCATAACTGGTAATGTCAACGTCACATCAACCCCAGTTGCATCTTGTAATCGTTTTACTGCTTTCGCATTTGCTAAATTTTCGTGGTACCCCATAGCAGCCGCTTCTACGTCAAAGTCAATACGTGTAAAACCATAACCTTGGATTACTTCCATGTAAGCATCATAAAGCATATCTTCATCTTGCGTTACTTCCCAGAAGGCACCAGAATTTAATCCGCCAAATGACACAGCTGCATCTCCGCCTACTTCTCTTAACTCACGGATCGATTGCTTGATTCCTTCATATTGCCATTGGTCACTATCACTTTCACTTAAACCATTGAAACTTCCCCAAGCCCAATCAAGTTTACCATTTTTGATTCCTCTAGCTTGCATAAACCCTAGATTAAAGAAACGTTGACCTGTTTCTCTAGTAATTGCTGCCATATTCAAGGCACCTTTATTTGACAGCACTTCATCTGAAGTATACGCCGTGATATCTACAAATGGTGCTACGACTTGTTCTGGCCACTCGATCCCTTGACCTACACCAAAATCAGGTGTTGCGCGAACTGTTTGCTCTGTTGCCGCTCCTTGCTCTTCATTTAAAAACAACGGTGCAACCAATAAGCTACACAAAGCCGCTCCAGCTAATAATCTTTTTATACTTTTTTTCTTCATTTTTTTAAACTCTCCCCATTCAACTAATTCATTTCCCTTGTTCGTAATCGATTACAAATTTTATAATATCAGATAACTCAAAATAATATAACAAAAACAAATAAAAAATTAAGGTTATTTAATCGTTTTATCTCCGTTTTATAGTTAAATAAAAAAGTAAAAACGAAAATGTTCGGTATTGCAACAACGTTTTAAAATCAACTTAAAATAGCTTTAAACAACGATTTAATCACCCCGTTACTAATTTATTCTGGTCAATATGTACGCTATATTAACATTTTTTAAAATAACTTAAAAAATTACAAGTCATAAATAGGTGATGTTATAAATAATTATGTTAAACTGTCTAAAGAAAGGAGTTTTTTTTATGGTATACACTATCAATCGATTAAAAGATTATCGTTTGTGGGTTTGCATTATCGGAATCGTTGCTCTAGGATTTTTATCTGGCATTCTTAGCGGCAATCCAGGAAGATATTATTACTCGTTACAACTCCCAGCTTTTGCACCACCTAGTTGGATTTTTGGTCCTATGTGGACGGTCCTCTATATTTTAATAGGCATTTCTTTGTACTTTATTCTAAATACACAAAATCAAAAACACCGCTCTAAACTACTATGGCTCTTTACTATTCAATTCATCTTCAACCTTTTATGGTCAGCTTTATTCTTCAACCTTGGAAATACTTTGATTTCAGCAATCGATATCACTTTATTAATGATTTTCTTAACAGCTTTGGTCTATCATTTATGGCTGCACAATCGCACAGCAATGTGGTTGACGATCCCTTACTATTTATGGGTGTTTTTTGCATCTATCTTGAATTACGCGATTTTTATTTTGAATTAATAAAGCCTATCTAGCAAAATGTTGAATTGGCTCCCGTCAAGTAGACAGTGAAAAAAACAAACTGCATGAAATTAGGAATCGAGTGTCTCGATTCCTATTTTCATGCAGTTTGTTTTCTAAACCCCTTCCGAGAAAGCGCATTTAAAGATTCCGAATAGCGGTAGTTATTATAGTACCGCATATATTTACTTACAGATTTCTTTTCCTCTTCAAAGCTCTGATAGCTTTCTTGATGAAACTTTCTCTCTTTAAATGTTTCCCAACAAAGTTTGAATCGGTTGATTATCCAGACAACACCCCATTCGAGAAATACTTTTGTTGAACATATATTTTTTTCAAGTTTCTTATAGTCATAAGACATGTATTGAAATCCGCGATCACTATGAGGGAATGGTCGTACACCAGAGTTCTTATACGTTGCTTTTTTATCGTATTCCCGACAAGTAAATTATTGTCTGAATGACCTAATTCCCAAGAGATAATCGAACGATCATAGAGATCGACGAATGCACTTAAATAGGCTTTTTCCCATCTCCATCGTGCAATTTGATTACGTCTGTACACCATTTTCGATTGGATCCATCAACACAACTTGACGAAGAGCCCATTTTAGCTAATCACTTCTGTCATATTTATTTTTTATTGATCAACAGTTCGAACTTATTATGTAATTACTTAACAATTCATCGCTTTTTACTATTCAATACACGCTTCCATTCAAGTGATACTTCAAGAACACAGCGAGACCTATACTCCTTATGCATCAGTTAATAAAAACGGTGTCCTTCTAACGTTTATAGGTGGCATTATAAGCTGATTTTGCGTTACTGTTCTAAATGTCATCCAAGGCTTATTTGCATCGGATCCACCCAACTCCAAATATGTAGGCAACGGAAACCCTAAATTTGAACTAAACGTCATACCACCGATTCCTACTGAACGATCTCGGGAATTCCCAACTAAATGACCGATTGGCACACGTCTGTTTGTAAACCAGACTGAATTAGCTAAATAAGAATTAGTCACATCCCAATAGACCCAACCACCCCAATTTGAACTCGTTGATCGAATAGCTATTGGATCATTTGAATCAATGAATCCCGTTTTCCCAGTTGTGCTTTCAATAATAATCGGCGTTCCACCTCGATAACCAGGCCTTGTATAATGACCGAATATTGCGTAGTCATAGCTCGCCCACGCTTCAAATGTCACAGGATTTCGATGAGGTAAATTCTTGTCTCTTAAACGATATGGCGTATTATAGCGAAGTCGATTCCCATTTGTACTTACAGGATGTGAATTATCCGCTTCCGCATTGACATTTATCGTAAAAAAAGCTCCTCCTAAAATGAACATACCAATTAATAAAACAATTTTTTTCATCTGCAATTCCTCCTTGCGATTTTATTTTTTTGTGATAGCTATCTCACACATCCATCATAGCAACGAAATAACAAAAAAGTAATATCTTTATTTATAATATGAATGTTTTATAATTTTTATATAACCTCATTTTAACCTATTTAGATTTTTTTTAATTTAGAAAAACTTAAAAAAGTTATTAAATAGGGTTTTAATATAATTTCATTTAAAGATAAATAATAATTATCAATAAACATTTGTTTTAGATTAAAAAATAATTAAAATGAATAATAACCAAAAAATATAAATAGTCCGATTTTTATAGCCTTTACTTTAGAAACAACTGATGATTTGGAGATTCAAATATAATGTCTAAAAATTCGGATTTCTTTTCCCTGTTTACACTTTTTTAAAGTTAGAGGAAATTTCTTTATTCACTTTATTCGATAATACCGACCTCAACTATATAAAATTGGGTGTAACAGACTTATTATTAGCATAAAAAAAGCTACGTGAGCAATTCACGTAGTTTTTTTATTAACTATTAATTGGTATTTTATCCAACCTGTTTCCAAGGACCGTACAATCCAGATTCGCTTGGCTTGTTGTTTTGTGTCCAATATTGCGCTTCATAAACGATCCCATTATACGTCACTCGATTTCCTTGTACATAAACTTTATTCGCTTCCCACGCGGCGATCTCATCGCCACCTTCTGGCGTTCCTGAAATCAATTCCCAAGGACCATACAAACCTGACTCACTTGGAATACTGTTTTGTGTCCAATATTTGGCACGGTATAATGCACCTTTATAAGAAACAACATCACCACTTAGGTAAACTTTTGTCGCCTCCCATGCAGGAGCTTCTCCTGGTTCGCCCGGCTCCCCTGGATCTACTACATTCGCTAAAGTTGTGAATGCAACTTTTGCCGTATCCGAAATATTTCCAGAACGATCTTCTGCATTGATTTCTACCGTATATTCTGTATCATCTTTTAAGTTTGTAAACGCGTATGAAAGAGAAGTAGTCGTAACATTGATCGTTTGTCCATTCCCTACTAATCTCAAGTTATATTTTGCCACACGGTCATTGTCAGTCGCCGCCGTCCAGTTGATATGCGCACTATTTTTTGTGATGTTCCCAACAGAAAGATTTGTCGGAACAGATGGTTTTTCTTTATCTTCCGGAGTTTCGCTTCCGCCGCCCTCATTACCTTCAGCAAATGCTTCACTCACTTTCAAGAATTCAAATTGGTTCTTTATTTGCCCTTGTCCACCATCTGTTTTTGCATCACGGTTCATCGACCAATAAGAAACCATTCCTATTTTACGTTCTCTTGCATGTTCGACAACTTGATTGAACATTTCTGTCGTGAAGTATGGATGTTGTTCGTTCTCAAAACCAATCGAAGGAGTTGTACCTAATTTTGCATAAGCTTCTTCATCAGTCAAAGTGATACCAGCATATTGGCGATAATGATTCTTCAATTGGACCATTGTATTGTCGACCGCATCTAATGATCCTTGTGCATAATCAGTGACACTCGGACCATAACACATCGTCATAATATTGACATTGGTCAAATCGACACCCGCTTCTAAATAAGCTTGCAATACGGCTAGTCCAGTCGAAATCAAACCAGTCGGCATAACAGGTAATGTTAATGTTACTTGCACTCCTGTAGTATCTTGTAGTCGTTTGACTGCTTTCGCATTGAGTAAGTTTTCTGTATAGCCCATCGCCCCTGCTTCCACGTCAAAATCTACACGAGTAAAGCCATATCCTTGAACCACTTCCATATAAGCATCATAAAGCATATCTTCATCATGGCTGACTTCCCAGAAAGCACCTGTGTTCAATCCACCAAATGAAACAGCAGCATCTCCACCGACCGCTCTTAATTCACGGATTGTTTTTTTAATGCCTTCATATTGCCATTGATCACTGTCGTTCTCACTCAATCCGGCAAATCCGCCCCACGCCCAATCGATCTTACCATCTTTGATTCCTTTTGCTTGCATAAATCCTAAATTAAAGAATTTTTGCCCTGTTTCCTTTGCGATCGCCGCTAGATTCAACGCGCCATTATTCGATAACTCTGTACCTGACGTATAAGCCGTCATATCGACAAATGGTGCAACGACTTGTTCTGGCCATTCAATACCTTGACCTACACCAAAATCAGGTGTTGTTTTGATTGTTTGTTCTGTTGCTGCACTTTGTTGTTCATTCAAAAACAACGGTGCTACTAGCAGACTGCATAATGCAGCACCAGCCAATAATTTCTTTAGACGAACATTTCTTTTCATTAGTATGTATATCCCCCATCAACAATTTTATTTCGTGCTATGTATTTCCCTCTTGCACAACGATATCATAACAAATAAAAACTAAAAATATAACATTTTTAAATAAGAATTAGTGTTTTTTAATTTTGAGTATAAAAATCAAAATATAAAAGATTACTCGATTTTGATTGAAATAGCGTAAAACATCTAATAAACAAATGTTTTTAAGACATTTCTGCAATCAAAAAAAATCCACCAATGATTCCAAAATGTTTTTTTGTTATAAGAAAAACATTTAAAACAAACGAAAAATAACTAAATAAAAAATAAAATAAAACAAAAAATATCGAAAATAAAGGATATATCCTTCATTTTCGATATCTACTTGTTTTATTTATTGGATAAATCATATGAACAAAACTCGTTAATAGCCATTGCCTGTCCAAGTTTCTGTGCTTTGATCATTTTGCTGACCGCCGTATGGGTCATAATATTGTTGCTGGTTATACTGATTCGGGTCGTAGTATTGAGAGGTGTCTTCTGAGTAGACCGACTGCTGACCATACCCATCAGTGCCATATTGATTGTACGTATCTTGTGAATACTCAGATGTCTCACTGGTCGTGGTATTAGCAGTGGAATCTCCATCACCATTTTCTGAGTCATCATAAAACATCATATAGGCATTATCATTTTTTAAGTTAGGCAACGTATCACTTGGTTTGATCTCTAATTGTTTTTTCAATTGGTTTTGGATCGATAATAAGTCATTTTGACCTAGTATTTGGTAGTACACATCATTGATCGTCGTGTCTTTTCCTTTTAGTTGGTCTTGCTTGATCGTTTGGAAAGCAGAGGTATAATTTGTTGCAATATCTAGCATGTCATCCCAATCCAAATCAGTAGTCACATTGTTGCCTGCCGCATCTAAAAGTTTTCGATAGTTACTTACGCCATCAAGACTGACTACTTTATTGACGATTTTCGTCACAACTTCTCGTTGACGTGCTTGTCGACCAATGTCACCTTCAGGATCTTCATGACGCATTCTTGCATACGCCAACCCTTTTTCACCATCAACTGTTTGTTTTCCTTCTGGAACATGGACGCCATCTAAAGTAAAGTCGATTTTATTGTCGATCTCGATCCCACCTACTGCATCGATCAAGTCTTTCATACCATCCAAATTGATCGTGACATAGTGGTCAATAGGGATATCAAGTAATTGTTCGATTGAATCCATCGCCATCTCTACACCACCAAATGCATAGGCATGGTTCAACTTATCGACCGTCCCATATCCGACGATATTCGTATAGATATCTCGGTCCAAACTAATGATCGTTGATTTCTTTTGTTGTGGATTGACGGTCACGACCATCATCGTATCGGATCTCCCTTGTTCTGTTCGTCCAAGGCCTCCTGTATCTAATCCTAATAATAATACTGAAAAGGGTTCTTGATCATCAATGCTTACTCGATCGTCACGTTTTGCTGATACACGATCAGATTGTTTTGAAATCCGATTGACTGTTTGGCTCGCTTCACCCATAAACTTGATTCCATAAGCTGAAACTCCGCCGATGAGAAGTACGATTATTCCCAATAAAGTCAATATCACTTTTTGCCACCGCTTCATACTACACCTCTATCATACATATTCTTGATTATTCTCTCATACACCCAATCATTCAGCAATCCAACTACTTAATCCTAATAAAACTTTAAAAAATAGTGTTTATCTTCGTGATTTATATGTATTTTTTGTAAAATTCTTAATTATCATACCATAGGGCGCATAAACAGAAAAGAAAGAAAGCGATTCTTTTTATACGTTTTATTGGATTTTTATGATTTTTTGTTCAATATATTAAAAAAACTGTTTTTTTCTGCTTTGGCTATGCCTTCCTAACTAAGCTTTTCTAGCAAAAAAAACGGAGAAATCCGAAAATGAAACAACTTTTTCCGTTTTCTCCGTCTTTTTTTATTGGTTGTACATGATTGTTCAAGTAAATGTTGTTACAACATTCTAGTAGCTCTCCATATGCGAGAGATCGAAGCATTTTTAGTCATTGCCCCACCCACATTTTTTGATAAAGAGATCAAAGTGAAATTAGAAAGTGATTATCCACTAAGTATCGAATTATTATATGTAAAAGTTTTACAAGACCAATTACGTTTGTATTTGAATGTCCTTTTCACAAATGAATTATTGCTAAATCCTGACTTGATTATTCGTACAACTGAAGCCCCCACCAAAATAATCAGTTATGAAGATGAAATTCCTTATATTACCATCCGCAATGACCTTTCCGCTTCAGAAAATAAGTACTTAGTCCAAAAAATCAAAGAAATGATGTATGGTGATAAGCAAAAATAACTAATTTTTCTTGTAAAACCATTTTTTCCAGAAAGAGAAAATAAAAAAACAAAAAGAAGATACGGCAAGCCGTATCTTCTTTTTTCGTCAACATGATCTTATAATTTAGATACTTCAGCAGCTTGAGGACCGCGCGCACCTTCAACGATAGAAAATTCTACTTCTTGGCCTTCTTCTAAGCTTTTGAAGCCATCGCCTTGGATTGCTGAGAAATGTACGAATACATCGTCTCCACCGTCTACTGTAATAAACCCAAATCCTTTTTCATTGTTGAACCATTTTACTGTACCGTGTTCCATAAATATATAGCCTCCAAAAAAGTTCTTGCAAGTAACCCTTGCACAAACATTATACCGAATTTAGAAAACGCTCGCAAGCATTGCCCCGTTAATTTTCTAAATTGCCTGGCAAATGGAAGAAAGCTATTTTATCCTGCGAAATGCTTGTTAACTTCATCCCAATTCACAACATTCCAGAAAGCTTCAATGTAGTCAGGACGTACATTTTTGTATTTCAAGTAGTAAGCATGTTCCCATACATCTAAACCTAGAACAGGTTTCTTGCCTTCCATCAATGGTGAATCTTGGTTGGCAGTAGAAGTGATGGCAAGTTTGCCATCTTCAAGTACTAACCAAGCCCAGCCAGAACCGAAACGTCCTGCTGCTGCTTTTTTGAATTCTTCTTTGAATGTTGCAAAATCGCCGAATGTTTCATTAATTGCGTCTTTGATTGCTCCTGTTGGTTCGCCACCAGCATTTGGTGCCATGATTTTCCAGAAGAATGAATGGTTCGCATGTCCACCACCATTATTACGTACAGCAGTTTGAATGTCAGATGGAATAGCATCCATGTCTGAAACCAATTCTTCTATTGTTTTTCCACCTAGTTCAGGATATTTTTCGATCGCTGCATTTAAGTTTGTCACATAAGTATTGTGATGTTTGTCATGATGCAAATGCATCGTTTCTTCGTCAATATATGGTTCTAATGCATCAAATGCATAGGGTAGATCTGGTAATGTGTAAGTCATAAAAAATTCCTCCTCATAGTTGTTGGGTCTCTTTACACTAAAAGAGTAACAAAGTGAGGGGAATTCTTCAATTGTTATGCCTAGTCTTCCAATTTTTTACTGTTTTCTACTGGCTCTTCGATAATTTCTGTCTTATTGAAAATAAATAATTTGCTAAAGACATAATTTGCCAATACGACTAAAACCTGTGTAATGATTTTAGCCACATAATCATTCATTTCCAATCCTTTGATCATCAAGAACATGGCGCCCATGTCTAGTCCATAAGAAACGATTCGGTAAAAAACAAATTTTCCAAACTCGATAAACAAATGCGTATAACTAGGAGATTTTGATCGAAAGACCCATACCTTATTGGTGACAAATGCAAACAGAACAGAACAAATCCAAGAAATCGTATTCGAAACGGGCATCGATAACTGGAAGATTTGTTGCGCGATTGCATAACTGACAAAATTGACAATCGTTGCTAATCCACCAAAAAATAGATAGATGAAAACTTCCCAATACCCTTTACTTTCTAAATAGCTTTTAAATTGAACATAAATCTTCATTTTTCTACCTACCTTATTTATCATTCTTTCCTATCATACTCTATCTGCTAACAATTTTCATCTCTAGAAAACAATGAACAATAAGAATATAACCTTATCTATCGTGAGAGAATGTTTTAGAACTCTTGTAATTCATAGCATACTCCGCTAGAATTGCTAGTGATGACAATTCTACAGAAGGAGTAATTATGACAACAAAACAATTAATCATTAGCTCATTTGCTCGATTCACCGAGCTTAAAAATGCTAAAAACGTATCATTTGGAAAATCATTAGTCTATCTTTTATGTTTAAGTATACTAATGGCATTACCTATTTCTTACCAAATTTTTCAAGTGCTAGACACGATCAAATCCGATGGTCAAAAAATCGCATCTGAAATTCCAGATTTTAAGATTCGTGACGGACAAATCGATTCGCCAACAAATGATGGTTTTATTTATCAAACGGATTCGATCATCTTTACCTTTGATCCCGAAGGAAAACGTACCCCTGAAGATATCTCTTCAGATTTGATAGGGAATTTCCTAAGTGTCGGTCTGCTAAAGGATAAATTGGTTCTAGCTTTACCGAATACTGGCACGACTTCGGCATTGTTGAACAACAATCAATTTGAAATTGAGTATACGAATAATACCTTAAAAAATCTAACAGGTGAAAACTTACGTAGTACATTAAGTGAAGCAACGATCCCTTTTTGGATCAAAGCTTTAGTATTTTTGATTTCCATTTATCCTAGCTTTTTAAATTTGATCATCACTTTACTTATGGCCAATTTTGCAGCTTATGTTTACGCAAGATTACGTTTGGCTAAAGTAACTTTTCTCGATTGTCTAAAAACAATGATCTATGCGATTTCATTACCTACTGTTATTGCAACGATTCTGATGATTTTTGTACCAACTTTTGACACAACAGCGTTTATTGCATTTGCGGGTATATTCATTTTTGCTCAAGCAGTCAAAGGCTGGCCAAAAATCCAATTGCCAAAATAAAAGAATCTCTGGGAGAGGTAGTCACTACATACCTCTTCTAGAGATTCTTTTTCATTTAATAACCTTTAATAACCTTCATTCAAATCGATTTCATTTACTTCTAATTCTGTTTTTTCTACGTAGGATTTTAAGTTTTTTAGAAAAATATCCATAAACTTTGTTTGGAAATGTGGTGTCTGACCTGCAATGTGTGACGTGATCAATACATCTTCTCTTTCCCATAATGGACTATCTTTTGCTAATGGTTCTTCTTCAAACACATCTAAAGCCGCAAAAGCAAGTTGTCCATCGTCTAACGCAGCTATTAAATCAGATGTTTTTACAGAAGGCCCACGTCCTACATTGATGAATAGCGCTTCTTTATCAAAAGCTTCAAATACTTTTGCGTCAAACAATCCTTTTGTCTGATCTGTCAAAGGTAAGATATTCACCACAATCGTTGCTTTCGGCAAGATTTCTTTTAATTTATCTAATGGATAAGTCTCTTTGAAGCCCTCTACTGGATGTCCAGATGTGTTGATACCGATACATTCCAAACCAAATACAGCTGCATGTTGTGCCAATTTTTTTCCAATATGTCCAGTTCCAATAATTAGTAATTTTTGATCTGCCAATGCTTGATAATGGATCTCTGATCCTAGCCAATCTTTATGGAACTGCGCTCGTTGGGCTTGAAACAATCCACGTGAATAGCCTAAAATAATGCCCATCACATGCTCACTGATCGATTCTACATGGATACCACTTGCATTGGAAAGTAAGATATCTTTTTCGGCGAATTCGTTTAATGGAAGATTATCTACCCCGGCAGAAATCGATTGGACCCACTTTAAGCGATCAGAAGCGAATATACCTTCTTGATAATCACCGTTCCAACCGATACTGATCGCTATTTCAGAAAGTTCGTCGGATGCTACTTCCGTTTGAAATGAATATTCTGGTGCTATTTCTTTGATCTTTTCGATAAATTCTTCACGAAACGAACGTACTGAATAAATTATTTTTTTTGTCATCACACCCATCCTCTCTACTTATTAGTCTAGCTTAAACCCTCAAAAGAATGAAGTATGATGCACTTCATACCTTGAACGACTTTTTTCTATAATGAACCTAGTAAAAATGAATCAGCGTTTGACTGTCTAAAAAAAAGCCTAACAATCCGAAAGTAAGTAAATCTTACTTTTCGTTCGTCAGGCTTATTTTCCTAAAGATAAAAGACTATCTCTCACCTTATACATCTGCTGTTTCTTGGAAATGATACGTTGGTTCCTCTAATTGTGGATCATAATCAACAACCAGATCATAGCCTTTGAAGAACCAATCATCGGCTTCATCAATAAAGAATAATAGACCATCGATCGTTTCTTGTTTCATCGGACGTTCTGGTAACTCCACAGACATACCGATTGAAAATCCCTCATGTACTTCTGTTTTGCCATATACTTTCCCAAAAAAACGGATACCATAATTTTCAGGTAAATCTACCTCTGCTTGAAACCATTCTTTTGCTTTGTCCGTTATTGTTAATTGCATGTGATGAGCCCCTTTTTATTGATTCATTTTATCATCAAGTATATCTACATCTTCTGTTTCTCCGATAACAAGTAAATTATCATTTTCACGTACATACTCGTCAGCGGCTGGTGACACCACGACAGAACGATCGAAACGCCGGATGGCTACTACAGTCAAATCAAATCGCTGTCTGAAATTTAGTTCTGCTAACGTTTTATTAAAGAACTTAGGGTTGGATACCCGAATCTCAGCAAGCGAAAATTTGTCTGACAGCTCTAAATAATCCAAAATATTTTTAGAAACAAGATTATGTGCGATCCGTATCCCCATATCCCTCTCAGGATGGACCACGCGATCTGCACCGATCTTTTCAAGAACACGAGCATGATACTCATTTTGTGCTTTCGCTAAGATATTCGGAACGCCCATTTCTTTGACCATCAGAGTCACTAAAATACTTGCTTGGATGTCTTCTCCAATTGCTACGATCACATGATCAAAATTTCTGATTCCTAAAGACCGTAGAGTCATTTCATCTTGTGCATTCGCAACCACTGCATGTGTTGCGATATTCATATATTCATTCACGCGATCTTCACTGCTATCAATGGCTAAAACTTCTTGACCAGCTTCGACTAACGTACGACAGATACTGCCACCAAAACGTCCAAGTCCTACGATTGCAAAATTCTGTTTCACTTTTCTCCTCCTTTTTCCATTCCATTTCAAGTATAGCAAAGCCACTCTAAAAACAAAAGCAACCCTGCTTTTCTTTACGGAAAACCCTAATTTTTATGGAGGATCAAAAGAAGGGCTACTCTGGTAGATCATAGAATATTCCTTGATGTTTCTACTAAAAAGGTATGCCTATAATATACTAATTATTCCTACAATAGGTAGCCTAAGAATACGTTAACTGAAATAAAGTAAATAAATAACCCAGCAATATCTTTGATCGAGGTAATGATCGGTGCAGATCCAGCAGCTTGATCAATATTCAATTTCAATAAGATAAAAGGAATCAAAAAACCCAAGGCTGCAGCTAAGGTCATTGCAAAGACCAAGGAGATTCCCACAGCTACACCCAACAATGGTATCCCTTGCCACACAGAAGCGACTATTCCAGATACGATACCTACAACAATCCCTAAACTTAGACCAATACCTGTTTCTTTCAAAAAGTGCTTGATAAACGTGTTGAGATCAATGTGCCCTAAAGATAATCCGCGAACAAAAACCGTCGATGATTGCGTCCCTACATTCCCACCCATATCCATGATCAAAGGAATAAAAATAGCAACAGCGGCCACTGATTCTAACGTTTGTTCAAACTCATCGATCACTAGACCAGCTAACATCCCTGCAACTAATGTGATCGCTAAGAAAGGCAAGCGGACTTTCCAGATTTGCCAAAGACTGCCGTTAATCAGTACTGTACTACGATCAGCTTCTACAGAGGCGACGTCTGCTAAACCAGCAGCATTGAACATATCCTCGGTCGTTTCTTGCTCTAAGACATCGATGGCGTCATCCACTGTCACAATACCTACTAGTCGTGTTTCTTTATCCACGACAGGAATAGCGATCAAATCTAACTCTTGTAACAATCGTGCAGTTTCTTCCTGATCTGTATCTGTGGTTACATAAGCGACGTGCTTGATCATGATTTCTTCAATCCGTTGATCACTTTCTGCAATGACTAGATCCTTTAATGATAGTACTCCTTCAATTTTTTTCGCCATATCTGTCACATACAAAATATAGATTGTTTCCATTTCTTTCGCTAATTTTCTGATTTTATGCAGTGCTTCTTCAACAGTCATTTCTTTTTTAATTGAAATAAATTCAGTCGTCATGATCCGCCCAGCCGTCTCATGTTCATAGCCCATCAATCGATTCGTTGTTGCTCGCTCTTCTTCAGAAAGCTCTGCCAATAGTTTTTTAGTTACACTTGCTGGTAGTTCGTAAAACAACCTTACCCGATCATCTGGAGCCATCTCATTCACAAATTCAATCACTCCATCATCCGTAAACGAACGAAGCAAATCTTGTTGGATAGACGGTTCAAATGTTTCAAAGATTTCGAGGGCTTTGTCTTTTGATAATAATCGAAAGACCAGCACTTGTTTATCTAAAGGTAGCGTAACAAATAGTTGGATCAATTCCACTTTCTCGATCGTTGCTAAATAGTTCTTCAATTCTTCAAGCTTTTTTTGCTCAAGATAATTAAGAATCTTCAATTGTGTTTCTAGGTTATTTGTATCATTTAATGTTCTCATCTCGTATTCTCCTTTGTTACATCGTTTTTTCGATATAAACTTGTTGGATGGATTCGTTAGAAAAACAGGAAGTACATAAAAAAGACGGCCTCCAAAAGAAGCCGTCTCATAAGATCCCATCAAAATGGTACCAGTGTTTACCTGAACGAACTTCTCGTCTGAGCTTTAGCACTAAAAGACGTAATTCTGGAAATATGATCCAGATAGCTACGTTAAGCACGCCTTAAGCCGACGTTGCCTGTTATACCCTGTGGCGTCTCTCGACGTTTGAGGGCAGTAGCCTATGTTCTTTTAGGAGCCTCACCTAACAAGTTTTTATAATTAAACCCTACAGGTAAAATTGGTTTTTGTCAATAAGAGGATTAATATTTGATAAAAATAATCTGTAATATAGTTAATCGTATCCCAATATAGTTGTACATTCATTATTTTGCTTCTTTTTACTTTACCAACCCATGTTTGAACGCGTATATGGCAGCTTGGGTACGATCTTCTACTTCTAATTTCGCTAAAATATTGGAAACATGTGTTTTGACTGTTTTCAAAGTAATAAACAACTCGTCAGCGATTTCTTGATTGCTCTTTCCTTCAGAGATCAACATAAGAATCTCATTTTCACGATTCGTCAAATCATCGTGCAAGATTGGCTCATTACGTCGACTCATTTTTTCCATCATTTTAGAGGTTACTTCAGGTTCAAGCACGCGTTCACCTCTTTGAGTCGCACGAATCGCATCGGCGATTTCATGGGCTGTCGATGTTTTAAGTAAGTAGCCTGTTGCGCCAGCTTCAATAGCTGGATATACTTTCTCGTCATCAATAAAACTCGTAACAATAATGATTTTTGCTTCTGGCCAATCTTTGAGGATTGCTTTTGTAGATTCGATCCCGTCCATTTCTTCCATGACTAAATCCATTAGAATCACGTCCGGACGAAGTTCCATGGCTTTTTCGTAGCCTTGTCGCCCATCTTCTGCTTCTCCGATCACTTCGATATCTTCTTGGATCGACAAATAGGAAGAAACCCCTAAACGTACCATTTCATGATCATCGACTAGTAATACTTTTATCATTTTTCCGCCTCCTTTATTAAAGGAACTTTGATTTCCACACTTGTCCCTTGTCCTTTGAAACTAATGATTTTTACTGTTCCACCAATACCTGCTACACGTTCTCTGATATTGTTTAGTCCGTAGCTACCGGTTTTTGTTTCATTCATATTGAAGCCAGTACCGTCATCGATCACTCGTAATAAAAGATTATTATCGATTTTATGCAGATACACTTCTAATTCATTTGCTTTTGCATGACGCAACGTATTTGAAAGTAGTTCTTGAACGATCCGAAAGAGATGATCTTCAATCGAATCAGACAAAGTGATATCTTCAATATCCCATTTCAATGCAATTTGTATCTTGTTTTTTAATTCTTTTAATAATTGCTCAATCCCTTGTTTCAAACTTTTCTCTTCAAGGTTGACTGGTCGCAAATGTAGTAGCAACGCACGCATTTCAGATTGTGAAGCATTGATGATATCTGCTACCATTCTTAGTTGTTTACGAAACATTTCAGGCGTATCACTTTTTTCGGCTTGTTCTGTCAAAGCAGACATCATCATCATCGCTGCAAATAATTGCTGGGAAACTGAATCATGTAGCTCACGCGCTAAACGATGTCTTTCTAATTCTAAGATTTCCTCTTTTGTTTGTCCATCAACATATTGAGGTCGACTCGTCAATATTTGAAGTTCACTTGATACTTCGATCATTTTTTCTTTGATTTTAGTGATTTCTTTTTCAATTTCTTTGACATATATATCGTCAGATGCACTTGGTAAGGAATCATTTAAAACTTTTGCTTCATAGTTACCGGAAGAAATTGCCCGTAACTGTTCTTCGATTTTCCCATAACGTGCTTTTTGTAAAAGAGAGACAATCAAAAAAACAATCAAACCGACACCTGAAGAAATCGCTAATAAGTGAAAGATCAATGGTACGTATAAAATTCTGGCACTTAATAAAGTACGCCAAAAATGAGTTTGATTACTTGCGTAAAAATAAGTAAAAAATGAAAATAAAATGACGATAAATGAGGCGATCGAAGCATAAATAGCTAGCATCGGTCGAGAAAGTTTCTCAATCATGCTCGAATCACCTCAATATCCCCAAGTAATGTGTTCGTAATGATTTTTAAACGACGTGGATTTTCATCGTAATCGTTACTATAGATTTTAATCGACTCGTTCTTCAATGCAAATTGTTCTTCTTCAAATTGTACATTTCCTACTAACGTTGCATGTTCGAGACTGATTGCAATCCCTAATGGAACTAAAATGCGTGTCCGACCGATTCCTTTTCTGACGATAACGATATTATCGTCTTTAGGTAACAAGGTGTTCCCTAAATCGATGATCGTATCTCCTGAAAGTAGAGCGATATTGATATCATCCCATTCATACACATCATTACCAATTCGCTGATTACCGAATAATTGTTGTTTTTTTCGTTCATTATTGTGGGACTTCACTTGCTCTGTTTGAACCATAATGATTTGTTTTTTTCGCCAAAAAGCATTTTTTGTTAGATCGATCCCAGAAATCTCTACACCTTTAAGACCAATGAACAAGACAGCAAAGACTGCCATTACCCACAGCGCAGGACTATTGATCAAACTGAAAAAAATAACTAGTCCACCTAGTACAAATTGAAAATTTTGAAACCCCGATCTCGGTGATTTTCGCAATGCAAGATAGATATTAAAAATACCAAATAAAACTAATAGTAATAATTCAACATTATTTACGATTTGCCAAACTGCAAAGATCAATAGTAAGGCTTCTACTACTATAAAAAAGCGCCAAGAGCTATTCATCGCTATTCTCCTTTCCTTTTCATTCTCTTTTTTATCATACCTATTTTTGTTTTGAGATGCTATAGGACTTTAGATGTAACTATCGCTTTCTACAGTAAAAGGCCTGGGACTTTGTGTCATGGTCCCAGACCTTTTTGTATAGACAAACCAATAATTGATTATCTGTGTCTACATTTCAACTTATGCTTGCGCGACCTTGACGATTTTTACTTGCATATCGCCACCAGGTGTTGAAATCGTTACTTCATCATTTTTATATTTGCCGATCAAAGCTTGTGCGATCGGGGAATCATTTGAGATCTTTCCTGAGAAAGGATCTGCCTCAGCACTTCCCACGATCGTATACTCTTCTTCTTCACCATCTGGTAACTCAATGAACGTCACTGTTTTACCAATAGATACTTCATCCGAATCAACGCCATCATTGTCAATGATCTGTGCAAAACGGATCATATTCTCGATTGTCGTGATACGTCCTTCTACGAAAGCTTGTTCATCTTTAGCTGCTTCATATTCTGAGTTCTCAGATAAATCACCAAAGCCACGGGCGATCTTGATTCGTTCAATGATTTCTCCCCGTTTAACTGTTTTTAATTCTTCTAATTCTTGCTCTAATTTCGCTTTTCCTTCAAGCGTCATAGGATATACTTTTTCTACCATGTATAACTCTTCTCCTTTTTCTATGGAATACCGCAAAAGGTAATCTTTTACGGACTACAGTCCAAAAAAGATTACCATGCTTTTTCTAAAATGTAAATGTTTTTCTAAAAATAAATAAAGTTACAGATAACGCTCAATTTTAATTATTTACGTATTTTTGTACTAATTCCATATGCTCTTCATATGTTTTTGCAAAATAAACCTCACCTGTAGAGATATCTGCGACGAAATAATAATAATCATTCTCTGCAGGTTCAATCACAGCTTGAATAGCTGCTTCACTTGGGCTGTTGAATGGTCCTGGCCCATATCCCTTATTTGTATACAGATTATATGGTGAATCGACTGCCGTATCTTCATAAGAGACAAATTCTTTGTGTTCGCCTAACGCATATAAAATAGAAATATCTGATTGTAATGGCATCCCTATGTCAATCCGATTAAAGAAAACTCTAGCAATATTTTTACGGTCTGATTCAGATACGCCTTCTTTTTCGATCAATGAAGCAAGTGTCATGATTTCTTGAACCGTATGATTTTGCTGCTTGATCGTAGAGAAGTATGGTTGTAACACGGTATTCGTTTTATTGACCATCTGAATGATCAAATCTTTGAGTGACATATCTTTATAGTAATCATAAGTCGCTGGGAATAAGTAACCTTCTAAGCGATACTTGGTGTTTTCTGCCTTAGCTGCACTTTCTAATAAATCAGGATATTTTTGAGTTAACTCAGTGAAAAAGGCTTCATTTTTTAGTAGATCTAAAAATTCTTGCTTGTCTTTTCCAGTGATTTTAGCTACTCGTTCTGCAATCTGCTCTGCATCATATCCCTCTGGTATCGTGATCTTCCCATCTGCCACTTCTGTAGGTTCTGAGGTTCCACCTTCTTGGAGCTGTTTACCGATTTCATCTAACGTCATGTTAGGGGCTAATTGGTAGAAGCCAGCCTGAAAGCCAGTCATATTTTTAAATTTTGTATAATAATTAAATACGATACCGCTCTTGATGATATGGTCTTGTTCTAAAATCTCTCCGATTTGCTTATTTGAAGAGCCACTAGGGATTTCGATCGAAACCAATTGTTCATTCTCTGGGTCTAAAGGTTTTAAGCCACTATCGATATAGCGATAGACCGTAAAACCAAATACACATCCAATAATTAGCAACGTAAGCGCAATCACTAAAATAATTTTTCCTACGATTTTATCTTCTTTTTTACGTAGGTCTTTTCGCTTACTGACTACATCTGTCGAATCAGTTGCATTCTTTTGTCGTCGTCTCTTCTCATCTGGATGTTGTTTGTTTTCTGACAAAACAACTCCTCCTTACTATCAACTTCATAACTTTATTCATTATACATGAAATTCAGGCAGAGGTGAATTATTTTTAACAATTCTTATGTCAAAATTGTAAGTAGTAAATCGATTCTCTTCGGCTTAAAATAGAAAATAAAATGATTCTTATTTACTAAATAACAATAATCTGCTTCATTTAATCACTAAGCTCTTAGACAGGAAGGATTGATATACATGAACAAAAGGAAACATTTAAGAAGAAAACAAGCTTCCCATTTTTCTTTCTCTCAAAAAATCTGCTTATTCATTTTAGTCGTCACTATTGGAATCATCACTTGGTCTACCTATGAAATGGCACAGTCAAGAGTATCCGCCTCGATTCAAGTGGCAAACGATTCCCTAGATTTGACCAAAGACGAACAGGTCCTTGCCGATCAAATCGACCAATTGTTACAAAAAAATGATTATGTTGGATCTGTCTATATTCGTAAAAACAATCGAGTGATCCTTGAAAAGGGCTACGGATACGCTAACGAAGAAGCACAGCAACCAAATACTCCATCTCTGTATTATCAAATTGGTTCGATCCAAAAAGCAATGACTGCGCTACTGATTCTAAAACAAGTGGATATAGGGAAACTTTCTTTAGATACAAAACTGGCTAAATTTTATCCCCAAATCAACGGTAGCAATAAAATCACGATCAAAGATTTATTATATATGCGATCAGGATTGAAAAAAACAGCTTCTCCGACCGTACCGATGAATGACCAAGAGGTGATCCAGTTTGCCATAGACCATCTCGAATATACCAATGATCAAAGTTACAAATATGAACCATTGAATTTCACATTACTAACAGGTATTTTAATGAAATTGACCCATCAGCCATACGAAAAGTTGGTGTATGATCAAATCATCACTCCCTTACAATTGAAACAGACGACCTTCTATGACCAAGTCAAAAACACTTCAGAACACGCAGTCTCTTATCAAATGAGTCCAGACGATGATTATCATCAAGCTTTGACTGAATCTGAAACAGATATACGTAATGAATTAGGAACTGGGAATATCAGTATGTCCGTCTATGATTTGAATGAATTTTTTACAAAAGTATTAAAAGGGCAATTGATTCCAAAAGATTTACTTTTTTCTCTATGGGGAAAGAATTTGAGTGGGCGTCCATATAATGGTGGGGTCTATAGTGGAAGGGATACAATATTTGCTCAAGGAAACATCAATCGTTTCCATGCGGTATTAGCAATGAAAAAAGATACCTCTGATGCAGTTGTGCTAGAAAGTAATATCCAAGCCGATAAAAAATATAAAACAACTGCCACCGATCTTAGAGATCAGATATATAAATTGATGGGAAATGATGAATAAGCAATGTGTTGACCTGTCATCTATGATAATTGAATAAGAACGAAGAAAACCTTGTATAAGCAATTTGGCTTGATACAAGGTTTTCTCTGTTGTTTCCTGAATAAAGAAAATTTATTATTTTGTCGTATTTATTTCTGTTGCTAAATATTTTCTCATGCCATCAAGTATGCTATGTTTAGGTTGGTAACCTAGTGCTGAAAGCTTAGTGATATCAGCTAAAGAGTCGTGGATATCTCCTACTCTCTCCTCTTGATAATCCAACAGTAATTCAACTTCAAGAATCTGATTGATTGTCTGGATCAACTCAAGTAAAGTTGTACTGTTCCCCGTTCCAACATTGAATTGTTGCCCTAGTGCTTTTTCTTCTTTGGAAACAAGTAATAAAGCTTGCACAACATCTTCAACATAGACAAAATCTCTTGATTGACTGCCATCGCCGAATAAAGTAAATGACGCTTTTTCATCAGCAAGTTGCTTTTTATAGCGATCCACTAAAATCGAGATCACCCCACTATATGGCGAATTTGGATTTTGATTTGGACCGTATACGTTGAAGAAACGTACCGCAGTTCCTGGCACATCATACAAATGGCAATAATCAAGTACATATTGTTCAGCGGCAAATTTATCAATAGCATAAGGCGTCAACGGTCGAATAACTGACTCTTCTTTTTTAGGTAGTGTTGGTTCATCTCCATAAACAGCTGCAGAAGAGCTAAATACAATACGCTTTAAATTTGGCTGATACTTACGAATCAACTCAAGTAACATCAAGACACTATCAAAATTCACTCGATGAGTTTCCAATGGACGTTCAACGGAATCAGCAACACTAGCTATAGCAGCTAAATGGAAGATATAGTCAAACTGGTGATTGTTCAATAGCTCTTCCATTACTTTTTCATCAGCTACATCCCCCTCAACGAAGACAATGTTTTTGGTAGAATCAAGATTTTCTTTATTTCCCATAGATAGATCGTCAATAACGACCACTTTATTATTTTCACTCAAATGATTGGCTAGTGTAGAACCGATAAAGCCGGCTCCACCAGTTATTAAAATAGAATTCATTTGAACTCACTCCTCTATTTTTGATATTTTTATTTTCTTGAATGTACCATGCGTTTACCAGTCTTTAAAAGACCTTTTACGATGTCCATATTAACAAATAATAAAGCAATTAAGCAAACTAATTCTAATCCAATCAACAATAACCCATCGAATAAAAAGATCAATGCAACTTGGGCGGCCAAAACTACATGATTTAATACGATATTCCATACATTTATATTTACAGTGATAAATTTACTTGTATCATAAATTCGAATCATCCAACCAACAAACAAGCTGATCATCGAAGCAAATCCAACCCCTATCAAGCCAAAAGATGAAATGAAAAGAAAGTTAAGTATGACACTCAGTAAACCGGAAATCAATGAAGTATTCATCAATCCTTTTGTTTTCTTTTCTGCAATATAAAACTGTCCATAGAAACCGATAAATCCAGAATAAATAGCAGAAATCAATAAAAACGGAGTGACTTGCCAACTGATAAAAAATGAACTTTGGACTAAATTACCTAAAAGCCACTTTAAAATCACCATGATCGATGAAGCTGTAAAAAATAGCAAAAATGAATAATATTTAAAAATATTTGCATGAAATTCTCCACGAGATTCTGAGTCTCGCTCGTCAACAAGAGAAATCTGCCATGCTTGTGAGAAAACAGACTGCATCATAGAGATAACAGAAGGTATTTTATTAGCGACAGCATAGATTCCGTTTGCGCTTACTCCTAGAAAATACAAAATAAAGTATCGACTTGCACTATTGACAAACCACCATAAGACATCATTAGGAATAGTCGGAATCGAAAAAACTAGCATCTCTCTCATAAAAGATTTATTAATAAGTTTAACAGAAAAATCTTTAAAATATGGTGTTGTACATGCAAGATAAATGAAGGAAATGATTTCCGCAAGTATCAATGATATCAAATATCCATTCAATCCCATTTTTAATACTACCAGGAAGTAAATATTCAATAATCCGATCGCTAGAGTTTTGATCATACCATTAAAAGCAAAAATACGAACTTGTCCGTTACCTCTAGCAAATTGTGCAATGATTTGTGTAAATACTTGAAATGCCAGTAAAAACATAAATGCTAGAAGTATTTGATCAAAAGCACCAGTCATTGCCAATAATGGGTAACATAACGCTGTAATCACAATCCCAATTATTGCAATGATCGTAGCATTTGTTACGACTGATTTTTTATCTACATCTTTGTCCAGTGCAAATCTTAAAACAGCAACAGATATTCCTCCAGAAACAATTGGGATCAATAGGCTGACAGTTGTCGTAACTAAGTCAACCTTCCCATATTCTTGTGTAGTTAGATAATATGTATAAAGTGGAACCAATACGAATGATATTAGTTTACTCCCTAAATTACCTACTGCGAATATGAAAGAATTCCCGACTAATTTTTTGTATTTACTCATACTTCTTTTACGACCTTTCAGAATAAATTTGAGTTTGATATCGTGCCAAAAGTATTCTGTTTATTTCCGAAGAAACTACTTCTGGCATGCGCTTTGACCAAGTTTAAAAAGCCCTATGAACCTCTATTTATTCAGTTTTAGAGGTCCATAGGTGCCTAAATTAACGTTTGTAACAACCCCAAACTCTGTCTTGTCTATAACTAACTACTTAGACATCTCAATCAACAAACGATCTCCTAATGTTTTACTTGCATGACCAGATTCGGAAATATTCAAGCCTTGTTTAAATTCTTCCATTTTAGCTAGATACTCGTCCAAATCAAAATTCTCAATACCTTCAATGAATGTTTCTTGACTTCTAATCAACGGAAATGGCAAGTCTGCTAAATCCATTACTAGACCTCTATTTTCTAGATATTGGTCATAATCATACGCATAGATAAAACACTTTTTGTTAGATACTAATGCTTCACCGATAGTTGAAGAATAATCTGTGATCAATACATCTGTTGCGCACAACAATTCTTGCATATCATTATAGTCAGAAGCATCAATAAGAGTAGAGTTATCTAATTCTCCTAAAATCTGTTTTTTATTCTCCGTATCATTTGGATGAAGACGGATAAGCATCTGATAGTCGATGCCAAATTTATCTGAGAAAGCTTTTCTAACTTGCTCCAAAAAATCTGGACTGACTTTTATCAGTTCTCCTGCTCTAAAGGTCGGTGCGTATAAAACAATTTTTTGGTCTGTTGGAATTTGATAATACTCATACACTTTACGGATGATAGTGGGATCGTTATTGACGATCACGTCATTTCTAGGAACACCTTCTCTAAAAATTTCTCCCTCATACCAGAACATTTTACCGATATCTTTAAATAGATCAGAGCTTTCAAAAACCAATAGATCGCACATTTGAGAATCTTTTTTGGCTAATTTTACATATCTTGGTTTTAATTTACCAGCTGCATTATTCTCGATTCGCTTGAGTCCGAATCCAGCATGCCAGGTCTGGAGATAAAACTGTCCTTTTCTTTTGGGTGGATAAAAGCTTTTACGACAATTGTCGATCCAAATCTTAGCCGTGAACATCTCAATCAATGCTCGAACTGATTTATTTTTCACTAACCTTATCGTATCTGGAAATAGATCTGCTTGATGTTGAAGGACTTCTGGCTTACATAACCAAACAATGTCTAAATCATCTTTTTGGGATAGTAAATATTCACAAATATACTTAGGATTATCTCCATAACCTTTTCCAAAATAGCTAGAAACAACGATTTTATTTCTTTTTAAAGGTTGCATGACTAAAAATGGATAACAACAATAAAAAACAGCGTATCTTCCTACTCGCAAGAAGAGACTTTTGACTACAAAAATCATCCGATCGATATTATTTTTAAGCGACGCTATCATATAACTTTTCCTCACATTCTTATTGATTCATTCCATCGCTTGCTTTTAGCTTCCCGATTACTTCACCAAGTAAAAACCAGAATAAGAATGCGCCAGAAATATTCACAAGAATCATTTCATTATGGAAAAATCCAGAAAATGCTAATGCAAAAATACCACAAATACAATAAATCATTCGTGTACCAAATAAATTAGTGATTGGTTTGAATAAAAAGGTGATGATACGAGCTGCTTTACTAACGATGAAAGCAACAAATGTTAGACCACCTAATATCCCAGTAGATGCTAGAGTATTCAAATACGCATTGTGTACAGAAAAATTACGTTGTGCAATATAAGTATTTGGTAAAACATCTTGTGCATAAGCAATCATATTTTTAGGGGAAGTACCAAATAACCAACTTGATTGAAAAATCTCTACAGCACTTTTCCAAATAGTAAAACGTAAATTAGATACATCTGTACTTTGTGCCACATCGGGCCTTGTTAAGTTGACTCTACCTGCTGTAATTCCAGTTTGTTTTTTCTCAAAAAACTGTGGAAAATATGACCATCCGATTTTGATCAACTGAGCTCCGCCAAAAACAATGGCCATAACAGCCACCCCACTTACTATTGAAAGCAAGATGTTTAAAAGAAGGTTCATTTTTTTCTTTAATTGATACTGATACATCGAAAAGAAAACAAAAACAAAAGTTGTCACTAATAAAGTAATCAAGCCATTTCTAGAACCTGATAAAATGATGTAACTGATATTTAAGAAGATTGAAAAATACACACCTGTCAACAACCATTTGTTTGAATATTTCTTACTAAAGATATAATACAAGCTAAGAAAGATCGTTACTACACACATCACGGAACCATAGTTTGGATCAGAAAATACACCAAATAGTCTACCTTCCAACATACCTATTCTAAGGGGATTGACTCTGCTTAATTGGACTGAATAATTGTACTGAGTCAAAAACATCCCTAATGAAACGACTACTAAACTAGTCCAAATCACTATCAATGTTCCACTTATGATCGATAATAAGTGATCGGCCTTATTTCTATCACTGCTGATTCCATTGTCATAGACAATAAAGAAATATAATGCTTGCCATACAATAAATTTGAGATTACCAAATATACCGTACTTCATGTTTATCAAGCTAGAAATACACATGATAACGATAAATAAAAGTAGCAAGATATCATATGTCCAACGATTTTTTTTCAATACTCTAGTAAAAAAATCAGCTAATAATACAATTGAACCAAATATCGCTAATATCGAAAACAGTACACTATCAATTGTAGAAGGAAGTAAACTGTACGCACCAACTGCTCTACTGATGAGCAGGACCAATAACCCTACTATAAAAATATTTTTACCTTTTTGAAGATAATCATCTTTTTTTGTTTCCATAAAACTCATTCTTCTCCTGTCACATTCATTTTTAAGCCATCAACTATTTTTCTTAGTTACATAATTATATTTTATCTTGGCTAATGTATCATAACATAAATTACTTATCATTAATGCAAGCATCGACAGTTTTCGACTTTTAGTGAATATTGGATTTTTCATTACAAACATGAAATTCGATTTTAAAAATTTCACTAGCGGTTTTCTGATTTCTTTTGATTCACTATTATCACTGATCGCTATCTTATCTAAAACATCAAAATATGCCCAACATATTCTACGATGGATCGAATCTGAAAGTTCTGGGTAAGCGTTCTTCACTAACTCACCATTTTTTTCCCATGCTTCAATCACATCAAAATTTTTAGTCGAAAAAGACAATCCAGTAATACTGTCATTTCTTCGATAATAATAATATTTTTGTTCAGTATTAGTAACTATCCTATCACATTGAAGTAATAGATCCATAATTATAAAAGCATCTTCTACAATTTTCCCAATAGGATAGCGTACAGTGTCGAAAAGTTCTTTTTTATAAAGTTTATTGACTGCATACGCGTATACATCTGTACTATCTAGAACAGCTTTTATCGCATCTTTTTGATCTAGAACTTCAACTAATTTTAAGTTATTGACCTTTGTTTCTTTGTTTTCATACACATCGATCATGCCTATTGTAGCTATATCCGCATCATAATCCAGTAACTGATCATACAATATTTCAAACATATCTTCAGCAATATAATCATCACTATCAATAAATCCTAAATACTTTCCTTTAGCCATCTCAATACCCGCATTACGAGCACTACTCAATCCGCCATTTTCTTTATGAATGACCTTTATACGTTTATCTTGAACCGCATATTCGTCACATATTTTCCCACTATCATCTGGAGAACCATCATCGACTAAAATAATTTCAATATCAGTAAAAGTTTGTGCAATAATAGAATCAACACATTTTTTTAAATACTTCTCTACTTTATATACAGGCACGATTATACTAATTGTACACATTAAACTTCATCCTTAACTAATTTTACTGTGTGAGCTAAAGATTCTTCAAGTGTAAATGCTGAATTCCACCCAGTTTCCTTGAGTTTTTGATTGTCTAAGATTGCTGTATTTGCTTTTGAGAAACCTTTTTTTTCAGTTTCATCGGGCAATTCAAAGATAACTTTTTTATTGTTTATTTCTGCCAATTTTCCCGCAAGATCTCTTAATTGCAAGTCAAAAGCCTCTTCTGATACATTATACGCTTCTCCGTTTTTACCGTGGATCATCAAATGGAGGATGGCAGAGACTGCATCACCAACATAAATATAAGAAAAATACTGTTTGCCTTCACTTTTTAAAACGATATCTTCTTCTCGAGCTGCATTCAAAATAAATTGTGAAGAAGCTTTTGAATCAGATAATAACATCGTAGGTCCAAATGTACGGCATAATCTTGGTATGACAATATCTAGATCATGTTTAGCGATATACGCTTGACACAAGGATTCACTGACTCTCTTACCTTCAGGATAACCGGCTCTTAGCGTATTACAATCGATATAGCCACAGTAGTCTTCCTTAAATTTATCTACATCTCCTCTATTTTCCCCATATATTTCTACAGTAGATAAAAATAGTGTGCGTGTAGCATTCGTAGCTACTGCGTGCTTTAAGACTTGTTCCGTGCCAGCTAAATTAGTCATGATCGTCCCAATAGGATCTGTCGCATAGGCTCTAGGATGCGTATTACTAGCTCCATGAATGATGTAATCAGCTTTGATAGAAGGATCTAAAGGTTCAGTAACATCCCCTTCTACGATTTGAAAATTATTACTTGATTGATACTTTTCAAATCGTGCTTCTAGCTTCTTACGATTTCTCCCCATCGCATATACTTTAATATCGATTCCTAAATGATCATTTGCTAACATGATCGTATCGACTAAAAACGATCCGACCATTCCAGATGCACCAATCATCAAAAGTGATTTTCCATTTAAGTCTTTGATACCCTCAACGTGGTCGATCACTTTTTGCAAATCATTTATATATAGCGGATTTGTATTTAAAGCCATCTATCTCACCACCTAGTCTTTCATTTTTAAGTATGCTTTGAATAAATCTAAATCTTCTCTAGTTGTCAATTTGATATTTTTGTCTGAACCAGCAGCAAAATAAAGTGTTTCACCTAGATCCACCATCATCGTATTTGTATAAGAAGAATCCGTCATACCAATATTCTCTTTTACTGCTCGATCATATGCAGCTCGCAATTTACCATACTGATATGCTTGTGGTGTCGAAACACGTCGCAACGTATTACGATCCACATATTGTTCCGTCGTTTCTTCTGTTTTTTTGATAAAAATCTGTTCATTATAAGGAAGTGAAGTGACACCATTTCCAAATTCCTTACATTTTACGATGACATCAGACAGAACAAGTTCATCAACTAATGGACGAATGCCGTCATGAATGATGATCGTGTCATCGTCCTCAGAATAATCCCTTAAGAATTGTACACCATTATTAATCGATTCTTGACCTTTTGAACCACCAGTAATCACCCACTGAACTTTACTGATATTGAATTCCTTGATGTACGCCCACATCGTTTCTTCCCAACCTGATTTACAAACCACTAATATTCGATCAATTTGTGGATGGTGTTGGAATGATTCCAAGGTATAAATAATAATCGGTTTTCCTTCAATATTGATAAATTGTTTTGGGATATCTTGTCCCATTCTTTTGCCCACTCCACCGGCGATAATAACAGCTGTAATCATTCGATTTAAATTCCTTCCCTTTACAAGTACATGAAGTATTTGTCATATTTAATGTTCTAATAATAATCCAGTGTCAAACTGCATTCAACCTTTTACATTTTCTCACAACTACCAATAAGTTTCAATGTTTTCTATATTATGCCAGGTAAAATGTCCTAACGACAAACATTTATCTAGTTAAATTTTTACGCACTAGAAAGAACCAGGAACATAAAATAGTTGATCTTTTCATGTCCCTGGTTTTATTGTATTAGTTTACTTTTTTTACATAGGCTTGATTTGCTGTAATGTAACCATCCGCTGTTTTCAATCTTGGCATACCTGATGCGGTATATTCAATACCTTCGATTGTCAAAATCGTCCCTTTTTTAATTGCATTTCCTTTTTGAGTAAAGTTCAGATCCTTATAATAATGGTCATCTACCAAAAGTTGCACTTTATTTGGATTGGTCACAAAGTAGTTGTTATTGCTATTTGCTGCAGCTGTCACATATGTTTTATTTGCTGTGATATACCCATTGGCAGTTTTTAATCTAGGAACTCCTGTAGTTGTAAATTCTACACCTAATACATCGATTACTCTACCTTTTGGAATAGTCGCCCCAGGATTATTAAAAGCAAGATCCGAATAATAACGATCCTCTTTTAACATAATGATTTTCCTTGGGTTTTCTATGAAATAGTTATCACTATTAGAAACTAATGTCATAACATAAGATTTATTTGCTGTCACATAACCTTTGGCTGTTTTTAAACGTGGGATGCCACTAGTAGTGAAGACGATATCTTGCACTTTGATCACTTCATCTTTTAAGACAGGATCACCTTTTTGGCTGAATGAAACATCTTTATAGTAACTATCGTTCTTCTTCATGACTACTTGATTGATATTGCTATAGTAATAATCGTTGATGTTACTTGGCACTTCTTGTACGTAACTTTTATTCGCAGTTAAATAGCCTTTTGGTGTAATCAAACGTGGGACTGCATTTTCACGATATTCAACCCCGGTTACATTTACCAAGGTTCCTTTATTGACCGACGCTCCTTTATGCAAAAACTCAGGGTCCCGATAATAGGCGTCATTTGCTTTTAAAACAACCTGTGTCGGACGCATCGTGTAGTAATTATCAATGCCAGATACTGTAGCGATCACGTAGTCTTTATTAGCAGTATAATAGCCTTTATTTGTCTTGAGACGAGGAATCCCACTTTTAGTTTTTTCGATACCTGTTACTTTTATGACTGTACCGGTTGGGACAGATTCACCTGCTGTCGAAAACTCAACGTCTTTATAATATTGATCATTTTTTAAAGTAATGATTTGACCAGGATTTGCTGTATAATATAAATCTGACATTTCTAAAAATTGTTCAACTATATTTTTATTAGCTGTTAAATAACCATTCTTTGTTTTAAGACGGAAAATGCCTGATTGGGTATACGCTAGATCCTCTACTTCTACGATGGTACCTTTTGACACTTTATTCAAACGTTGCTTGAAGTCTGTGTCTGCGTAATAATAATCATCTGCTTTTAAACGAACTTTTTTAGGATTCGTTGTGAAGTATGAATCGATATTGCTCTGAGCCGCAACTACATATGATTTATTCGCCGTTAAGTAGCCTTTATCTGTATACAATCGAGGGATACCGCTAGCAGTTGTCTGAATACTTTTTACAGTCACAAGAGTATTTTTTTTGACTCTAAGACCTGGATCAGTAAAATTCACATCATTGTAAAAGTTATCATCTTGTTTGACAATGACTCTACCTGGATTGGTTGTATAATATTTACTTAGATCTGGACCGGGATTAGGCGCACTGAAAAATGCACTGTAACTCATTGAGATATCAAATGGTCTGTTTTCATAATTAGCAATCCCAGGGAAGTGCATATTAGAAGACCACTGCCACGCGCCATGGTCATTGTTCCATTGCATTGATTGATCTGGTGAATAAGGGTATTGCGCTACCCATACCCGATCTTTACCGAAAGCCGAAGTATTGATATATCCGTTAGTGATCCAATATTTTCCTATATATAGAGCTGCATTAGAAAAACCTTTTGCCTGTAGTTGTCTGTTAAAAGCTAGCGAATTATTATGTGCGTCTCTTCCGTTGTTAATCAACGTAGGGTCTTCTGCGTCGTTGAACATGATCGTATTCTTATTTAATCCCAATCGATTTGCAGCATCAGCAAAATAATTTGCTTCGGCTTGTGCAGTTTGGGCTGATGTATATAAACTGTAATGGTAGGCAGAAACTGTCAAGCCAGCAGCTTTTGCATTGTTAATTTGATTCTCAGCATAAGGGTTAGTGTATGAAGTTCCTTCTGTTAATTTCACCGATACAGATGTCACACCATAACTTTTTATTTTTTGGTATTCAGCTACTGAAATATTTCCATTCCAACTAGCTACATCTATAAAATGTTTACCTGGAAGATTAGGATTGTTCGCATAAACTTTGTCAATCACTGATGCTGCTCGCAAAGATATCCCACCAGATTGCATTGCATACGTACCTTTTTTATGGTTTGTTCCTTGTTTACCAACTTCGACATCTTCAGTTGATTGTTGTTTTGCAGCCTCATCAGTTGATTCTGTCGTTTCTTGGTTTGTAGAGCTACTCTCGGTTGTTGAAGAACTATCTCCAGTTTCTGTTGTAGTCGAACTATTTTCTACGGACTCACTTGACTCATCCGTAGTGGTAGAGCTCTCTGATATTGTTTCTGTAGTAGCAGTACTCTCTTCTACATTCTCAGTTGAGCTGCTCGATGTACTTCCCGCTGTATCTTCGGTAGTGGTATCACTTTGTTGGACAGCTGAAATATCTTTACCTGTTTTGGCTTTTGAAAACTGAATTTCATTTGCAGACATACTAGGAGCAAAACCATTCAATAGCATTGTGCACAAAAGTGTTCCTGACAAGATCTTTTTAATGCTGATTTTTCTGGGCAACATTCTTGTATTTTTCTTCACCATTTAATTCTCCTTATTTTTATTATGTCTTTTTTTGTATGATACTTTTGTATCAAGAACAACAGCCTCGTGATGGGGTTGCCGATCTTCTATTGGAGGTAGTTCCATATATTCTCCAAAAACTTGTTTCAAATAGCGATCATAACCGATTGGAATCGGCATCTTGACATCTTCAAAAGGGACAAAAACTGCAGATTTAAAATCATCCAACTTATAAATATTACCCATATATTTTGGCCCGACACACAACTCTGTCACATACTTTGTTGAACCAAATGGATATTTACTCATTTGTTTTTCAGCGAAACGCCAAATCTTATATCGTGCTTTTTTAGAGCTAAAGATATTCAGAAGTACTGTGCTTCCAGTAGCTAAAAGCCCCCCATGTTTTTCTGGTACTACTTGTGAGCAGAATAAAGCATAGATCAATGCCCATATTTTTTGAATCTTTTGTTTATATCTGCTTTCTGGTGCACCATCTAATGGAAAAATGTCGATAGGAATACCATGTGGGATATCCATATTTTCTTGGTACGTTTTTACAAACGTTGTTTCTGTATCACGAATAGTCATAAACGAATTATGATCATTGTAATCTAATGAAGCAAATAATAACGGATAACGATCCTTATTTGCATGTTTGTTCCAAAGGATCTTTAGTTTCTCGTAGTCTTGTCTAGGCATAAAAAAATCTAAGTCATCATCCCAAGGTATGAATCCCTGATGACGAATCGATCCAATACAGCCACCGCCACAAAAATAACATACCAATCCATTCTCATTACAAAATTCAACAAAGTACTTTGACATTTCAAGTACGACTTTTTGCACATTTTTTAGTTCTACATCATTACTATACATTATTACAGCCTCATCCATTTTTAATTTCTTATATATTTTCGCACAAGCGTGTGTTTTTTACAAGTTGCCATTTGGTTAAAAAACATTACGAAAAAGCACGCTCAACTGATTGAGCGTGCTTTTTAATACGATCGTTTTAAGAAAGCCATCAATCCTGGCATCTTTTCTTCTACAAAACTACCTATTCTAACAGCCGATAAAAAAATCGGTGCAGGTAATTTATACAGAAGCTTCGTAACCTTTTTAGCCGTTGAATCTGTCAAAGCTATATTTTTAGCTTCAAGAATCACCGGATCAGCTAAAACTTTTTTTGCTTCTCTGTTTTTTTCTTTAGATGTTTGATCGGAATTGCCATAAATAGAAAAAATCACTGAAGTCGTTCCTTTTAATAAAAGTGCAGCCATTCCGGGTTTGTTTATTTGATTTGTTACATCGTTTGCTATCAAATAAAATTCTTTGAAGGTTTGAAATTTATTAGGATAATATTTATTAGTGATACCCTTTCCTCCAACGAATTCATACGTATATTCAACGATTGGATTCATGACCACATATTGGCAATGTTGATAGTATTCTAAATTAAAGATACGATCTTCGCAGCTACGGTAATTTCTAAATCGAATATTTTGTGCTATGACTATATCTCTGCGATAGCACTTATTCCATACCACATACATTAGTTGTTGATTCATCAAATGATACATGTCTTCTAAAAATGTTTCATGGCTTCGATAAATGGAATCAGGTACCTGATTCACTTTTTCGGATACTACTTTTTCATTATCCATCGTTCTAAAAAGAAAAGAGCTGACTATCAAATCTGTCTGCGGATGATTGGTAAGTAGTTGATCATAGTTCTTTAAAATCGATTTGCTCGGTTCATCATCGGCATCAAATAATAAAATATAAGAACCCTTTGCCTGTTCAATACCAATATTTCTTGCAATACCTGGGCCATTATTCTCCGTTGTTATCAATTGAAAAATTGGATTTCCTTCAGTCAATGTGACAATCATTTTTTCAGTATCATCTGTTGAACCATCGTTGACGATGATCACTTCATAATCATCGTAGTCCAATGTCTGTAATGTTTTGATCGTTTTTTTTATCGTGGATTGCGCATTATAGACTGGCACAATAATGCTAAATTTTGGTTCTATCATTTTATGTGCCTCCCGATCTAGCGATAAATTCGTTCTTTTGGAAAATCTATTTCCTGCAGTGAACTAGCATTTTCATCCTCTTCTAACCCTTGGGAAGACATTTTATCAAAAAGGATCTTGATCGTTTGCAATAAAATCTTTAGATCCATCATTAACGAATATTTTTTGATATACAACAAATCAAAGCGTAACTTGCTGTTATAGTCAGAAACATATTTTCCATAAACTTGGGCATAGCCGGTGATGCCTGCACGGACATTATGTCTCAAATAGTAATAAGGATTTTCTGCATTGAATTGATCCACAAAAAAAGGTCTTTCTGGGCGTGGTCCGACAATCGACATGTCGCCTTTTAACACATTAAAAATCTGTGGCAATTCATCAAAACGTACAGCACGGATAAATTTACCGACCGGTGTTACTCGAGCATCATTACTTTTCGCTAAGACAGGCCCTGATTTTGCTTCCGCTGTCGCTGTCATTGACCGGAATTTATAGATTGAAAATTCTTTTTGATTTTTAGTGATACGGACTTGTTTATAGATCACTGGTCCTGGTGAAGTCACTTTGACTAGTATTGCTGTAAGCAACATGAAAGGTGATGCAAGGATCAGTAAGATAAAGGAGATGATAATATCGAATAATCGTTTGAACAATTCATCTTCTGGTTGTATCTTGAAACCAGATGCTTCAATGATACTTTCATCTTCAAAGTTCATGATATTTGGATTGATCATTGTTAAGTTCTCAAAAGTCGTATTCAAGAATAATTTTTTTTCTTTCTTAGTGATCAATTGATAGATTTTGATTTTTTCATTTTCTTCAATATGTGATGACAAGTAGACGATATCGATCGTATCGATCATCTTCTTGATGTTCTCATAATAGTTATCGATAACGACCGCTTCAACTTTATGTTTATTATTTTTTTTAGATTGGAAATTTTGGATTGCTGGAGCAACATCTTTTTCAAGTCCAACGATCACTACTTTTTTGTCTCTACTGACTTTCAAATATAATTTGTAGACCAAAATACGGTATAAGCTCAGTAAAATTGTTCCAACTACCAAAGATAAAAGAATAACTGCCCGTGGAAAGGCAAACCATCGACCAGCGAAAGTTACCACCATTACGCCTAAAGACATCAATACTTGCCCTATTACGGTCACAAATATAATGTCACTGATCATTCGATTATAAAAGACGTATGCCCCTAATAAAATATTTAAGACGATAAAGATAATAGATATAAACACTGCAGAATGTTGAAAGGTCTCAAAATTCCGTGTGGGAATTTCTCCTTGAAATTTCAATAAGAAACTTATATATATTGCTGCATTGTAAACTAAGACATCCAGCATGATAATGAATATCCGACGAGCAGCATTCCATTCTCCATTTTTATTCATGTATACACTCCTAACCACAAAATAATACCTCTATCATCTTACCATAGCACACTTTAAAAACATAGTGGATAACCAAATTGTAACCTAATTTCAAAGTTTCTCTTAGTAGCTTTAGCAACACTGTTGTGTCAAAAACAGTCCCCATAAAATATGCCTTCAACAAGACTTGATGAGGTATCAAGTTTTGTTGAAGGCATAGCATAATATGCAAGAATCATTCTGGTCGTAATGAAAAATCGCCAATTCCTTGTTTTGTCAAATTGTCATTATAGAAAGGATCATGTGCGATATATTTGGGCCATTTATCTTGCATTTTTTTGATTTCACCCGCAAAGCGTTTCTGCTTTTCTGGCGTATCTTCATACCCGCGAGATTTTGACTCAAAGTGATAAAGCTCAACTTGGTGAGCATATACATTGTTTCGACCCAATTCATAGACTTTAAGACATAAGTCTACATCATTGAAGGCAACTTTTAATGTCTCATCGAAGCCACCCACCGCTTTGAAATCATCTGCTTTGACCATCATACAAGCGGCAGTCACTGCTAAATAATCGACGTCGATCACTAATCGTCCGAAATAGCCACAATGTGTGCGGTCATAATTATTCAACGCATGACCAGCGACGCCACCGATTCCAACGAGTACACCCGCATGTTGAGTCGTATCATCTGGATAGTAAAGTTTGGCGCCAACACAGCCGATCGAATCAAACTGAGCATATGAGACCATTGTTGTCATCCAATTAGGAGCAATCACTTCGGTATCATTGTTCAGGAATAAGTAATACTTTCCACTAGCTTTTTCAGCCGCAAGGTTATTGATGCGAGAATAGTTGAAGGGAATATCGATCAACTCTACAATGAAGCGTTCTTTCAGTTGTTCCTTGTAGGAGTCAAAAAGATTTTGCATCTTAGGATCAGTACTACCGTTATCAGCTACAATGATCTCGTAGTTAGGATAGGTCGTTTTTTCGATGATCGAATCAATACACATTTTCAAATCGTCATACCCATTTTTGGTTGGGATGATGACGCTGACTAGCTCCTCTTGTAGGACATCATAATTGATCTCATAAAACCCTGAGATTCTTCCTGGACGCACATTACCTTTGATATTCCTGCGAGCTAATGCATCCGTCAAAGCTTTCACACCAGAATCGTAAATATAACTTTTAGCTTCACCACTACTAGCTGTTGATCCTGGAATCGTACGCCAATGGTAAAGGACACGATCGATATGATAAATATGATCTGCTGGGATCTTTTCTGTAAAACGGAGAACTAGGTCATAATCTTGTGAACCTTCATAGCCTTTTCGGAAGCCACCTAGTTCTTTGACGATACTTAATCGATAGACGCCTAAATGAGAAATATAGTTATTTCCCATCAACGTATTAGGTGACCAGTCTGCTTTAAAATGAGGATCGAAGCGATTGCCATCAGCATCGATCTTATCTTCATCACTATAAATCAAATCAAGTTCTGGCCGATCATTCAAGACATTGACTACTTCAAACAATGCATTGACAGGAAGTTCGTCGTCGTTATCAAGTAGTGCCATGAATTCTCCTTCAGCGATCTCAAGTGCAGAGTTCGTGGCTAAACTAATATGACCGTTTTCTTCACGAAAGACAACTTTGATCCGTGGATCTTTTTGCTGATAACGTTCTAAACATTTATGGATTTTAGGATCGGTAGAGGCATCATCACTGATACACAATTCCCAATGGTCATATGTTTGAGCAATCACAGAATCGATACATTTTTCTAGCCATTTGATTTCTACGTTATAAACTGGCATCACGACAGAAATCAATGGACGATAGGCAAAGGCTTGCGCTTTTGTTTTTTGTGCTGCAACGTCAATTTGTTCATGCTTAGCGATCCATTGCGCATAGTCGATCGAACCTGGTTTCAATTCCATTTTCACACGACGTACAGCCTTTTTTAGGCCATGCGTCCGAGCATAGTTCAAGCCTTTTTTTAACAATCGTTTTTTCTTTTCCAAACTCGACTCGATGCCATCATCATAAGGATAACGTCCATTCAATTTGACGGCTATTCCATTTTGATGATCTTTCGTTTGAAAATCTAAAATTGCTTTCCCCTTCATCTTTCCAGATAATCGAAGATTAAAACCACTTTGCGTCTTTACGTCCAAATCATAGAGATGATTGATATCTAAACGAACGACTGGTGTATTTTTTGCTATAATATTTTCTTTTTCAACTTGGATCGTCGGTATTTCTTTCGTTACTTCATCGATTGCCCAACCAACGATCAATAAATCGCCGGTCGCCCGCTCACGAGTGATTTTATCGATAAATACAGCAATTTCTTTTTTTTGCACTGGTTTGGTACTCCTTTACCTAATAAGTTATTTATATTTCAACTAGCCAAGACTGCCCATTTTCTGCAATCAATTCGATCAAAAATGATTTTTCTTGTTCACACGCTATCTGGATCTCAAAACCAGCTTTTGTGTGGGGAGGAAGTTTTTCGGCTTCATTCACTTCGGCTCGCTCAATCTGCTGAACCTCGAAGAATGGTGATTGATCTACAGACAACTTATAAGATAAAGGTTTACGTTCCGCATTTGAAATTCCCCATCCAATGATTTTGAGTAATTTTGTTTCTGGATCCCAATTTTTTTCGTCGACACAAAGAGAAAGTTCTTTGGCTTGGATTTTTTTTGCCGTTTCTTTTGGTCTCACCAATCGTCCTTTTGGCTTTATTGCCCAATTGTTAGGTTGCAACAAGTCAAAATATCGATCAGTCGTAGTCTTCAAGACTTTCGTCTGCTCTTTATTCTCTATTTGTAAGTGCTGGTTTTCTTTTGTTAATCTCTCGTTTTCAGCAGATAATTCTTTTTGAACAGCAGCCATAGGTTTGATTTCTCTAAGGACTTCAGCCATCGTTGCTGGTAATTCACCAATGAATCGATAATGGCAAGAGATTTTGATCGTTTCTCCACTTATATCGGTCAATTCTAGTCTTGGTGCTTCTGATCCATCAAAGATATAACAGTCTGTCGCTGTTTTGATGACCGCATTCGATGCGATAAAATCATGCTTTACTCCGTCTACTTCAACACTGAACTCAAGGTAACTTGGTTGCTTTTCAAATTGAAAAATAAAACTTGCCGGTTCTTCTGTCAGTGGAAAAGTCAATACTTGGTTTTCTCCCGTATAATTATTGAACGGGATCTGTAATATTTCTTCTTGCGTACTCTTTTTGATGATTTCCATCATTTTGACATAATTTGAATTTTGCGGTGAATTGATTTTAGCTTCCACATTTGGGTGTTTTTTCAATGAAAAGAAATACTGATACACTTCGCCAAATGGGCGCATTTTGAAATCATAACGAACTGCTTCTGATAAGTCAGTATATGCTGACTTCAATTCAGTATCCCCTACTGCTAGATATAAATAATCTTCAATGTTGATGTGCAGATCAGCGTTTGCAAATACTTTTTGGAAGCCTTCGTGGGTATAAAATGAATTATGTGTTTCATCTAATAGCCCAAACGAAGCCCACGGCAATTCGTTATTAAAGAGGTGAATCAATACAGAGTTATGCACGAGATTAGGGAAAGTAATCAAAATCTCGCCTTCTTCATTTAGAAATTCTCTGACTTTTTTTAATGTCTTCAAAGGATCCACTAAATGTTCCAAGACATCTGCAAATAAAATATAATCAAATGTTTGACCAGCATAATATTTTGCCCATTCAAAACTTTCAATGTCGCCATAAAAACCATCTTGTGCAATTTCATTGACGTAATCAAATAGTTCTTTGTCCAGTTCAACGATGCTTACTTCACAGTTTTTTGCACCGATCAAATGTTTCGTCATGCGTCCATTGCCAGGACCAAATTCCAAGACTTTACTTCCTGGTTTGATTTGTCCAACAATCTTACCTACGCTACTTTGTTCATCTAAATCCATCTCGAAATCATACTTCATTGTTTTGATCTCCTTCTTTCCACTGGTGATCCAAGACCACGATCCCTTCACCAATATAAGAACCCGTCACAAATAAGTTCATATACTTCGTTTTATACACTAGTGGGACGGTGGCATTTTCTTCAAAAACCGCCACATCGAAATAGTATTCGCCAGCAAGTAAGCCTAACTTCTTATACTTGAGATAAAAGACATTTTTTCCTTTTTCCCAAGGAATTGTGATATCGTCCAGTAAAGTATTCAAGCCACAGACATAGAAATTATCGACCGTTCGTAGGGCAATCCCTAACACAGGTTTTTTGATAGTATCATCTTTCACTTCATAGGTGACCTTTACATAAAGATCTTCCCCTTGTTCTAACATATCGATCGGTTTCTTGTTTTCATCTAGTAATTCAGCACTTAACACATCGACGATATCTGGGGCAGCAAAACGCTCCACTTGATTTTTGTTACGATCCACTGTTTTTACTGATTTTTTCTTTAAGAAGTTTTCGTAATTGGTTGTCACATCCATCGTATCTCCAAATTCTACAACTTCACCATTTTTTAGCCAGTAAGAGCGGTCGCAGAAACGACGGATCGAGCTGATGTCATGGGAAACAAATAAAATCGTCTTCCCAGAATTTTTGATTTCCGTAAATTTTTCCATACATTTCAATTGGAACTCCAAGTCACCTACTGCGAGTGCCTCATCAACAATCAGAATATCTGGATTGACATTGATCGCTACCGCAAAAGCTAAGCGCACGAACATCCCACTTGAGTAAGTTTTTACAGGTTGATAAACGTGGTCTCCGATATCTGCGAAATCAATGATGTCATCCACCATCGCATCGACTTCTTCACGGGAAAAGCCAAGAACCATTCCATTTAAATAAATATTTTCATATCCAGAATATTCTGGATTAAAACCTGAACCCAATTCAAGTAAGGCAGAAATCTTTCCTTCGATCTCCATGGTTCCACTTGTTGGAGTCAAAACGCCTGTAATGATTTTGAGCATCGTTGATTTACCAGAACCATTTTCACCGACAAAACCGATCATTTCACCTTTTTTGATCTCTACATCAATATTTTTCAATGCATAGAACACATCATGGTACGATTTCTTGAACGGATTCAAAGCTTCTCTAAAACGATCCGTCGGTTTCGCATACATATTGTATGATTTAGTGATGTTGTTTAATTTAATTGCGTATTCTGTCATAACTATACTCCTTACAGCACATCTGAAAAATGTGGTTTCAATCTACGGAACACCAAGGAACCGATTACGAACATGATTAATGTAACTACCCAAAAATAGATTGTATAAGTACCATGTTCCCAGAACCAAGCTTGACTTAAGAAGGATTCACGGTAACCTTGAACAACATAATACAATGGGTTTAGTTTTAAAATCTTTATGATTGCTGGATTAAATTGACTTGGACTCCAAAGAATCGGCAATGTCCACATAATCAGCTGTAGTAAAATCGTGATAAATTGCATGATATCTGGTATAAAAGGTTGAATCGAGGCGGTCAACCACGTCAATCCGGTCAAAAAGGCGACCATACAAAATAGATAATAAATCAATTGTAAAGACATGACCGTTGGAAAAATACCATGTCCCATTGTTACGACTAAACCAATCAAAATAAAGAACATATGTGAGTACAGGTTTGAAAGGATTTTAGTTGTTGGTAAGATACGGATATTGAATACCACTTTTTTCACTAAATAGGTGTATTCTCGGAAAACAAGTGTTGTAGAGGTAAACGCATCTGAGAAAAAGAACCATGGGACCATCCCTGTGATCAGATAGACGATAAACGGATACTTCCCATCAGTCATCGCCGCTTTCAAGCCGAAGCCAAAGACTAACCAGTAAATGAGAACCGTAAACACGGGATTGATGAACGCCCATAAAATCCCTAAAAATGAACCCGCAAAACGTGATTTAAAATCGTTTAACGAGAATTGAAGTAATAGCTTTCGATTTTGATAGATATCCTTCATAAATAAAAACAAATCTTTCAACATTTGTGTTCCTCCAAGCAGTTTCAATTAATTACAGTCAACAGCCATTTTACCACATATTGAGCCAAGGACTGCGATATTCGTTGTTTCTTAATTTTCTATTAAGTAAACTTTTTATCAACGTTACTATTTTACAAAAGATGATACTTAATTGCAATGAAGCAAAAAACGTGGGCTTGCCTAAAAAAGGCTTACCCACGTTTTTATTTTATTGATTGAGGTTGAGACAGAAGTGTTCAGCCTTGTTTCCGAAGTGCTTGCTCCTGTTCTCACCATTTATTCGATTCTAAGGTGAAAGACGAAATTGATTGTTACTGTTGTCTCACACCCCTTATTTTCAAATTCAGTGATAGCGTGCAAGTCTTGAAGTTGACAGTTGATTTTCCTCTTGTATTTTTATTTGCTTACCCTGTGGCTGATCGTAACGATGACTTGCCATCGCTAACAACAAGTAGCCGATAGGTACCCAAGGGAAAGAAGTCAATGTATCTTCCATAAACGATTGGATCATTACTGCCATGAATGCCCATAAGAACGTAAGCTGTCCATTCGAATAATCTGCTTTCAGTGTTAGTCTTCCAACAAAAACAAGTAATAAAATCCCTACAATTGCGATTCCTATCAATCCATATAAATTCAAAATAGAATTATAACTATTGTGATTACCTAAAACCTCATCCCCACGAAAATAAAGAAAAGGCTTCATTCCAACCAGTAGTTGCTCCGTACTCTCGGAAATCGTTTGATAAAATTTCAGCCATATGCCTTCTCTTCCAGTGAAAAGATTGATCTCTTCAGAAGTAGCAGCTAAATAGGATATCGGTAGCGCCAGACTAAAAATAGCTAAATAGCCGATAAAAGGTGCACGAATAAATTTAAAGAATCTTTTAGGCCAGATATCTAATAAAGCAAAAATGATGATCGCAATCAATGCCGAGCGTGATTGACATACCCAGATTCCTAAAAATGCAGCGACGATCGCTGGTACCCCAAGAATCCGAATATACCAACGTTCAAACGAACTGGCGAAACCACTGATCAGTAGTCCAAGCATCATCAACGAGCTACCGATCGTATTTGTATTGATCCAAATATCGGATAATTTATTATCTTGGTTCCATATGCTTTGTCCTTCAGGTACTTGAATCTCTGTAAATACTCGATATACCGTAACAGCAAGGAAAAATGAGAAGACAAGCAAATAAATCCCTCGATCTACTTTGTCAAATTCGATCCACTTTACACTCAATCCAATCAGAATCAGGATTGGGATCAACAGGTTACCTGCCAAAGAACCATCTCGTATCCCACTGAAATACGTATAGAAACAGAAGATGACAACTGCTGCTCCTAGATAAAAAAAGTCAAATCCTCTTGCTTTATAGATATTCAGTCCTGTTAAGACAAATACACCAAAAGTGACGAACTGTGCGCTATGTTCATATAAAAATAAAGTAGCTGGTGTCCCTATACCGATCGTCCAGACAGAAAAAAGAGCGATCAGCATCAACAACAAAATCCCAGTACTCATTTTATTTATGAATTTTTCGACAAATGTTTGAATGGTTTCCACCTCCTCTTCTAAATAATACTTTTTAAGAATGGATGATTGGATCAGCGTAACCAATAAGGTCTCTGGCTAATCCAATATCTCCATTTTTAGCACACATCTTCTTCAAACTACAAATTTTTATTGACCTGTTGATTGGGTTTGCCAAATAGCATAGTTTGGATAGGCTACTTCATAGATCATGTGCCCATCGTCGTCTGGTCCATATAATTTAGTGAACTGCGCTTCATTACGCTGGTTATAGTCATCTAAAGGACGCTTGGTTACGACATATTTGATGCCTAACTTTTCAGCATCATCAAAATTCAAAGTCACTGAGAACATGTCTGGACGATCTAGCTTGAAGGCTGTATCTTCTTTAGCAATAAAGGCTCTAGTATGAGCATAACGATTGTAAAAACGCTCATATTCCCCTTCTGGATCAATCAATTGCCATGCAGCTTTGTCTGGATAAAAGCGGACCGTATTGAACGCCTTCACTCCTAAAGCCGGTGTGAAGTTATAGAGCTCATCTTCGGTTAACCATACTTGACCTGGATCTTGTTGGTCGATTCTTTGGATTTCCTTAGCTAACGTTTTTTCAAAAATCGCACCTGTTCCTTGGACAACTGGATTCACAAAGAAGCCAGAAGCAATGATCAATGCACTAAATGAAAGGTAGAAAAATACGCGTTGTCGAAACAGTGCAAATGCTAAAAGGAGTGTTCCCAAAACAATCACACTGATCAGCTCAAGGTCAGAGAAATACCCTTCCATCTTGGAACCTTGTAACGCATAGTAATAGATACCTGCATTAGCAATCAATAAGACGAATTTATACCACGTAGGGATGACATCGTGTTTCCAAATGTACGCGATAAACCAAATCGATAATAGAAATGCCGCAAAGCTGAAAGTCAAGATCGCACGAAATGGTGGGACAAATGATAACAAGGTCAATTGAGCCATCGTTCTAGGTAAGCCAATGGTGATCCAAAAGATCGCGAATAGACAAAAGAGCATTAAGATCCGACCAATAATTTTTTGATCGTCGTCTTTTTTCCCAAACAAGACAAATGGACTTGCTAAAAAGACAGTTGGGAAGAAATGGTAAAATAGTGCTACTTCTGAATTATTTGAGAAACTGATATCTTCGAATGGGATTTTCCAGTTCGTTAAGAAATAGAAAAATTCACTAAATTTCCATTTACCACCTGTACTTACTCGATTCCCAGGATACAACGTATTCAAAGAGGCGAGTAACGCATCTTTAGAAATTGACCAAAAATGCCACATGACAATACCAATAAACAACAACGCAGCAGTAATCAATACAGCGTCAAACCAATCCCATTGTATTTTTTTGCGGTAATAGACCAGTAAACCGACAAAATAAAAAACTAATAGATAGGCGAGCATCACTTGATGGGCCGGATAGATGACTAAGATAAAGCCGAGACCGAATATGACCACTAGTAACATCATCAATGCGCGCAGCCACTTTTTTTCATGTTGATAAAAATAATGATAAAAGGCGACCATTAAACCAATCGTAAAGAAAATCAAATCGCCAACGTGTTGCATGAACCACCATTGAACAGCTGGTGAGAAGGTCAATGCAAATGAACCGATCAACGAAAGTGGCTTGTTTCGTTTCGTTAAGATCATCAGTAGTTCAAATCCTAACAGGACCATGACTACCAGTTTCATTGCCCAATAAAAAGATAACCCTCGATCCCTTCCTAAAAAGAAGAATCCCCAGTTAAATGGTTTACCGATAACAGTGATATCTTTCACTGGTGAATTGTAGGCAATGATCATATTTTGTCCATTCAATGAATAATCTTCGTTGATGACCGGATAGCCCGATTCTGCTTGAGAGAAATAAAAAGGCGTTTGGACCAGCCATTCATCTGAACGAACTTCTCGATTTTGACCAAAAATCACATCCGTCTTTTTTCCATCATCTCTTTGTGACACATAGTTATCCCAACTGCCGATCGAACTACCATTCAAGTTGAATGTCACAACGATAACGATCACCAGTAAACCAATCACATAACGCAATTTCAATAGGATATCTAAAAATGGATGCGTCTGTTCTATTTCCGTTTGTCGTGATTTATCTCGCCTTGCACTTCTTGTTTGTTTTTCCATAAAATTCTCCAATTTCTTCGTTGTTTCTTTTTTCTAAGGAAAAACCTTATTTGTTTAATTTTTCAGAAGCTTGTAACATTTGTTCAAGTGCTTCTTGCCACGTTGGAATAATAAAACCAAGATTTTCCGTTTTTTTCAGGCTCATCACTGAATATTGTGGACGTGTTGCTTTTTGTGGATATTCAGCTGAAGTAACAGGTGCTACTTCTACTGCTGTATCTTTTAAGATTTCTTTTGCGAATTCATACCATGAACAACTATTCTCATTTGATAGATGATAAACACCATATGGTACTTTTTCTTCGATTACATAGACCATAAATTCAGCTAGTGTGCGTGTCCATGTCGGACGTCCAAATTGGTCATTGACCACTGTTAATCGATCATGGGTTTGTGCCAAACGTTGCATCGTATAAACAAAGTTATGACCATATACGCCAAATACCCATGACGTACGAATAATATAATAATCTTCTAAAATTTCCTGCACTGCTTGTTCGCCTAGTAGTTTTGTACGACCATATTCATTCAATGGATTCGTTGCATCATCTTCTAGATATTCTTCATCTTCTTTTTTACCATCAAAGACATAATCGGTACTGATATAAATCAATTTCGCATTCACTGCTTTCGCTGCCAATGCAACATTTCTCGTTCCGTCTACATTGATTTTTTCATCTAATTCTTTTCCTTCGTCTTCTGCTTTATCGACAGCAGTATAGGCTGCACAATGGAAGATGACTTCAGGCTTTAAGTCTGTGATATAAGTCATTGTTTTTTCTGCATCCGTGATATCCAGTTCTTGGGCGTCAGTCGAAACATAATCTAACCCTTTCTCATCTAATAAATGACGTAACTCGGTACCAAGTTGACCATTTCCACCTGTTAATAAAAACATAACGCAATCGCTCCTTGATTTATTTATTTTTAAATTGTTTTTGTAAAAATATCATTAGCTTTCTTGTTGTCTTTAATGAACGCTTTATCTTTTGAAGACGATTCATTCAACTGTTTGTTCGGAGTATTGGACAAAAATAACGGTATCTTTCTCTCCCCTTACCCCAAAACAACGGCAGAACAGTTATGTTCTAACCACGTTCTAAGAACCAAGCTTATTCTACCATATCGGTTCTCGCTTTTCGAGAGGATGAGCATCCATCAAGCGCTCTTAAAAACTTTTTCATGAAAAAAGGGGCAGCGTCAGTTAAACGCAGTGCCCCTTCATTGACTATTTAAAAGAGGTTGAGTCTCTCAAGCTATCTATTCAAGCAAGAAAAACATCCGATAAGAGGAAGTCTTTGACTCTTATCTACGCAGCTTGTCCGAGGAAGCTTGGTTGCTCACCTCTTATTGTCCATTTTTAGCGTAAGCTGCTTCAACTGCTTCTTTCTCTTTTTGCCACCATTCTTGGTTCTCTTCGTACCACTTGATGGTTTCTGCTAAACCATCCCGGAAATTAGTGAACTCTGGTTGCCAACCCAGTTCTTGACGAAGCTTGGTTGAGTCGATCGCATAACGCAAATCATGGCCAGCACGATCTTTGACATGTTCATAGGCATCTTTAGGCTGACCCATCATTTCTAAGATCATTTCCAACACGGTTTTGTTATCTTCCTCGCCATCAGCGCCAATCAAATAGGTTTCCCCAATATTTCCTTTGGTTAGGATCAACCATACGGCAGAAGAGTGGTCATTCGTATGGATCCAATCACGAACATTTTTTCCTTCTCCATATAACTTAGGTTGGATACCACTTAAAATATTAGTGATTTGACGTGGAATGAATTTTTCAATGTGTTGATAAGGTCCGTAGTTGTTGGAACAATTTGAGATTGTCGCCTTTAGTCCAAATGAACGAACCCAAGCTTTCACTAATAAATCAGAACCAGCTTTTGTTGAAGAATAGGGGCTGGACGGGTTGTAAGGTGTTTCCGCAGTGAACTTCTCACCTTCACCCTCGCCATGACCTGGTAAATCTTCACGTAATGGTAGGTCACCATAGACTTCATCCGTAGAAACATGATGATAACGAACATCGTACTTACGGCAAGCTTCTAGCAATGTATACGTACCAATGATGTTCGTGTGTACAAATGGAAACGGATCTTTAAGTGAATTATCATTATGTGATTCAGCAGCATAATGAACCACTGCATCTGCTTTTTCCACTAATCGATCGACTAATTCTGCATCTGCGATATCTCCGACAACCAGCTCCACACGATCAGCTGGCAATCCTGCTAGATTTTCTTTGTTTCCTGCATAAGTTAATTTATCTAAGACTGTCACATGTACTTCTGGGTGGTTTTGTACAACATAATGTACAAAATTTGATCCAATGAAGCCTGCTCCACCAGTAACAATGATATTTTTCATTTAATATTTCTCCTCATCAAATGTTAGATTTCACCATAAACAAATGGGTTTTCTGCTTCAAATTCTTTCAGTGTAGGATGATTATGATCTTTTTCAGACATGATTGCTTTTGAAAGATCGATCGGCCAATCAATCGCTAACTCTGGATCGTCAAATGCGATCCCACCGTCTGCTGCGGCATCATAATAATTATCGCATTTATAAAGGAAATTCACATTTGGTGTCAACGTCACAAAACCATGTGCGTATCCCTTAGGTACAAGTAATTGACGATGATTGTGTTCAGATAAGATATAACTTTCCCACTGTCCATAGGTCGGACTACCTTTACGAATATCGACGATCACATCTAAGACTGCTCCTGAAGTGACACGGATCAATTTTGTTTGAGCGGATGCCCCTTTTTGAAAATGCAAGCCACGAATCACTCCCGCTTCAGCAGATAAAGAGTGATTGTCTTGGACAAAATCAAAATCTAATCCATGTTCCGCAAATTTTGCTTTTGAATAGCTTTCTGTAAAGAAACCACGATGGTCCCCAAAAACATCCATTTCGATAATTTTAACATCTGTTAATTTAGTATCCGTCACTTTCATCACTAAAAACTCCTTATTCAGCAGCCAATCTTAATAAGTATTGACCATATTGATTTTTTTTCAGTGGTTCTGCCAAAACAGCTAATTGTTGTTTGTCGATATAGCCCATTCGATAAGCCACCTCTTCTAAACAAGCAACTTTTAAGTTTTGACGCTTTTCAATCGTTTCAATAAAGGTAGAAGCTTCAAGTAAAGATTCATGCGTGCCTGTGTCTAACCAAGCAAAACCACGTCCCATAATCTCTACAGAAAGTTTTCCTCTTTCTAAATACGCTTTATTGACGTCAGTGATTTCTAATTCACCACGCTCAGATGGTTTGATTTCTTTTGCAATTGAAATCACATCGTTGTCGTAGAAATAAAGTCCTGTGACAGCATAATTTGATTTTGGTTCTGTTGGTTTCTCTTCAATAGAGAGAGCTTGCATATTTTCATCAAATTCGACCACACCAAAACGTTCCGGATCATTAACATGATACCCAAAAACGGTCGCTCCACTTTCTCTAGAGGCAGCACGTTGTAACATTTTTGATAGTCCGCCACCATAGTAGATATTATCTCCTAAAACAAGGCAAACACTATCATCGCCAATAAATTCTTCCCCAATGATAAAAGCTTGAGCTAAGCCATCGGGACTCTCTTGAACCGCATATTCAAGGTGAATACCTAGATCATGCCCATTTCCAAATAATTCTTTAAAGCGTGGGGTATCTTGAGGTGTTGAAATAATCAATATCTCCTTGATACCTGCCAACATCAAAATAGACATTGGATAATAGATCATTGGTTTATCGTAGACTGGCATCAACTGTTTCGAGGTTGCCTTTGTTAGTGGATATAAGCGTGTTCCGCTTCCTCCCGCAAGGATGATTCCTTTCATGAATATAAGCGCTCCTTTTTCTTTGAATTTTCACTTTTGTTATTATCTCATCAATCCTGCTATTTGTCATGGATTTCTTGAGAATTTAACAATATCTTTTAGGGATGTTTTTTCCATTTCCGCTGTATAAGTGCTTGGATCAAATGGATCCGCCAAGCGATTTTCTGGCGCCAACTACTCTTCGTTTCAATTTCACTTGCATTAAAATCGTGTCGCCGATAAAGAGTCAAGGGTTCTCGAATAAAGCCCGCATGATTTCCCGCCAGCAAACCAATCCACATGTCATGCATCGGTACATTGTCAGGTATCGGTAAGATCGTCTCTTTTAATGAAGAGCGAAAAGCCATCCCTGCACCGATATAGTTACTACGAATCAAATTCGTCAACCAGCCTTCTTTGGATCTCCTAAAGGTAAAGTATGAGGAATGGATCTCATTCAACTGGCTATCTACGATCACTAAATCTGAAATAACTACTAGTTGTTTTGGATGAAGGCTAAAGTATTGTGTGATTTTCTCTACTTTCCCATCTAACCATACATCATCTTGATCTGCTAAAAATATCAGGTCTCCCTGAGCTTGTTCAATCGCAAAGCCAAAATTTTTGATCAAACCTTGTTTAGGACCTTCAAAAAGTTTGATACGTGGATCATTATGTGCATATTCTGTTAAGATCGACCAAGTATCATCGACTGAACCATCATCCGAAATAATCACTTCATCTTCTGGAGAAAGTTGCTTTAAGATACTATCCAATTGTTCTTTTAAATACGCGCCACCATTAAAGGTTGCTATACAAACCGATCGCATCATTTCACACCTTCCAATTATCAACAAACGAACGTAAAGTCATTCGCCAGATTTGACGATTCTTGACAGTCAAAAATTGCTTTGTCATTCTTAATACTAACTGCTTCCGATGTTGCATTAAATGCTGACGGTCGTATTCTTGGTAAAAGATCGACTCAGCAGCCAATATCGACTGATAGCGTGTTACGTTGACTTTTTTATAATCTAATACTGAGAGATCATGAGTTATTCTAGTGGGTAATACTGCAATTTCTTTGTTTAATTGTTTGATTTGCCAAAAAAGCCAATGATCTAAAAAATCGAGTGGGAACACGGTATTATAGCCATTGATTTCTCTTAAAAATGCGAGCGAGAATGCCGCGCCAGAATTGATTGCCATGATACGCTGACGTGTGACCACTGGCTCTTCGATCACTTCGAAGTGGCGATTGATATAGTGGTCTGCCCACACCGGAGAGATTTGTTTTGTACCAGAAAATACTAAGGGAACCGCAGCTACTCGTTCTGTTGTCCAAGTGAGTTCGGCTACGGTTTCTAAATAATCAGTACCTAACTGAGTGTCCTGATCTAATGTTATAAGTGTCTGTACCGTATCAGAAATGTGGTCAATTGCATAATTGTAAGCAACCGCTAGGCCTGGATTTGCTGGATCATGATGATAATGGACATTCTTTTCTGAATAAAGCACATCAGCATGTGCAACAGGACTATTATCAAAAATAACTAACTCCACTGTCCCAGCTTGCGTAGCTGTTTTTAAATAATCGTAAGAAGGCGATTGGCTGATTTTTTGGTGATACAATACGATCACTACTGCTATTTCTGGTGTCATTAGAAGAAAGTCCACCCCCACTTATGGAAGAATTTCATCATTGAATTTAAAAAGATTCGAAAAAGCTTGAAATTACGATGTGCTCCTTTTCCATATAGATGGATGACACTGTAACGTGGCGTATAAAGGATTTTTTCGTTTGCTTTTTCAAAACTTAAACAAAGATCATTATCTTCAAAATACATAAAGTAGCGAGTATCAAACCCATTGATTGATTTAAATTTCGCAACATCTACTACCATAAAACTACCAGAAATCATGCGAACATAAGAATCACGATCCTCCGGTAAATCACGACATTCAAAGCGAGTCAAGCGCCGATCAAACATTTTTTTGACAAATTTGAAAGGAATGAAACGTAGTACATAGTCGAATAGAGCTAAACGCTGTCTAATCAAGTATTGAGTCGTCCCATCTTCATTCAAGATTTTAGGTGCCAACATCGCACATTCAGGATGCGTTTCCAAGAGCGCAACCAGATCGATCACCGTCTGCTCGTCAACTAAGATATCTGGATTAAAAATCACCGCATATTGTGCAGCGCTTTGGAGCAAGGTATGGTTATGACCAAATCCAAAGCCTCGGTTTTCATTATTGAAATAAATATTCACGAACGGATATTTTAAATATTCGCGTAATCGATCTTGGTATTCAGGTGTCGAGTTATTATCAAAAATTTGAAATTCAATTGCCGGTTCTTCACCGATCGTCGCAATGATCGTATCTAATGTCTGGAATATTTTTTTACTATTTGCTGTCACAATGCTAATTAAAATCGGCATTTTTTTATTGTTCTCCATTAAGGTCTTTTCCATTTCTTAAAGTATTTCTGCATCACTTGTGTACGGTATTCTTTATTCCCTAAAAACCGTAATGTTTTTAGAATAAATTGGTATTTTTCATTGATCAATCCGATCAATTCAAATAATAAAATAGCAGCAAATAGCATCACTAAGAACAAAGCGATCGTTCCAAGGCTTCCCGTATAATTCATGATCATTGCAGTAAATGAAAACATCAAAGCAATGGAGTAGATCGTCAAAACAGCTCCTTTATGCGTAAAGCCTAAAGCGAGCAATCGATGATGCAAATGCTTCTTATCAGCCGTAGAAAATGATACTCGATTCGCTTTTCTACGAATGATTGCAAAAAAAGTATCTGTAACAGGTACCCCCATGATGATCAACAAAGAAATCGATGAAACAAACGTAACATTCTTTAATCCTTGTAAAGATAAAACCGCCATCATAAAGCCTAAGAAAAGTGCACCTGTATCTCCTAAATAAATCTTGGCTGGATAAAAATTATAAGGGAAAAAGCCGATGATACTTGCGACTAAACAAAAAATAACTATAGGTATATATACTGTTGAGGCATGTAAAAAAAAGTAGCCAATAATACCAATGGTCATCAAGCCAATCAAAGATATCCCTGCTGCTAAGCCATCTAAACCATCAATCAAATTGACTGCATTAGTAATCCCAAAAATCCAAAAAATGGTAACAGGAAAACTAAGCCAACCTAATTGGATATAACCTAAGAATGGTAAGGTAAAAGAATCGATTCTGATATCAGCGATGAAATAGACGATCAAAGCCGCTAATAAAATGCCAATACTTTTTTGCTTAGGTGAAAGTTCATATTTATCATCAAGTAATCCGGTCAACACGATGACGGATGCAGCCAATAATATAGGTAGAATATAAAATTTAGGGATGATATCTTTGAACAAAAACAAACTAGATATCACGAAGGAAACAAAGATAGGTAAGCCACCAGCTGAAGGCATCGGCACTTTGTTTATTCGTCGTTCATTCGGTTTATCGACCATCCCAGTTTGTACTGAAATTATTTTAAAAATGGGGGTCAATATCAAAGACAATAAAATTGTCAAAAAAATCCTTATTACCATACTAAAAGAAACCAGCATACGGGCACCTACTTTATTTAAAGAGTCATTAATAATTATAAAACACTGTCGCTATTTTACAATAAGAACTCGTGTTTCTAATTCTTTTTTTGAGAAAATTTATTTTTTAGTTTACCAAGCCATGTTGATGTGATGCTTCTTCGTTCTTTTATTTCGTTTCCTGTTATGTACTCTTGCACAACAGCATTGATGATTCCACCAAGAATAATGATCGTCGCAGCAAAGTTTAACCAAAGCATCAAAACGATAAAACTTCCGATGATTTGATAACCGCTCACACGCGTTGCAAAATAACGAGCATAAATCCCAAAAACTTGTGACAACAACATCCAACCAGTCGTTGCAAATACAGCACCAGGAATCACTGCTTTAAATTTCAATTGCGCATTTGGTACAATCCAATAAATCATAAACATGATCACAAATAATGCCACCAAAGTAATCGGCCATTTCAATGTTTGGAATTGGTCAATAAAGTTTACAGGTATTTTAAAGATCGGTTGAATCGCCTCTAAAATCATTTGTCCTAATCCAAGTACTAAAGTGACACCACTAATCGCAATCATGAACAAGATGATAACTATTAAGGAAAAGAAACGGACAATGATGAAATTTTCTCTATTTTCAACTCCATACGCTTTATTCATGGCAATCTGTAATGCATTGATACTCTGACTAGCTGACCATAAAGCTGCAATAGCTGACAATGACAACAAACTACCAGAACTTTGTGTCAACAAATTTTTTACCGCCGGTCCAATAAACTGATAGATCGTTTCAGGAATCACTTGGCGAATATAAGTCAAGACAGTTTCTTGATCGATTTGAAGATACGGTAGAATATTTCCAAGCGCAATAATCAATGGAAACAAAGATAAGAGTAAATAATAAGCCACAACTACTGAAGTCGTTCCCATTTCAGAATCAACGATCCTCTTTTGCGTCGTCTCAATAAAACGCATTAAATTCTTATGTTGTTTTATTTTATTCAAAATATTCATAGTAATCTCCTGTTCAAGGTTGTGAAAAAGCCGCTTAGCTCCAAGTATTAAGAGCAACATCGAGAAAATAGCTTCTCATATTTTTTCGATGTTGCTCTTAATATCGTAGGAGTTGGCTTTTGAACACCGTTTATCATAGGTTGTGAGAAAAGCGCTTTGACCTGAGCAGTAAGATAGAAAATCAGAAAATAGCTCCCCATATTTTTTGATTTTTTAGCTTAATGTTGAAGGTCAACTTTTCGTACACCGTTTATCAAGGTTGTGAAAGAAGCGGTCTACACTGAGTAATAAGGCAGAAAAATCGAAAATGGCTTTTTCATTTTGGATTTTTTTTACTTATTATTGAAGTGTTGCTTCTTGAACACCGTTTATCATAGGGTGTGAAAAAGCCGGTCAGCTCCAAGTATTAAGGTAGAATTTGAGAAAATAGCTCTTCATATTTTTTCAAATTTTGCCTTAATATTGAAGGAGCTGGCTTTTGAACACCGTTTATCTAGGTTGTAAAAAAAAGCTAATAACACTGAGGAAAAGGGTGGCAAACCAGAAAATAATAGACATATTTTTCCAATTGCCACCCTACTATCTTAGTTACTAGCTTTCCTACAACTTTTATCCATTATTTGAAGAAGAAAGTCATCTACAACTTTCTCTAGTTAATCAAACAGTTTGAAAACTGTTCACGGAAAGAAGAACTTAATAAGTTCCTTCCTCACCTTGAGAAGTCAAGATTTTTGGACCATCTTTAGTGATAGCCAATGTGTGTTCATATTGGCAAGATAACCCACCATCTCTGGTATACGCTGTCCAACCATTTGGGTCCATTTTCATTTTCCATGTTCCTGTATTGACCATTGGCTCGATCGTAATGACCATACCTTCTTTTAATCTTAGCCCTTTGCCAGGTTCACCATAGTGAGGAATAGTTGGTTCTTCATGGATCGTTGGTCCTACCCCATGTCCAACAAAGTCTCGTACGATTCCTAGATTTTCTCCTTCGACGTACGTTTGGATTGCATGACCAATATCCCCAATACGATTACCAACTTGTGCTTGCTCAATGCCGATATATAGTGCTTTTTTTGTCACTTCCATCAATCGATCAATTTCAGGTGTGGATTCACCGACCACATATGCCCAACAAGAATCAGAGATTCCGCCTTTTAAGTCGATACACATATCTACTTTCACTAAGTCACCACTTTTAAGTGGTTTTTTTCGGGGAAACCCATGACAGATCTCATCATTGATGCTGATACATGTCGCATATTCGTATCCTTCAAATCCAATTTGGGCAGCGACTCCGCCATGACTTTCAATATAATTACGCACAAATACTTCGATATCCCAACTAGTTACTCCTGGTTTAATGAAGTCTCGCAGATTTTTATGGACATCTGCTAATAATGCACCAGACTCTGCCATTGCTTCGATCTCACGTGCTGATTTTAATGTTATCATCTATTCTCGTCTCCTTTTTACAAATCCTTTTTATTTTAACATAGTAGGAAGTATTTAGCCAAATCCCATAGTACCTTTATAAATCTCGCTTCCTTTTTCTCAAACTTTTGGTATAATTGGTAGTTGTTGAAATGCTATTCATTAAAATTTAGGAGGCGCCTTATGGCTTTAGCAAAAATCGTTTATGCAAGTATGACTGGTAACACGGAAGAAATCGCCGATATTGTTGCAGAGGCTCTGGAAAATATGGATATCGATGTTGAAATCAATGAATGCACACAAGTAGATGCAGAAGACTTTCAAGAAGCAGATATTTGCGTAGTTGCTACTTATACATACGATGACGGTGATCTACCGGACGAAATCGTTGATTTCTATGAGGACTTACAAGAACTTGAATTACCTGGAAAAATCTACGGAGTGTGTGGATCTGGAGATACTTTCTATGATGAGTTTTGTAAGTCAGTGGACGATTTTGATGCTGCCTTTGCAAAAACTGGTGCTGTTAAAGGTGCCGAAAGTGTGAAAGTTGATTTAAACGCTGAGGAAGAAGATATTGAAAATCTTGAAGCGTTCGCAAAATCTCTTGTATCCATGTTATCTTAATCACAAAAAGAAGGATGTGTTTACCACATCCTTCTTTTTGTTTAGAAGCATTACGTTTTGTAAATCAAGGCATTACTATCAAATGGGGTCGATCAATTTTTCAAATAAGCAGATCAGTCTACTTCAATCGGATCTTTTAAGCTTAAAATGGCATTGATGCTGTCTTGGATCATCTTTTCGATTTGTGTATCCGTCGGATGGATGATATTCGATGACATCAAAGCTGCGATACCTGTTGCAATGATCCAAGTCCCATTGTGAAGCGAGACTAGTTTATCATCTGACAAGTCCATGTATTTTGGATCTTCTTTCACTACGTCCATAAAGTAATTATAGGAGAAATTTTGCATCTCTCTTCCGCCGCCATACTCTTCCAAGTAAAGTGAGCTATATAATTTCTTTTCACGATTTGCGAAATGGATGTAATTCAACGCTAGATCGACAATCGTATTGCCGGTATGTTCTACAGGAAAGACTTCGTATTTTAGATAATCGTAGATTTGCTCAAATAGCGCGTGTTTCAAATCATCCATATTTTTAAACTCTAAATAGATTGGTTGAGTAGAACAGTTCATTTTATTTGCAATGTTTCTCGCAGTGAATTTTGAAAATCCTTCATTGGCAGCAACTTCATAGGCGGCTGCCAAAATCTGCTCCTTTGTTATCGTTTTTTTTCTTGCCATAATTTTCTAATCTCCTTGAAATTTTTTATAACGCTTCCACCATTGATTAATACTATTGTACCATTTTTTTTCAATAAGCAAAACTTGTTTTTTTATTTTTTACAAATTTTTCTGTCATTATACTCGGATATCAATGCTTTTTTCTGTTTTCTAATTAAAAACAAATGATTATTTTATCAGATGTTTATTTGTTTCACTTCTAATAAAATGTTATCATACAATGAGGAATTACAAAAAATATGATGAGGAGGAATTTAATTATGTTAGCTGATTTTAATGTTAATTTAAAAAAATACGCCCGTTTAATTGCAGAAACAGGGGTCAATGTATCGAAAGGGCACACAGTAGTCTTACAAATCAATGTAGAGCAAGCGGAATTAGCCCGATTGATCACGAAAGAGGCTTATCAATTAGGCGCAGATGAGGTGATCGTTCAATGGACAGACGATATCATTCAAAAAGAATTCTTGACTCACGCAGCAGATGATCGAATCACTACAGTTCCACAATATAAAATCGATCAAGCAGATGATTGGATTGAAAAAGGTGCGAGCAGAATCAGCGTTGTTTCTTCTGATCCAGACGCATTCGCAGGAGTCGACAATGATCGTGTAGCCACTTATCAATCAGCAGTTGGAAAAGCATTGATGAATCTAAGAAAAGCGACACAATCAAACAAAGTAAGTTGGACAGTTGTCGCAGCTGCTGGGAAACAGTGGGCAGCAAAAGTATTCCCTGATCTACCAGAGGAAGAACAAGTCGACGCATTGTGGGATGAGATTTTCAAAACGACACGCATTTATGAATCTGATCCTGTAATTGCTTGGAAAAATCACGATGAAAAATTAGCGACAAAAGCAGAAGAATTGAACAAGGAACAATTTACAGCTTTACATTATACTGCCCCAGGGACAGATATCGTAATTGGCTTGCCGAAAAATCACTTGTGGGAAGGCGCTGGAAGCTATAATGCTCGTGATGAAAAATTCATGGCAAACATGCCAACAGAAGAAGTCTTCACAGCACCTGATAGTCATCGCGTTGATGGATATATCTCAAGTACGAAACCTTTAAGTTATGCAGGAACGACCATTACTGGAATGAAATTTACTTTTAAAGACGGCAAAGTCGTTGATTTTTCAGCGGAACAAGGACAAGAAGTCTTAGCAAAACTACTAGATACCGATGAAGGTGCACGTCGTTTAGGCGAAGTTGCTCTAGTTCCTGATCCTTCACCGATTTCACAATCTGGTATCATCTTCTATAACACATTATTCGACGAAAATGCTTCAAACCATTTAGCACTTGGTTCAGCCTATGCGTTTAGTGTGCAAGGTGGAACAGAAATGACCGATGAAGAATTGGCAGCTGCAGGCTTGAATCGAAGCCAGACGCACGTGGACTTCATGGTTGGTTCAGATAAAATGGATATTGATGGCATCCGCGAAGATGGCTCACGCGTACCGATCTTCAGAAATGGCGACTGGGCGTAATACTAAAACAAAAAAAGATCTGAGATTCCCAGATCTTTTTTTGTTGTTCCACAGATATGCTTATAATAAATCTTCTTTTTTAGTAAACGTAAATTTGCGACTTTCTTTTTCTACAGGTTTTTCTTCTTCGTGTTTGTGGATTGCCTCTTTCGTAATTTCTTCACGTTCTCTTTTTGCTTCATCTAAACGTTCTGCAATTACTTCTTCTTTTGGCTTATCAGACATAATCAAAACCCCCTTTATCACCATCATTCTACCACTCAGGATTCCTTTATTGGAAACGTTTTGCTCTAAAATCAGCTTGCATGTATGCCTTCAAAGCGCTAAAATAATAGTATTGATGCTTGTTCCTGTAGCTCAGTAGGATAGAGCGATCGCCTCCTAAGCGATAGGTCGCTGGTTCGATTCCAGTCAGGAACGTCTTAGAACTTATCACGAGTTTGTGATAGTGATGTTCAGCTCCGAGAAATAAGCCTGCTCCCCAGAAATTGGTTCTTGTATTTTGGGGGGCGGGCTTATTTCTTATGAACACTGTTTATTTAGTTTTAGGAATCCTGAGATGCCATAGGTCACAATCCCCTATTATATTTCTGCTCTTTTAAAAAAATAGCAACAAAAGTAAAACTCCATTTTTCAACTTATTACCAAATACATTATGCGAAGTCATTTTATTCGATTATGAGGTAGCATCCATTTTTTGCTATTGGAATAAACTTTATTGATGTTTCCACCTTTTTAAATCTGGGAAAAAGTGATGCATGAATTCACGCGCTTCTTCCTTTGTCTTGCCTTGTTCTTTCAGCATGCCTGATTCACTCATGTGCTTGACACTCTCTTCAATCATTTCATCCATTGTACAATCAGTTAAAAATGCGCCATCTTTGTAGCAGTAAATGCAATATTCTTCACTCTTGCTATTGTTTTTATTTGTCCCTAAAACCTCAACTGAATCAAGTGGCATCCCACAACTTTGACAATATGTCATTTCTTCCATTTCTATGATCCTCCTATCATCTGATTGTCTTCACTCAGAAATAATCATTGAGAATTGGTTGTTGGCTAGGCAGTGCTTGACTAAGTTCAGCCACCAATACGCCTTCTACTTTGATTTTTTCATGGAAATCAAGCGCTTCAACTGTTTGATATCCTAACAATAATTGTGTCATACTTTGAATCGTTCCACTGACCACAGGTAATTCTGTCTGTTGGACTTTCTTCACCTCAAGTACTCCATCGACATAAGAAATATCAAAAAATCCTTCGTTCCATTTTGCATACGGATCTTCCGTCACTTGAATAGAAAAATTGATTGCATGTTGGAATGGATAAGTCTGCATAAATTTCTCAATATCTACGATTCTCCCCATCATATAAGGTGTGATCGTGGTTTTAGCATATGGATTATCCAATAAATAATTTTTGCTATAGCCAGAAAAACCACATGTATACTCAAACGAATCAAATGCGCCACTATGTGAACCAATAAAACGCATCAAGCCTTTCAATGCTTCATGATTTAGATAACCCATTTCGACGACTACAAAAGTAGGGGCGGCTAATTTATAAACGACATATCCTGTAGCATTTCCCTCACGGTCGTAATACAGTGCATAATGATTCTCTTTTCGTTGCTTGAACTTGTAAGAATACCACCATTCTTCTCGTACCAAACCGCCTCGGCTACTCTCCGGCATACTTGTATAAATGGATCGTATGGCATCCACCGATTCCTCAAAGGTTGTCCGTTTCATAAAGCCTGTCGTTTTCTTTACTGCTGGGAAATCACGACTCGCCAGTTCATAGCTGATCCGGTCAAATAATTGTTCATACCCATAGCGACGATAAAAAGGATAAGAAAATGGTGCTAGATAAGACAGCGTGACATTTCTTTCTCGACAGTCTTCAAGGATTTTTTCCATGATACGATTGATACCGCCCTGTCCTCGTGCTTCAGGATAGGAAGCAACGTAGCCGATTCCAGCCATCAAGTAGTTTTTTCCATAGAAATTCACTGAAAAAGGTGTGGCCATTACTTGACTTGTCAAATGGCCCTCTGGATCTAAAAAGCCGTAGTTCCATGAATTCTCAACAATCATTTTAAATCGTTCACGTCGTTCGTCTGTATCTTGTGAATTAAAAGCATAGGTTGCTAAAGTGTACATTTCTTCTAGTGCTTGGTTCCCCAATTCTTTTATAACATTCGTCATACTTCCCCTTCTTCCTTTAAATATCTATACCAATTGTACTATTTTTTTCTTTATAAGAATAGCAGGCGGACCTTCATTCCTTTTCAAAAAGTAGTCTGCCACAAAAAAATGATTTAAAAAAATAGCGCTAAAAAGCCAAAATAGAACAAACGATTTTGGTTTTTAGCGCTTCGTTTTTTTGATCCAAACGTTGTTTCCACAACTTATTCTCATTTTGATCATTAGTTATCCTCTTGGATTGACGGTTTGATTTACAATCCTCTTTTAATAGGATTCTTCAATCATCCCTAGCATCTTTTTAAAACGTCTCTTTTTAAAATACATCAACATCGTCCCTAAGATCATATCATTCATTTTCTGCAACATACCATGTGATTCCATTTGTTCCGTGTAGTGGACTTCACACGATTTTTCATCAATTGGTTTGATTTGATAATGAACGACAAAATCATTTTTAGTCGTTGAGGTACGAAATTTATAAGATTGGTTATCAATGACTTCCTCAATGATAATGCGTGCACGATTATTTTGAGAGAATTGTTTGACGTATTCAAGATTCTTTAATTGTTTGCGTGTCACTGATTTCCCAGTGGCTTTGCGGACATCAAAAAGAACAGAATCCATCACTTTATCATAGAAAAACGATGCCGGAATATTTAGTGTTTTAATTATTTCCATTAGTTCTTTTTCTCCTTTGCTTCTTCTTTCTTCTTACCTTTTAAAAAGAAGTAAATCCCTAGTCCTGCAAAAAACAATCCAGTGACCATACTATAAATGTCATATTGTTGCGTTCCCGGATTTAAACTATATAGTATGATCAGTGAACCAATACTACACAAAAACAATCCATTTTTTATCATTTGAACCACCCTTATCTTGTTTCTTAGACTGCTGCTGCTTGGAAATATAATACTGTGCCCCATGGTTGGGCTTTGATCAATTCTTTTGCTGTTTTGGCAGCTGCTTCTTTATCTTCTGCACTTGTTTCAAAGAATAATTTGATTCCTTGTTTTTCTTTGAAAGTAAAGGTCATGCCTTCTTCGTTGTATCCTTCTAACAACTCTTTGATTGCATCTTGTTGCATAGCACTAGCGATTGAAATCATTTATTTTCCTCTTTTCTTTTTTTATTGATTACTTTTAGTTTTACTCGAATGAAGCGAGGGCTAGGGATTTGACTGATCGTCATCGCCCATAGCCCCTACTTCGACTGTTTATTTCGGTTCGCCTGCTGCTGGGTCCATTTTATTTGCTGACATCACAAATGGTGCCCAAATCAGGAAGGTCACGACCATACATACTAATGTAACGATCGGTGCCCGCCAGTCTGCTCCTGTTGCAAGGAACGATAGCAAGAACGGTGGAACGACCCACGTCACTTGTTGAGATACCGGTGCGACTAATCCTAGATAAGTTGCCACCCAACCAATCGTTGTCGCAACAACTGGTGCGACTAAGAATGGAATAAACATGATTGCATTCAAGACGATTGGTAAACCAAACATGACTGGTTCATTGATATTGAAGATACCAGGTCCAATCGATAGTTTTGCTACAGTCAAGTAGTCAGCACGTTTTGATAATAGTAAGATAGCAATCAATAGAACGATTGTTCCACCTGACCCACCAAACCATGCAAAAGCATCAAATGAGCCACGTACCCACATGTACGCTTTACCATCTTCAATCGCATCTAATACTGCAGGTGTTCCTGTTTTACCATTGTAACCCTTTTGGAAGATATCGATGTTGATCAATTGTGCTTGACCCCAAATACCTTCTAATACTGGTGCTAATACGTTCGGACCATGGATACCAAAGAACCAGAAAATCTGAACGAAGATCGTAACGATCAATACAGCACCAAGACCTTGTGATAAGCCCAAGAAAGGTTCTGCAATATATTTTTGTACTAAATCAATGATCAGTTGACCATCTGCCACACGTCCAACAACATAATTAATGATAGCGATGACATATAATGAAATCGTTGCTGGTAGGATTGCTGCAAATGCTTTAGAAACTGCGGGTGGTACTGAGTCAGGCATTTTGATCGTGATATTAGCAAGCATCAATTTACAGAAAATGATAACAGAGATTGCACCCATGATCATTACTGTAAAGTAGGCGTTACCATTTAAATGATCAAGCTTCAACCATCCCCATAAACCAACTGATAGAGTGCCGTCAGCAATCGTTGCCCCGATTTCCGATCCATTGATCGCATCTGCCACATTTTGTGGAACATTGACATTCAATGCAGCTGATAACGACGGGCCAAAAGCGATTCCTTGGATCAACGTTGCTAAACCAACGATCCCTCCTGCTAAGTCATTTACGCCATAAGCACGGGCTAAATTATATCCCCATGAAAAGGCAAAAATCAGTCCTGCAATTGCTAGTGTACCATTCCAGACGAACCCATTGATGCCGATGATCACATTCAATACGGCAAAAAAACCTTTGTCTGCTGCTAAGCTGTCAGCATACGTACTAATAAATTGCTGTGGTAAATCACGAATAATTGCATTGATCATTACAGCTACTGATCCAGCCATTGTTGCAGGCATCGTACCGATAAAAGCGTCACGCAATGCCACTAAGTGCTTTTGCGCGCCGATTCTTCCGGCAACTGGAAGGATGTATTTTTCCATCCAACTTGTTAATCCATTCATTATTACTTCCTCCTATAAGTTTTTATATAAAGAAAAACTCCTTATACCAAATTAAAAAAATCCGTTCAAAAATTTTTTTCTTCTTCCGTTCAAAAAAGAAGTGTTTTGGTTATTCAACGTAAGTTCTACGATATAAATCAATGATTTCTTTTGCAAGGTCTGTAAATGCGATCGATGTCATCAAGTGATCTTGACTATGCACAGTCAACAGCGTTACTTGCATATGATTTCCTTGTGCTTCTTGCGTGAGCATTTGAGTTTGTGAATGATGTGCTTCTACCAGAGAGGCTTCAGCATCGCGGATTTTTTGCTCCGCTAAATCAAAATCTCCTTTTTTTGCCGCAGAAATCGCTTCCATTGCATCGCTTTTTGCATTTCCACCATACATGATCAATCCCATGATGGCTTCTAGATTTTGTTGATCTTCCACTATTCTACCTCCAGCTTCACGTTTGATTATTTCATTAATTTTTCAGCTTGCTCAAGTACTTTTGCACCGTTCATCATGCCATAATCTTGCATGTTGATAACATCCAATGGAATTCCTTTTGGCGCTAATTTTTGTTCAAATTGTGCTTTCATAAAGCGAACTTGTGGACCTAATAATAGAACATCTACATTTTTTGATTCAAGGTTATTGTCAGCATCTGAAGCTGAAACCGCGAAGATATCTGCTTCCATTCCTTTTTCTTCTGCTGCTTTTTGCATTTTTGTTACTAATAAACTTGTACTCATTCCTGCAGAACATACTAACATGATTGTTTTTTTCTCCATTTTTTCCACTCCTTTAAATTTGGTTTTACACTATAACTATAATGCAAGAAGCATGCCAAACACTAAATAGCTAAAATAGCGTTTTCATAACGCTGATCAAACAAACACAGTGCACACACTAATGATTAGTGTGTGCACTGTGCAATTTCAATCATTTTTTTATTTTATTTTCTATAAACATTTGTGTGATAAAAGCAATCTCATGTTCCGGGATTTTCACACCATATTTACGTTCGATCCCGATCAAATTCGTTCGAACGATATCCATTTCTAAGCGATACATTTTTGCAAAAATCGGGAAATCATCAAATGTACGTAATTTTTCATGTTTGATCAGACCATCAATCAAAAAAGCAACATGAATCACGATTCCCGTATCCACACCTGGTTCAACGATGATCGATAAGTCTGTTTGGATTTGTTGGATCGCTTTTTGCAAAGCTTGGATCAAACGCTCAACAGATGATATCGCATTCAATGAGTCTTTTAACGAATCAACGATTTTTGCTGTCGGAACTTCGTCATCTGCGATACGTTTCAATGTATTGAGTTTTTCATCATCGAATACGTCATAGGCAGAGAAGAATGGAATATTTTGATAATCTACCTCAACAGTTCCGGCAATCGCCTTGATCTCATATTCTTCCAATAACGCATCAATGTGGCGTTTAAATGATTCACGTTCCAAAAACTGCATTTGGATCACTTCAACTTTATCCTGATTGATAACGGGTACGATTCGTTGATACAGTTTTGCGGCCACTCCTTCTCCAGTAAAACAAGTTACGATCACTGCTTTTTTCCGTTCGTTCAATTCCTGCTTTTCGATTTTAAATTGATCTTTGACAATCGATTCAAAAGACATTTGGATACTTTGGTAGATATCTTCTAAGCTTCTACCAACATTTGCCATCCGGATTGCTTCGATGACGATCATGGTACTGGTCATTGTGATTGCTTTTGTACGTATCCCCGTCTCTTCATAGATCAAATCGCTGAATGTATTCAGTGAACCCATATCAGTCAGTAGAATCAAGCCATTTGTTAAATTGCTTTGACGATTTTTTACATATTTCAATACTTCTTCATACATGGATTGAACTTCCATCTCTAATGGCATATTGAACGCTTGACCGATCGTTGTTCCGAGTAAAGCTTGTGCCATCTCCAACATACTTGAAGCAGTTTGTCGGCCGTGCATCAAGACTAACACGTCGACTTTATTTTCTTTGACTGGCTCACTTTCTCCGAGATTGATCGATAAAAACATACTGATAAAACCAATTTCATCAAATGGGATCTCTACTTGTTGATCTTCTTCAATGATCGTAGATAAATCGATCGCAACTTGAAATTCTTTTTTGAACTTCTTTCGTATATTATTCAAGTCAGGATGAACGATCATGTGACCATCTTTGACACGATCTAATGTACTTTGCAAATGTAAGGCAAACGCAAAGCGTGCTTTTTGGTTATAGATTCGATCTAATCGTTTCTCAGCGACATCATATAGCTCATTTGTCAAACGCCAGATGTCTTCTGGAAGTAAATCTTTAGGAATCGTACTTTTCGTCAATTCTTTGACGTACGTTTGAAAATAGGCATCGACATCTTTCGAGATCAACGCTTCAAGATCAATATTTTCGCCACCCGATTCAGAAAGCGACATCACCTTTTCTTCAATGTCATTGTACACTTGCATGTTTCTTTCTGGGTCCCTAGACCAAACCACATCAGCGAATCCTGGCTCAAACGTCAAATATTGACTCTTACTATCCATGAAGCGATCTAATCGTTCAGGGACTTCTTTGATTCGTAATAATCCTTTTTGGACTTGCAGGGATAACTCTTCTTTTCGAATGACTAATTTTTCTTCTTGGTGCATACGATAATGAAGGAATGACTTCGCACAGACTAATTTCAGGTCACGTTTTACTTGCCCGATATTTCCCTCTGCGTCGTATAGCATAAAAGCTAAAATCGCTTCTTTTTCAATATCGATCCGTTGATTCAAGCGATTGGCTTCTTGCTTGATAAACAAGGAAATGATTTCATACCGCTCATCTAATGAACGAGAGGCAAGATTTGGCAAAGTGATTGCCATAGGTATCCTGCGGTTAAATGTCGTCAAAAAACTTTCAGATGATTCTGTCGTTGCTCCAATGATCTGAACAGACGCCTCATGGACTTGTGCGCTCTCCCCTAATGGGCGATAAACCCCTTTGTCGATAAACGTGAAGAGCATCTCTTGCCCTTCTGGAGGTAAGCGATGGATCTCATCTAAAAATAAGATCCCCCCATCTGCTTTAGCCATCAAACCTTGGCTATCTTGTGTTGCACCTGTATAGGCACCTTTTTTTATTCCGAAGATATGCCCAAACAACAACTGTGGGTTTTGCGCATAATCCGCACAATTAAATGAAATAAAGGGGGCATCTGGGGAAAGCATTTCCGAATCGATTGCAAAATGGTACATACATTCAGCAAACATCGATTTTCCAGTTCCTGTCTCCCCAAATATAATCGTATGCAATCCTCTTGGCGGATATAAGATCGCTGCTTTTGCCTGTTGGATACTTACTTTTAATGATTCATTCTCCCCTACTAAGGTTTCAAAAGTGACTTGTGTAGAAGCGTCCACATGAACTTTATCTGAAGCTGTTTTTTTGGGAGGCATAGAATAAACTACAGGTCTGCCAGTGCTTTTCACGATGTAATGCGCTTTATATAAATCACTTAGATAACGGCTTGCATTACTACGATCAATCTCTAATTGCTTCGCAACATCTGTTGCTGTCAATCCTTTATGATTTTCCGTAAGTAAATCCAAGATTTCTTCCTGTCTTTCGTTCATGCTAACTCTCCTTTAACCAAACGACCTGTTTCCATTTTCAATATAATAACACAAAAAGGCGCTTATTTGCGCCTTGCTCCTTTATTTTTATCTTTTTTATGCTTGTTTTTGTGTTTTGTTTTCGGAGAAGAAGCAACTTTTTTTGTTACTGTTTCACTTGCTTCTTTTTTTCCTAATTCTTTCTTTTTTGGGAGCATTTTTGTTGGGGCTTTTTCAGGGGCTTCTGTCTGTAAGCCTCCCCCATAAATAAATAATTCAGTGAGTTCTGTTTCTGTTTGTCGAGCAATTTTTTTTAAATCTCTTAGTGTATGTTCATTCACAAAGGTGATGACTTGTCCTTGTTGCCCCATTCGACCAGTTCTACCTGCACGATGCAAATATGTTTCTTCTGTCATTGGCACGTCGACATTGACAACATAAGGAAGTTCAGCGATATCTAGCCCACGAGCAGCTACATCCGTTGATAACAACATGCTGATTTTGCCTTCTTTGAATTGAGTTAATGCCGCTTTGCGTAATAGCTTGTTTTGGTCAGATGCTAAACTCGCCACGCGGATTCCTCGATAACTCATTTTTTCTTCCATCATGCCTAACTCACTTAACTGGTTGAAAAAAACAAGACCTTGGAAACCTTCCACATGCGCTAATCGTCTTAGATAGTCCTCTGTTTTTCGAGCAGGGACACGTATAAAATAGTGACTAAGTCCTTTCCTTGAATCATCCATTTTTGTAACGTCGACCACTTTCAGCGATTGTTTTGTCAATGATTCGATTTGCTGGATGGAACGATCGGCTGTTGCTGAAAAGAAAGCTAACTGGTAGTCCGTGGGCGCTTGATGAACGATTTGATCAATAAATGGTCGATTTCCTTCATCAAAAAGTTGATCTGCCTCGTCAAATACGATTGTTTTGATTTGATGAGCCTTTATTTTTTTTTGTTTCATCAACTCTAATACACGACCTGGTGTGCCTACCAATACTTCCGGTTTCTTTTTTAGCCCTTCGATTTGGCGTTTGACATTTGCGCCGCCCACAACAGATTGGATAGAGATTGCTAAATCTTTTGCCCATTCTCTAGTGACCTCTGCAACTTGGATCGCCAATTCTTGAGAAGAAGCAAGGATCAACAAAGTACTTGCCTCACCTTTTTTCACATTCAATAGCAAGGGCCATAGATAAGCTAAGGTCTTACCAGAACCGGTTGGAGAAACAGCAATCAAGCTTTTACCTTCTTTTAAGTCAGTGAATACTTCTTGTTGGATAAACGATGGGACAGTGAACCCTTTTTCTTCCCATTTGTTTTGCCAATTAGTTGGAAAATGTTTTACAAAATCAGTCATTACTCAGTTCCCTCTTTATCTGCATCGAATTCGATCCCTCCACTGATTCGCAAATCATAAACGACTTGATTCACGTTTCGTGCAAGTTCGACCCATTCTTCATACTGTAATCCCCATTGTGGATCTTTAGGATTCATGATCACATTCGCAAAATCTTCTGCCTCTTCACTCATTGGATTTTCAGAAGCAACGATCTCTAATTTTTCGATTTGTTCGTGGTTACGATCATGGTATTCTGCTTGCTCAATTGCATTGACGCCATTCATGATCACTGTTCCACTATTGAAATAAATCTCAGAAGGTAGATACGAATCACCGATCTTGCCCGGTTGGATTGCCACATCAAAAGTAGCATATCTTAAAATTCCCCAACCTAATCCATCAACGCCTGTGGCTATTTTTCTAGGGAAATAATGAACTTCTTGCGGCTTGCCAAACCAACCTACAGCTGCATAAACGAGGTAAACGCCGAGATCCATCATTGCGCCACCTGAAAAACGCGGAGAGAAAATATTCGGTTCTTCCCCATCTAACACTTGATCATAACGAGAAGAATATTTCATATAGCTGAAATTCGCGCCAATGATCTCATCTTTCAAAGGTAAAAATTCAGCAATTTTTTTAAACCCAGCTTCATGGATATTTCGCGCGGCTTCAAAGAAAAAGACTTTCTCTTGATTGGCTAAATGAATGATTTCTTCCATTTCTTTTGGCGTACTAAATGCCGGTTTTTCTACAATTACATTTTTTCCAGCCAAAATTGCTTGCTTCGCATGTTGAAAATGCAAACTGTTTGGCGAAGCAATATAGACGGTATCCATATGTTCTAACTCAAAAAAAACAGTTAAATCTGTTGCGAATGCGATATCGCCTTCATATTCTGCGCCAAATTGTTGCGCCTTTTCTAAATGTCTTGAATAAACAGCTGTTAATTCATACTTACGTGTCGCTAATGCTGCTTGAACAAATTGATGGGTAATCCAATTTGTGCCGATTATACCTAAATGGATCATCTTTACGCCTTCTTTCTATAAATTAGGATCTTCAAAAACTGTATTTAGGTCAAATGGGATTGCTTGTTTCAATACCACTTGTTTTTCTGTTACTTGACAATTATATACGATTACTTGAACACCTGCTTGCTGAGCCAAACGAAAAGCAGTGGCTAATTCTGGTTGCATCTGCTCATGGATCGTTGCTTGATGCAAGTGTTCAAATTGTGCAATAAAAAGAATATAGGCCTCATAGCCTTCTTGATGCGCGCGGATCAATTCATTGACGTGTTTAAGTCCACGAATGGTCGGTGCATCGGGAAAAGCACCTATTGCTTTGTTTTCCAGAGTCATCCCTTTGACTTCTACAAATGCTTTTTGTCCGCAACTTGTTTCTAAATAAATATCGAATTTAGACTTGCCAAAGGTCACTTCACGTTTGTAGAACACAATATCACCATTTAAATTTGGTAAGTGGATCGTCCCATCTAAAATCCCATCAACCGCTAATCGGTTTGGTAACTGACTATCGATATTGAACCACTGCTGCTCTTTTTTAACAGCAATCAGATCATACGCAGTTTTACGCTTTGTTCCAGGAATGTGTACTAACGCCACCTCTGCACCAGGAAGCAATAACTCTTTGCCTCTACCTGTATTCTTAACATGGGTTTTGACTACTTCTCCTTTTTTGTTCAAACAAAAAGAAATAAAGCGATTTGGTCTTTCAATGAAGTAAGCAATTTCAACATCTTGGTACTCCAATAGTGATCACCTGTCTCCCTACTACTGTATCCTACCATATTTTTACTAAAAACACTTGAAAAACCAGTCGAAAGTCTTAGAGAAATCATGCACGTTCTTTAGTAAACTATAAGAAAAGGGACAATAAGCAAAATATGCTTTTATCATAAATGAAGACAAAGGAGTGGAAAAAATGAAAAAAAGAATCCTCTATATCCTACTTGCCGGTATCGCAACACTTGCTGGAAAAAAAGTACTTGATCATAAAAAGAAAGAAGCACAGGTCGATCATCTGGATAAATACTGTGGAACTTGGTCATTTACAGATACCAGCCAAACACACCATGAACTGACCATTCATTCTGATTATTCTTTTTGGCTTGATGACCGTTCTTTAGGAACACTATTAGTCGAAGTTACTTCCGAAAAATTGATAGTTAGAGATCAGTACGGCTTTTACCTAACGTTTTCTTACAACGACATGTTACTGTACGATGAAGCAAACGATTCCGCTTATTTGTTATCAAAAAAATCATGATTATCCTAGCTTAGTAGATGATACACTGCCAATTACTTCATTAACGTACTTCTTTTTTATAAAAACAAGACGAAGGGTTTAGAAAATTGCTGTTTTCTAAACTCTTTGTCTCGTTTTACAAGTTTCATCCATGCAACTTCCTCTAGGTCACAACGATCGAACAAATTATGCTATGATAAGATCAAAGTACTTTTCAACTAGTGGCTATTTGATCACTGCACATCTCAAACAACTACTTGGAAAGATGGACGAACGATTGAATACGAAAAAAAAACCGACATTTCCGTCCTATTTTTTTCTCATAAAATAGTCAATTTGTGTTTTTTTTGTTACACTTACAAGTGATGGTTTCTTACCATGAAAGGATGATCGCATATGACACCAAACCGAGAAGATTATTTAAAAATCATTCTGGAATTAGGCGGTGACACAACTAAAGTCAACAATAAACAAATCGTTTCTAGCCTAGCAGTGTCACCTGCTTCAGTAAGCGAAATGATTTCTAAACTCGTCAAAGAAAAACTAGTCGAACACTCTCCTTACCAAGGTGTACAATTGACTGATAGTGGACTGATAAAAGCAAGTAGCCTGATACGTAAACATCGATTATGGGAAGTTTTTTTAGTCGAACATTTAGATTACAACTGGAATGAAGTCCATGACGATGCAGAAGTACTTGAGCATGTGACTTCTGAACAACTTGCGGATCATTTAGAAAGTTATTTAAATCATCCTAAACATTGTCCTCACGGAGGCATTATTCCTGAAAAAGAACAGGTTGTCCATGAAGAGCGTCGTCAAACACTTGAATCCTATCCAGTCGGTACAAAAATTCGGATCGCTCGTGTCCTTGATGAAAAGGAATTATTAGACTATTTAGTCACAATCGATGTCAATATTGATGAAACTTATGAAATCACTGATGTAGCGGCCTATGAAGGACCAATCACCATCCAAAATAAAACCAAAAAAATTCCTGTCAGCTTTAAAGCCGCCAGCACAATTTTTGTCGATAAACTGTAAAGGAGATTACCCAAATAATGAATGAAAAAAACGTATTATTTACTATATTTGGCGGTACAGGAGATTTAGCACAACGTAAATTGTATCCTTCACTTTTTCGTTTATACAAAAAAGGTAACTTGAGTGAACATTTTGCTGTGATCGGTACAGCACGTCGTCCTTGGAGTGATGAACACTATCGTGAAGTGGTTAAAGGAACAATCGAAACATTAAATCCTTCTGCCGAAGAAGCCGAACGATTTGCTAGCCATTTTTATTATCAATCTCATGATGTCAATGATTCTTCTCATTACCAAACATTAAAAGAATTATCTGATCGTTTAGATGAAAAATACCACTTGAATGGTAATCGAATGTACTATTTAGCTATGGCTCCTCAATTTTTCGGCACGATCGTTTCACATTTGAAATCTCAGAAAATCATCACTGAAACTGGCTTCAACCGATTGATTATCGAAAAACCTTTTGGTTCTGATTTCCATTCTGCATTTGAATTGAATGAAAAAATTCGACAAGCCTTTCCAGAAGACGATATTTTCCGTATCGACCATTACTTAGGTAAAGAAATGATTCAAAATATCTCTGCGATTCGCTTTGCCAATAATATTTTTGAGTCTCAATGGAACAATCGTTACATCGACAACATCCAGATCACTTTTGGTGAAAGTTTAGGTGTCGAAGATCGTGGCGGCTACTATGACCACAGCGGTGCGTTAAAAGACATGGTCCAAAATCATATCCTTCAAGTATTAGCATTACTCGCGATGGAACCGCCTGTTGCCTTTTCCGAAAAAGAAATCAGATCAGAAAAAATCAAAGCGTTAAAAGCTATTCGTATTTATGAAAAAAAAGAAGTCTTAGAAAATTTTGTACGTGGGCAATATGCTGCAGGTCAATTAGATGATCAGACATTCAAAGGCTACCGTGAAGAAGACAACGTTGATCCACAATCGACAACTGAAACATTTGTTGCTGGAAAATTTACGATCGATAATTTCCGTTGGTCTGGCGTACCGTTTTATGTACGTACTGGGAAACGTCTTACTGAAAAAGGTACACGAATCAATATTGTCTTTAAACAAGTACCTGTCAATGTATTTAAAACATCGATCGACGAACCTTGTAATGATCCAACGTTACCACCAAATGTTTTGACTATCTATATTCAACCAACAGAAGGTTTTTCATTTACATTAAATGGAAAAAAAGTTGGTCAAGGCTTCGCCACCGATCCAATCAAACTGGAATATCGCAATAGTGCTGAAATGGTCGAAAATAGTCCTGAAGCGTATGAAAAGCTTATGTTAGATGCATTGAACGGTGATAGCACCAACTTCTCTCATTGGGAAGAAGTCGCACAATCTTGGCATATCGTTGACGTGATCCGCCAAGTTTGGGATCAAGTACAACCAGATTTCCCAAATTATAAAGCTGGTTCTATGGGTCCTGAAGCAGCATTCGAGCTTTTAGAAAAAGACGGTTTCGAATGGATCTGGCAACCAGATCATTGGTACCGTGAACGCGGTAAATTGGATTAGTGACCAATCATTTGCTATTCGCTTAAAAATACTCTTTGATGTAATAAAAACAACCAAACACAAAATGTGTTTGGTTGTTTTTTACTAACTTTTATTCAAAACCTTCTGCGACTGCTTCTGGATAGAATTCTTCAACAAGTTGTGCGCAACGTCCGCATAAGTGTGGTAATTTTTCATCAGTTCCAACATCTTTACGGATTTGACGGCAACGATCACACGTTTCACCTTCTGCTTTTTCGACTAAAATCGCTACATCATCAAAGACTAAAGCATTTTCAGGCGCTTCAGTGTTTTCTGGCATAATCGTAAAGTAGTCTGGTGAGACGATCAATAACTGAGGAATGTCAGCAGCAACTGCTGTCAATAATTGATTCACTTGTTGATTCGGATAGATCGTTAATTTTGCTTCTAATGATTTTCCGATCAATTTACTATTTCTTGCTTCTTCTAGTGCTTTTAAGACTTTATCACGGAAATCCATGAAGGCCGCCCATGTATCTAACAACTCATCTTGGTTCGCATATTCAACATATCCTGGTAGCTCACTTAATTGAACATAAGCTTCTTCTTCTTTTAAGAATGACCAGATTTCCTCTGTTGTATGAGGAATGATTGGTGTCAATAATTTTGTTAATGAAACAGCTGTTTCGTAAAAAACAGTTTGCATACAACGACGTTGATGATCATTTTCTGCTTCAATATAAACAACATCTTTTGCAAAATCAAGATAGAAAGAAGAAAGATCAACTGTTAAGAAATTCATCACTGTGCGATAGATTTGCATAAAGTTATACTTATCATATCCTTCTTCACGAATTTCTTTGATGACTTGATTTAAACGAACTGTCATATATTTATCAACTGAACGACGATCTTCATACGCTACTGCATCTTTCTTAGGGTCAAAATCATCCGTATTTGCTAATAGGAAACGCATCGTATTTCGGATTTTCCGATAAACTTCAGCAACTTGTCCTAAAATATCCATAGACACACGAACATCTGCTTCGTAGTCCACACTAGATACCCATAGACGTAGAATATCCGCACCAAATTGTTTGATCACTTTATCTGGAACGATCGTATTGCCTAATGATTTACTCATTTTTCGACCTTCGCCATCTAACGTGAAGCCTTGGGATAAAACTGATTTGTATGGCGCAACACCATTGATCGCTACACTTGTAGTGATACTTGAATTGAACCAACCACGATATTGATCTGAACCTTCAAGATACATATCTGCTGGGAAAGATAACTCAGGGCGTTGACGTAAAACAGCTTCATGAGAAGAACCTGAATCAAACCAGACGTCCATGATATCTGTTTCTTTAGTGAATTCGCCATTTGGCGATCCTGGATGCGTAAAGCCTTCAGGTAGTAAGTCCTTCGCTTCTTTTTCAAACCAAATGATTGAGCCATGGGCCGCAAATAATTCAGCGACATGTTCAATAGTCTCAGGTGTAATGATCGCTTCGCCATTTTCAGCATAAAAAATTGGTAGTGGGACGCCCCAAGCACGTTGGCGTGAGATGACCCAATCGCCGCGATCACGTACCATATTGTAAAGACGTGTTTTTCCCCATGGAATGATCCAATCAACTTTTTCCACTTCATCAAGAATATTTTGGCGGAAATCATTGATTGAAGCAAACCATTGTGGTGTTGCACGATAAATGACAGGTTTTTTAGTACGCCAGTCATGTGGGTAACTATGGGTGAAGAAATCCAATTTCAACAAGGCACCTTTTTCTTGTAATAGATCCGTGATCATTGGATTTGCTTTGTCATAAAAGATTCCTTCAAATCCAGGTGCTTCATCCGTAAATACACCTTTAGAATCAACTGGCGAAACCACAGGTAATTTGTAACGATTTCCTGCAATATAGTCATCTTCCCCGTGTCCAGGTGCGGTGTGGACTAATCCAGTACCTGCATCCAAGGTCACGTGATCTCCTAAGATCACTAAAGATTCACGATCATAGAATGGATGTGTCGCTGTCATGTATTCCATCTCTTGTCCTGCAAATTCTTTTAAGACTACGACTGTTTCCCAGCCAATTGCCTGTTGCACCGTTTCCATCAAATCTTTGGCAACAACAAATTTGCGACCATCAGCTTCTACTAAGACATACGTAAATGTTGGGTTTACAGCAATCCCTTGGTTAGCTGGCAATGTCCATGGTGTCGTTGTCCAAATAACGAAAGCAGTATCTTCTTCTAAAAGACCTTTGCCATCCTTCACAGTGAAAGCGACATAGATAGAAGGAGATTTGACATCTTTATATTCAATTTCAGCTTCAGCTAATGAGGATTCACTAGATGGTGACCAGTAAATTGGTTTTAATCCTTTGTAGATATACCCTTTTTCAGCCATTTTACCAAACACACGGATCTGTGCAGCTTCATAGGAAGGATCTAAAGTGACATAAGGATTTTCCCAATCACCAGCAACACCTAAACGTTTAAAGTCTTCCCGTTGTTTGTCTACTTGTGAAAGGGCGTATTCACGACATTTTTCCAAGTATTCAGCCATCGTCATTTCTTTTCTTTTGATTCCTTTGTTCGTCAAGACTTGCTCAATCGGCAAGCCATGCGTATCCCAACCGGGAACGTACGGCGCACGAAAACCAGACATTGATTTTGAACGGATGATGATATCTTTACTAATTTTGTTTAAAGAATGCCCTAAATGGATATTTCCGTTTGCATACGGAGGACCATCATGAAGAATAAAGCTTGGTTTGCCTTCATTCAACGCTTGTCTTTGTTGATAGATTTGATTTTCTTCCCATTCTTTTTGCCACTCACCTTCACGGTTCGGCAAATTCCCACGCATAGGAAAACTTGTTTTTCCTAGTTGCAAGGTTTCTTTCATTTTCATACAAACACTCCTTAACTATAGTTTACAGAACGCAAAAAAGCATGTTCATCCTAGGGACGAACATGCCGTGGTACCACCCAAATTTAGTTACAATCGTAACTCTCGAAGACCGATAACGAGGTCAGCCGCTATTTCTTACTGTCGTTCAGAAATAAATCAAGTAGAGGATCTTTCACTTTGCAGGGTCTTACCAATCTTACACTGTCATTGGCTCGCTTTAAGAATGTCAAAATGCTTTTCTGTTCTACTCTTCTTCGTATTCTCCAGGAATGATCGAAAGATCGATTGCTTGCGTATCAAAAGCAGTCACTGGAGACTCGTATACTCCTGTTTCAGAGTGTACATCACTTTCAATTTCATTGTCAAGCTGTTTTGCCAAAACTTCTTTGATTACTTCATGGCTGTCTGTTACATAACTCGAGAATGGTTGTAAGATTTCATCCCATTCTGGACTTTTCACTTGTTCAAGTTGTGATTCCAACATCAAGCTGATTCGTTGATGGAATACACGTGTTTTCTTTTTCAAATCTTCTGTTTCTGTAGCCAATTGTCTTGCTTTTTCAGTCGCATCTGTCAAGATACGGCGGGCTTTTTCTTCTGCATCCGTTGTTAATTGGTGTGCGCGTTTTTCAGCGTTTGCTACCATTTCGTCTGCTTTATTTTGTGCAGAAGTCACGATCACTTCTGATTCTTTACTTGCGCTTGTTTTTACTTTGTCGGCTGTATCTTGTGCCACGATAATCGATTGATTCAACGCATCTTTCAGTTCATTGAAGTATTCAAGTTTTTCTTCTGAATGCTTCACTGCTTTTTCTAACTCACGATTTCTTTGTGTTACTTCTTCGTAATCACGAACAACTAAATCTAAGAAATCATCTACTTCGTCTTGATTATATCCCCGCATTTTTGTTGGGAATGTTTTATTTTGAATATCTAATGGAGTTAAAGCCATGAGTAAACCACCTTCTTGTTTTATTTACGTAATACACCAAACAACACCCTGCACTTGTCTTTCTTTGTTTTCCCCTCAAGGTCTTGGATTTGTATTCTACCATATCCTCTGATCGAAACAATATCTAATAACTCAAGCAAAAAATCCGGTTTTGTATTTTCTGTCCAATTAACTTTTACTTTCCCCGATTCGATCAGCTGCTTTGAACGCTGTCTTGAAATATTATAAATTTCCGAAATCACACTATCCAGTCTAAGTGAACTGACCGTACCTCTTTCTTGAGTCCAGCTGTCTTTTGGCAAGATCATATCTGTGTAATTGATCTCCTCTAAGCGAACAGCCACTTTCCCGATTTTAGTCACTTGATTAACGACAAAATGATCGATTTCGTCTGCAATGAAAACTTGCCATCGGTCATCATCTGAAATAATATCACCGAAGTAAGAACGTTTAATCCCTGTGCCAACTAGTGTACCTAAAATCTTTCCATGACTCAAACTGGCAAATTTACTTGGGTAATGGATTTCATATAACGACATTTCAAAATCATCGTCAACTGGTTCATAGTAGTCTGGGAAAATCAAGCATCTTTTTCGTTCTGCTTGCTCATAGCCACCGTATAATTGAAAACGCAAGTCACTATTTTGGCGAATCAAGGTCTCTAAGATGTAACATTGTCTTGGATCAAGAAATTCTGTCAGATAAGGTGCATACTGACTTTGGACCTGTTCGATCCAATCTCCGACAGAGTCAATAAACGGACGTTCATCTACTCGGAAATGCTGATACACATTCGTATCCACTTGATTCCCTCCTATATATCCCTGGTTGTTCTACACTAAATAGCGAACGTAATCATCCATAAAACGATATGCTGCAATCCTTGGACAGCAAGATTTAAAATGACAATTGATGCTAAGACAGTAAAATCCATTGGTCCAAATCTTAAAGGCAAACGATCGAATAGGCTGATATATGGTTCACAAATCTTTGCTAATATACGTCCAAGGCTAGATTGATACCCTCCTGGAAACCAAGATAGTAACGCATAGACTACTAGGATCATGCTATAAAAGTATGCAGCACGTGAAATTAAATTAAGTAACATAAAAAGAATATAAATGTTTGCTCCTCCTCTTTACAGATCAAACATACTTCCATCTGCGAAAGATTGAGCCGTTGAACTATCGATTTCCAGACCAGCTGGTGTGCAAAGGAAAATCTCATCACCTACTCGTTTGATATCGCCGTCTAACGCATAGACTGTCCCTGTTAGGAAATCCACGATACGTCGAGCCTGCTTTTCTTCTACTAACCGAAAGTTGACTAATGTTGCTTCTCCCGCAATGATCCTTTTAGCAATCGTCATTGCTTCAGAGTAGGCACGAGGTTCCATCACTGTGATTTTTCCTGCTAACTGTGTGTTAGGTTGAACAGATGGTCTCGTTTGTCGTTGGTCTTTTTGCGTATTTTTTGTAGAAGTTTGATGTAATTCGATGACTTTTTTTGTTTCGTTCGTCGGCGCATTCTCACGACCAACCGGACGAGATGTCGTCGTTGGGCGTTGTTTTTTTTCAATCGGCTGTGAAACAGCTGGAGAATGTTGTTGATACTGTGTGTTTGATTTAGTTGGTTGCTTAGCAACCTGTTGTTGTTCAGGATAATCTTCGTATTCGTACTCTTCTTCATCAGCTAATCCGAAAAAATTAGCAATTGCTCCCCTGTTTAAAAGTGGCATTATTCTTCCTCCTCGTCTTTGAATAGCGCTGTTCCTACACGGATAAATGTAGCTCCTTCTTCAATTGCAAGTTGAAAATCTTGGCTCATCCCCATGCTCAGTTCGGTACATGGTGCATGTGTGTATTGTTTTGATTGGGCAAGATCACGCAATTCTCTCAGCGTTTCAAACACTTTACGAATTTGTTCAGCAGAAGCGTCCTTCGGTGCCATAGTCATAAGTCCCACTACCTGTATATTTGGATAGGCTGCTAAAGATTCTAAGAAAGGTAGAAGCTCCGCTGGTGAGATACCGTGTTTCGATACTTCACCAGACACATTGACTTCCACAAAACAAGCTAATTGTTTTTCTAATCTTTTTTGGATTTCTTCTGCTAATTTCAAACTGTCTAACGCATGAAAGTAATCAATTTCATTTACAATCAATTTTACCTTTCTGCGTTGTAAATTACCAATTAAATGCCACTTCACTTCAGAATATTTAAGCAAATCTTGTTTTTTTTGCAACAATTTATCGACACGATTTTCTGCACAATGTGTGACTCCAGCATTGATTAATTCTTCAGTTTGGAGTGATTCTACAGATTTTGTAACAGCTACTAATGTCACTTCTTTCGGGTCACGATGAACAAGAGCACACGAATCCTGAATGTCTTGCTTGATATTCTGCAAGTTGTCAGCAATCATGTGCTCTTCCTCCTTTTATTTTTTACGACGGAAAAACGGCGGTGTATTCAATTCGTCGTCACCTTTTGTTTTTGTTTCTTCACGATTGAATGTATCAAATTCTTTTTTCTCAATAGTTTCGTAATTAGACTCATCCACTTTTGGACGAACATTTTGTTCGCGACGGATGTCCCAATCACCAAAACTGCTTTCATCTTCAGCAGTAATTGGTTTTGCTTGGTCCATGTCTAGTCGATTGCTTTGAGCAGAAGATTGCGTTTGAGTTGACGTTTGTCTAGCTGGACGACTAGACTTTCGTTCCTTTTTTGTTTCATCAATACCTGTAGCAATGACCGTTACACGGATTTCATCGCCCATTTCTTCATTGATCGATGTACCTAAGATGATATTTACATCGCCAGTTGCTGCATTTGCTACGATATCTGAAGCATCTTGTGCTTCGAATAACGTCATATCCAAGCCACCAGTGATGTTCAATAGGACTTGTTCTGCCCCATCGATCGATGTTTCTAATAATGGAGAAGAGATTGCTTTCTTCGTTGCTTCGATCACGCGTTCTTCACCGCTTGCTACTCCGATACCCATCAAAGCAGTACCTTGGTTTGCCATGACTGTTTTTACATCAGCAAAATCCAAGTTTACGTAACCTGGTGCAGTGATTAGATCAGAGATACCTTGCACACCTTGGCGTAAGACATTATCTGCCTCACGGAATGCTTCAAGCATTGGTGTCTTTTTGTCAACGACTTCAAGAAGACGGTTGTTTGAGATAATCAATAATGTATCAACATTTTCTTTCAAACGTGCGATACCTTCCGCAGCGAAACGGCCACGTTTTGGTCCTTCAAATGTAAATGGACGAGTGACAACACCTACTGTCAATGCGCCTAATTCTCTAGCAATTCCAGCAACGATCGGTGCAGCACCAGTACCAGTTCCACCACCCATACCAGCAGTGATGAAGATCATGTCTGCGCCTTCTAATGCTTCACGTAAAGATTGTTCACTCTCTTCAGCTGCTTTTTGGCCAACTTCTGGTTGTGAACCTGCTCCTAAACCACGTGTGTATTTAGGGCCTAATTGGATCACTGTTTCAGCTTTTGAATTTTTTAATGCTTGAACGTCTGTGTTGGCAGTGATAAACTCAACACCTTTAACGTTTTCTTCAATCATACGGTTTACAGCGTTTCCGCCTCCACCACCGACGCCGATTACTTTGATGACTGCGCCGTCATTGATGTTATTATCAATTGAGAATTCCATGTTTTTTTCCTCCCACGATGATTAATCAAATATATTGGTAAAAAATCCTTTGATTTTACTTGTTACGTTTTCGCCAGAATTTTTTTCTTCTGGTTCTTCGTTATACGTTGTTTCTTCTGCCACATCGTATTGTTCATAAGATGTGTGAGCTTCCGGCTCATTGGTTGTATAATGAACAGGTGCTGATTCCCCCATAACAGCGATTTTAGCTAATTGGTATACTTCACTTAAATTCGCAGAGTAATCAACGATACTGATCACGTTTGTAAATACCGGATTTCTTAGACCCATTTGATTTGGTACATAAAGTTTCACGTTTACGCCAAATATTTCCTGTGCCAAATCAACGACACCTGGAAGGCTTGCTGCCCCACCAGTTAACACGATACCACCAGGCAGCTCTAATGCTTCGATTTGATCTAATGCTTCTTTTGCTTTATTGAAGATTTGTTCCATTCGAGCAGAGATCACTTCTGATAGGTAATGTTCATCGACTCGAACAGGTTCTGTTTGGCCAATCACATCTACCGGAAATTCTTCTTGCTCTGAGGTACGTTCTGGATAAGCATCCCCGTAATTTATTTTTAATGCTTCTGCATTGTTGAAGGAAGTATTTAAAACAATGGAGATATCTTTTGTGACAAATTCGCCACCTTCTTGATCTAGGCTCGTGAATTTCAACTGTTTGTCATGCATGACAGCTGTTGTTGTTTGTCCACCACCCATATCGATAACGATTGTACCAAAATCTTTTTCTCCATCTGAAAGAATTGATTCAGTCAACGCTAAAGGTGTGATCACTAATTCATTGACGATCAATCCCGCATTCTCAACACACTTACGAATGTTATGAATGATTGTTTTTGGTCCTGTAAATAATAGACCATACATTTCTAATCTGACACCGATCATCCCACGAGGATCTTTGATGCCTTCGAATCCATCTACCGTAAAGTCCTGTGGTAAAATTGACACGATTTGACGTTCAGGAGGTATTGAACGAACCAGTGCAGCTGAAGCCACATTGCGGACATCTTCATCGGTGATTTCTTTTGAATCTCCGTTTACTGCAATCATCCCTTGGCAGTTTTCTACTTCAAGCATGTTTGCTGGTAGACCCACGCTTACACTTTTGATTTGAATGCCGGCTTTTTCTTCTGCCTGACGCACTGCTCGCTTTATCGCTTGTACTGTTTTATCGATATCAACGATGATGCCTCGGTTAATCCCTTCTGATTTTGCGTTCCCTACTCCAATAATATTCATTTGGCTGTCGATATATTCAGCCACGACAACTTTGACAGATGTCGTTCCAATATCAAGGCCTACGTACATTCCTGTTTTTGCCATGAATGGGATTCCCTCCTACTTAACTATTCCATATACATGCGAACCAATAACGTCCGTTTTAAAAATATACTTTATAGATATATTCACTGTTTCCAATTTTACCATAAATTACCAGTTTTTAGAAAGTAGATTATCACATTTTACAGTGGTTTTCTTAATTTTCATCTAAACTTGACGAAGATGGGGTCGTATTTTCATTCGTTGGATTCATTTCGTCTTGATTCTCACTTATTTGAGGATCATCAACGCCTGTTTCTGGAGTAGAAGTTTGATCCGCACTTTGCGCACTTTCATCTGTACTTTCTTCTGATCCTTCTTCTGCTTCTTCGCTATTATTTGAGTAAGGGTAAGAAAAAATCCCTACTTCCATATCGATCACACCATTTTCTTCCATTTCACTAGCTACTTGCGCATAAAAATTCATTTGTGATGCTAAGTTAGTAATATTGACGATCACTTGATTGCCATCGTTCATATTCAGCTGGATCAAATTTTGATTCGTATTACGTGGCGTATATTTGATTTCCGAAATGGCTTTTTGTAACTCTGGAGATAGTTTATTATATTCTATTGCTAAATCTTTGATTTTTGTTGGGTCAGTAAATCCTTCTAGGATCGGAAGATTTTTTGTTGGACTTTCAACGGTCTCATCCAACACTGTTCCATCTTCGATCACAGGGCTATATTTTCCGTCCGTTAAAATCAAAGCAATCTCTTTATATTCAGTGACAGACAGATCAAATGTATTGACACTACTAAAACCGATCGTAGCAGATTTTATTCGAGGTTGCTCTTTTTTCAAATGATCGATGTAACTTTGGCGTTGCCAATACTGTCCCCAAATATGTTGATTCAATGCTAATTGCGTATCCTTCAATATTTCTTCTTTCGAAACAACTTCATTTCCGGAAATAGAAACACCCTCTAATTTGCTCAACGGGGAAACGTAATAAATCAAAAATAACAAAGGAATCAAAAGAATGGAAATGATTAAACTCAGCCTTTTGTATAAAACTTTGTTTCGATAATTTTTTAAATTAGGCAAGCGATCGATAAACGAACCATTATACGGTCCCCCGTCTTTCTTATGTTCGATTTCTTCATAGTCTAATAAATCATCTTCTTCAACAAGCAATTCTTCTTTTTCAGAAGAAATAGGATCTTTTTGTTCTTCTTTATGCTCGCTTTTTTCACTTGTTCCTGTCTGATGATCTGTTTTTTCTTTATGTTCTTCTAAGTATTTTCGGTTGGCCATTTGCCAAGGTGTCAGCGAGTTTTCATCGTTTGACTTCTCAGGCATTTTTTTTGTTTCTTTTTTCTTACTCATCTATGACCACCACCTTATTCTATGATTAACGATTTTGCTAGTTGGTACAAGCGCTCAGACGCATCCGGGATACCTAATGTTTTAGAGGCAGTTGACATGCTTTTTTGCAGTGTTTCATCTGTCATGATCTCATTTATCGCGGCACCCAACGAATCACCATCCAACTCTCCATCCGCAATCATCTTAGCCGCCCCAACTCGAACGAGACTCATCGCGTTTTTTGTCTGATGATCGTTTGTCACATAAGGACTTGGGATAAGGATCGCAGGTAACCCAAGTGCGGTCAGCTCAGCAATGGAGGTTGCCCCTGCTCGTCCGACCAATAGATCACTTGCCGCCATCACCGCTGCCATTTCATTGATGTAAGGTTGAATACTGATATTTGCTTTTGTTTCTCCTAACTTTTCCTTAATGCTTTGATAATAACGTTCTCCTGATGCATAAAGGATCTGATAATCCGTCGCTTCAAATGTATCCAAATAAGAAGTAACAGCTTGGTTGATTTTTAATGCCCCTTGGCTTCCTCCAAAAATCAAGACTGTTTTCTTCTCAGGATCAAGATCAAATTTTTTTAGAATATCTGTTTTCATCGTATCTGCAACTTCTTGTGCTCGCGGGTTACCAATCAAAACTGATTTGTCCTCCGGAAAAAAGGTCGCTGCATCTTTAAAAGAAAGCGCGATTCGATCCACATAACGACTCAAAAATTTATTTGTCATCCCCGGCACACTATTTTGTTCATGGATGATTGTCGGAATCCCTAACTTAGCTGAGGCATACACAACTGCTCCAGAAACATAACCACCGGTTCCGATCACGATGTCTGGCTGAAATTCTTTTAGTATTTTTTTCGCTTGATGGATACTTTTTAAGAATAATTGGATCGTTTTGACATTAGCTAGTGAAAACTTTCGCTGAAATCCTTGGATCTCTAAGGTATGAAAAGGAATCCCAGTGGTTGGAACAATTTTGTTTTCCAAACCACGTTTTGCACCTACATACATAAACTCGGCGTTCGGCTCTTGTGTTTTCACATAATTGACGAAGGCTAGCGCGGGATAGATATGTCCACCGGTTCCTCCACCTGTTACCAAAATTTTCATAGTTATTATCGCTCGTTTCTACTTTTCTATTTTTAATTTTCTAACGGCTTCCATAAAGCGATCGCCACGGATCTCAAAATTAGGATATTGGTCCCAACTTGCATTGGCTGGTGATAATAAAACCACATCTCCTGGTTCGCTATTTTCTAAAGCTACAGGAACCGCAGCTTCCACAGACTCTGCGGTGCAGATCGTTGGTATGCCCGCTTTTTCACCAGCATCCTTCAATTTCTCTTTGGTTTCACCAAAAGTGATCAATCCCTTCACACCTTCAAGTGATGGAATGAGTTCATCAAAGCTATTGCCCCGATCAAGTCCACCGGCGATCAGAATCAATTTTTCTGGTTGAAATCCGCTTAATGCCATCTTGGTCGCTAAGATATTTGTGGCTTTCGAATCATTGTAAAATTTACGTCCTTGGACCTCACCGACATATTGTGTACGATGTGGTACGCCATGAAAATGACTCAATGTTTCTTTTATTTCTTCATTTGAGACATTATATTGTTTTGCAACAGTAATAGCTGCTAACGCATTTTCGACATTGTGTGCTCCTGGAACACCTATTTCTGAGATTTCCATGACTTTTTCTTTGTCGTAATAAATAACTCCCTCAAAAGAATAAGCACCTGTCTCTAAGACTTGATCTGTCGCAAAAGGTAACACTTTCGCTTTTGTTTTTTTACTTAGTTCCTGTAATTCTTTCTGATTCCAATTCAGTACAAGATAATCCTCTGACGTCATGTTTTTTTGCAAATGCCATTTAGCTTTGACGTAGGCTGGACGAGAGCCATGATAGTCGATATGTGCTTCGTAGATATTGGTGATCACTGCAATGTGGGGACGAAGATCAGTAATCCCCATCAATTGAAAACTTGAAAGTTCCATTACAATCTTGTCTTCCGGATTTGCTTCTTGTGCCACACTACTTGCAGGATAGCCAATATTACCAGCTAAACGAGTGATACCTGCTGATTTCCCCGCATTCAACAATAACCCAGTCATTGTTGTTGTCGTCGTTTTTCCGTTGGTGCCTGTTATGCCGATAATTGGGCATTCCGCTACTTCGTAAGCCAGTTCAACTTCCGTAATTACCGGAATACCCATTTCTTGAGCTTTTGCAACGAATGGATGTGTGTAAGGAATACCTGGATTTTTGACCAGCATTGAAAATTTTTCATCTAATAATTCAATTGGGTGACTACCAGTCACTACTTTGATCCCTAAAGAAAGTAATTCTTGCGCTTCAGGATTTTCATCAAACGGTTTTCCATCATTAACGGTTACAAGTGCGCCCAGTTCATGTAATAACTTGGCCGCACTGAATCCACTTTTTGCTAATCCTAATACAAGGACTTTTTTATTTTCATAAGTTGTTATTTTTTTCATTCTCGTCATCTCCTACCATACGATCCACAATGTGATCAACGAAGTAATTACACTTGTTATCCAAAAGACAGTATCTATCTTCCATTCAGACCAACCACTCATCTCGAAATGATGATGGATTGGTGACATTTTAAAGATTCTTTTACCAGTCAATTTGAAAGAAGATACTTGTAACATCACGCTAGCTGTTTCGATGACATACATCAGACCGATCAATAGTAATGTCCATTCCTGATTGAGCATGATCGAGATTGCTGCTAATAATCCTCCTAATGCTAAGGAACCGACATCCCCCATGAATATTTTGGCAGGTTTGCGATTATAGACGAAAAACCCTAGTAAACCACCTAAAACACTCAAGCAGATAATTAAGACATCATACTGCTGTTGGTGCCAAGCGATAACTGCGTAGGTCAAAAAAGAAATACTTCCTAATCCAGCTACTAAGCCATCAATACCATCTGTTAAGTTAACAGCATTGGAAAAGCCAACTAACCAGAAAATCGCGAATAATCCGTACAACCAACTTAATGGAAGATCAATTCCAAAAAAATTCAGTGTTCCAGGGTATCCTTCACCACGATAAACGAGATAAAAGATGATTCCCCCAACAATTTGGCCAATCAATTTTTGCTTTGAGTTCAATCCCATATTTCTTTTCTTGAAGATTTTGATGAAATCATCTAAAAAACCAATTGCTCCATATAGGGCAAGTACAAAAAGTAGGATGAAAAGAGTAGGCGTCAACTGTTGTTGCCAAGCGCCTACCCAGATACCAGTCAAGAGCGCACTGACTAAAAACACCAATCCCCCCATCGTTGGAGTTCCGGCTTTTACATTATGCCATTTAGGTCCTTCCTCACGAATGGCTTGGCCTTGTTTTTTCATTTGAAAATAACCAATAAATAACGGCATTGTTGCAATCGTCATTGCACAACTACTCGCAATGGGAATTAATGTTTGTGTCAAATCCATGCTCTCTTCTCTCCTATTATTCTTTTAGATGGAAACTTAATGTTTCATCAGATATTTTTTCATAAGGTGCGAGGCTTTGTTCTGTACAGTAACCATCACCGTGGAACGTCACTTCGACACCAAGTATTTTTCCTAATTTCATGATATCTGCCTTTGACCAGCCTGTCACATCAGGCATCAATGCAGTACCACCACTATATAAAATCAATTTTTCTCCCGATATCAGCTCATCCCCATTTGCTGTGGATTGCGCTTCTACCTTGTCTCCATCGCCGATGACTACTGGTTGCAAACCGCTCTTTTGTGCATCAGCAGCGGCAATATCAGGATTCAAATTTCGATAGTCAGAGACAGTGATATTTTCCGTCTTTTTCTCTTCTGGCGTAGCTGTTTCCGCTTCTTTGAAATCCATTGCTCGTTTCAGTAATGGGTTCGCAATTTTTGCTAAAGCTGTGCGGTCATATGTCTTAGGATGTTTCATTGTCAGATAAAGGACATATTCGGGATCCTCAGCTGGTACCATTTCGACGATCGAATACAAATACGCGGTATCACCTGTTAGATAACCTCCTGTATCAGAAGCAATCTGGGCTGTTCCTGTTTTAGCTGCAATATTGTATCCCGGAACATTATATACTCCGTAAGCACTCCCGTAATTTTCATTTTCTATGACATCACGCATATACTCACGAACTTTTTCTGTCGTTTCTTTCGAAAATGGCTGTCCTAACACTTCCGTTTCAGTAGAAACTTCTTCTCCAGTATTTGGATCAACGATCTTACTAATATAACGTGGTTGGATCATCGTCCCGTTGTTGGCGATCGCGCTGAAAGCTTTCATCATTTGGAAATTCGTGACACCAATCGCTTGGCCATACGCACTCATCGCTTGGTCAACGATATTAGCAGTGGGTAAAGCACCCGCAACTTCATCATCCAACCCAGAGTGAGTACTTTGCCCAAATCCTAGTTTTTGCAAATAGTTATACCACTTGCCACCTAAACGTTGTTCCAGCATTACCATTCCCACGTTACTAGACCATGAAAGAGCTTGACGCATGGTCAGTATTCCTTTTTTACCAAAGTCATGGTCATTGATCGTGGCATCAGCCACTTTGATCTGTCCGGATAGGAAAGATTCATTTTCATCAAATTTACCTTCTTCGATCGCTGCTGCTGTCGTGAAGACTTTGATCGTTGAGCCTGGTTCATAAGAATCTTGTACAAGGATGTTACGCCACACAGCATCTTCACCAGTCAACCCTTCCATCGTCTCAGGATTGAATGTCGGGCGTTGGCTCATCGCAGTGATCTCGCCTGTTTTAGCTTCCATCAATATCGCAGTCAATTCTTCAGGTTGGTATTCTTCATTGACTTGATCCATCAATGTTTCTAAGTAACTTTGCAGACGACTATCAAGGGTCGTATACACATCTTTACCGTCTGTTGCCTTTTCTTCTTCTGCTACAGTACCTGGTAATGGGTTTTGGAAATTATCTTTTTGATAGTAGATCTTTCCGTTTTGTCCACTCAAAATATCATTATAAGCAGATTCGATCCCAAGTCGGCCAACTAAACCATTTTCTTCTTCATCCGGTACCGCATAGCCAATAAAATGGGAAGAAAATACCCCACTAGGATACATACGTGCAGGATGGTTATCGAAATAAAGCCCAGTCACATCAGCTGCTTTCATCTCTGCTTCGATGTTTTGTTTCGTTTCTTGGGTGATATTACGTCCATAATTCCCAAACTCTACTTGGTAGAGATTTTGCTCGGCTCCATCACGTAGCACCTTCAAGGCTTTACTTTTTTCCATTGAAAGGTTTTTACTGATAATATCCGCAAGTGTATCGAAATCTTTTTCTTGTGCATATAATTTTTTATTTCCAGTCGTGTATGTTTCGGAAAGAATCGCTTTGATCGAGTAAGACGTGGCATCTTCTGCTAGTGCCACCCCATTACGATCAAAAATCGTGCCTCGTTTTGCCTTGACCTCTTCACTACCTTGATAAAGCTGGTTCGTTTTTTCTTCTAGTGATGTGCCAGCCACATGTCCACCGATCACGATGTATGCAAAACGAACGGCAAATAAAAAGAACAATCCAATACTCGTAGCAAATAAAATGATACCTACTTTTTTGCGATTGTTCATCGGATTTAGATTTTTCTTTTCCATAAACCGCCGGAATTTATTTTTAAGACTCATTTACTTCACTTTCCTTAAATTGTCGTCATTGATTGACAACCCTTTTTCTTCTGCGATTTTTTTAACACGCTCGGTACGAGAAAGTTCACTTTTCTCTTGTTCCAAACTGATTTTTTCTTGATTTTTTTCATTATATTCAACCTGTAGCGCACCGATTTGCTTTTCCATACCACTGATATTGGTTCGTAACATCACTGTTAATACGCAAAGTGCGATGACAGAAAAAGCAATACACACTACTGCAAGCTTTTCAAAAATAGAGATTTGCTTCAAGCGTTTTGCTGGAGATTGAGGAAGAACGATTTCTTTCTCTGAGGGTGAATCTGGCAGAGGTTGCTCTGGTAGTTCAATTTCTTGTAAATCATATGGATATTGTTGGACTTTCTTTAGTTCTGCCATTCTTCTACTCCTCTTTCTCTCGTATTTTTTCAGCGATACGCAATTTTGCACTACGAGAACGATTGTTTTCTGCCAATTCTTCTTCAGATGGCAACATCGGTTTTCTCGTTATCACTTTTAATTCAGGTTGGAACTCATCAGGTACGATCGGCAACCCTGGTGGTAAATCTTTGACCGTACTATATTCTTTGAACATGTTTTTGACGATCCGATCTTCTAATGAGTGGAAAGTGATCACACTGATCCGGCCACCGACCTTCAATAAGCGGATTGCTTGCTCTAAAGAGGCTTCCTCCGCACCTAGCTCATCATTGACTGCAATTCGCACAGCTTGAAAAATGCGTTTTGCAGGATGACCGCCTTTTCGTCTTGCTGGGGCAGGAATCACCTGTTTGATGATTTCTACTAATTCCCCGGTTGTTTCAATCGGATGATCTTTTCTCACCCGTTCAATTTCTCTGGCAATTTGTTTTGAAAACTTTTCTTCTCCATAACGAAAGAAAATCTTTACTAATTCATTGTAAGGATATTCGTTGATCACATGATACGCTGACAAATGTGCCGATTGATCCATTCGCATATCCAAAGGCGCATCTTGATGATAACTGAATCCACGTTCTGCTTCGTCTAATTGTGGCGAAGACACGCCTAAGTCGTAAAGTATCCCATCGACCTTAGGTACGTATTCAGTCAAGCGCTCTTCAAGCTCACGGAAATTTGCTTTGATAAAAGTGACCATACCTTTTTCGACATACTCAGCCAAACGTATTTTTGCGTGATCGATTGCTATTTGATCTTGATCAAACGCATAAAGATGACCCTCTGTATTCAGTTGGCTTAATAAGTATTCGCTATGCCCGGCTCCGCCGAGTGTACAGTCCACATAAATTCCGTTCGGTTTGATTGCAAGTCCATCTACCGTTTCTTTTAACATGACTGTATAGTGTTGAAATGTTTCAGTCATTGGTCAGCCTCTTCCTATTTCTTATAATCCGAAATCGATCATATTTTCAGCGATTTCATCAAAGTTTTCTTCCGCAGCTTCTGAAAATTCTTGCCATTTGGCTTCATCCCAAATTTCGATTCGGTTTGACACACCAACAATGACACACTCTTTCGTTATTGTTGCGTAGTTTCTTAATGTATTAGGGATGTTGATACGTCCTTGTTTGTCCAACTCACATTCTGTAGCTGCTGAGTAGAAAAAACGGACAAAGGTTCTAGCGTCTTTCTTTGCTAGGGGCATATCATTGAGTTTCGACTCTAATTCGTTCCATTCGCTCATCGGATAGCCAAAAAGACAGCCATCTAATCCACGAGTCAACACGAATTGTTCGCCTAATTCTTCGCGCAGTTTTGAAGGCACGATCAAGCGACCTTTTGCATCAATATTATGCCGAAATTCGCCCATTAACATCGAAACTACCCCCAATCCTCCACTAACTAAAATCAGTCTACCACAATCCCCCACTTTCTACCACCTTTTATGGGAAATCTGAGAATAACTTTTTGATTAGTAAAAAAAATTTTAACAATAAGGCTGCTAAAAGATTTTTTAAAGTCTTTTAACAGCCTGATTGCGCCATATTAGAGAAACGAAAGGATGTTTAGGACGATCAAAACGAGATACATGACTAAGGTCACCAAAAAAGTAAGACGCCAAGTCATTTTGAAATAACGTGAATACACAAGTTCGTCATAGTAATAAGCTTGGAATATCGCGATACAGATTGCCATTAAAAGGATGGTGATCAATAAAAAGGGCAAAAATGAAGACGTAGCGGTATTACGAGACAATGCGTGGATGCCTCCCCACAAAAAAGGAACGGCTAAATCAGGTGCTTTGACTTTGAAACGACGAGTCAATGCAAATATTTTTACTAGAAATTGACAACCAAAAATCACGATTGCCGGAAAGATGTACCAAAACAATACAAGTGGTGAAAAACTGCCCATTCGACAAATCTCCTTTTTTATCGTTGCGTTCAGTATACGTGATTTAGTTTACACAACGATTTCATTTAGTTTAAATTTATACTGTTTTATTATTTTGTTGCAGCCGTTTTTTGACAAATCAAGATTGATAATCAGTGGGTAGTCTCTTTCAATGTGTTCTTTTCAAGAATTGGTTATAATAGAAGAAAGAAGTATTGAGGAGGTTCCCAATGATAAAGTATTTCACACTTGAAGACCAGAAATTGGTTGATTCAATGGAAGAAACGGCTGAAACCATTTGGTATTGTGTCGAGCGACCAACAGAAGAAGAAATCAATCAATTGATCAAACAGTTCCAAATACCTAAAGATTACCTCACGTCTGTCTTAGACGATGCAGAAAACTCCCGGGTAGAAGAATTTAATCAAGAAAAGCTTACAAAACCAGCATTGGTATTATTGCAATACCCTTTTCCAAAAACTAGTCCTAGCGGATATTTCCAAGTAGATACTTATCCGTTTTCGATTATTCTCACGCCCAAAAAGAAGCTTATCACAATTACGAATCACGAACCACTTTTTTTGAAAAAAGTCTTTCATCAAACGTTTCAAAGAAACGATCTTTCGACAACTCTAAATATTTTTATGCAGTTACTTTGGCAGATCACTCAGTCCTATAACACTTATCTCTCTACCTTACTTGCACAATGTGATTTGTTGGAGACACAACTAAAAGTTTCAACTGAGAATAAACAATTGTATCAAATCATGGATATCCAAAAAAGCTTGGTTTATTTCAAAGAAGCGACTGCCTCGAATCTTGAAGCGTTGCAACAATTAGCCGAGAACCAATCGGTAAAAAATAATCACGCGATGATGAATCACCTCAGAGACGTGATCATCGAAACAGAACAAGCAAAGACCACCGCTCGTATCCGCTTGAAGCTTGTCGAACAGATGAACCAAACTTTTTCTGCCATCATTTCAAACAACTTGAACAATATTATGAAAATTTTAACTTCTTTAACGATTATCCTAACGATTCCAACAATCATTGGAAGTATTTATGGTATGAATATTAAACTACCAATTGCCGAAAGGGATGATGCTTTTCTTTGGTTGATACTATTGACCGTGATCATTTCACTTCTGACTACTTATTATTTGAAAAAAGGTAAGTTTTTATAGAGATGCCCTCTTGTAGAATCAGTGAAAAGCATGTAAAATCAAGTTAACAATAATAAATCGAGGTAATCACGATGCGAGAAAAAAAACAAACAAGCACTTTTGCGAAAGTCACAAAATTAGTGATTTGGACAATGTTGATTTTGACAATCGGCTCAGTCGTTCTAACTGCTGTAATCAGTGTCATGTAAAAATAATGGAGGTTGCGCCAAATTTGGCGCAACCTCCATTTCCTGTTATTAGCTATTATCATCAAGAGTCTGTCACATTGGTTACTACATACTTAAACTGACCTCTTTTTTGTTTGTTCTTGGTTGCTGGCTTGCTTGATTCGATATATTTTTATGTTGGCTTTTTACTCTCGCATCACTTGTTAGCATCGCAAAACTTTTCTTATTTTCATTTTGAAATCTGGTCACTGACTGTGTAGACTGATTCGCCTGTTCTTCTCTCAATCTAAAATCTGAAGTTGGACTGTCTTTGGTCTGGGATGAAGGAGCTTGCTGTAAATCTTTCAAAAAATCCTTCAATTCTGCGGGAAAATTCTGTCCATCCGATGATTCTATCATTTTTAAAATATATTCACCTGTCGGCGTATCTTTTAAATCAATAGTTTTTTGATTCGCCAAGCTGTTATACAGATCCTGTGATTTATTTTGCGACGGTTGCGTAGGAATCGCCTGTTGATATATTGTAGCCTTAGAACGATAGAGCTGTGCTTGCTCTCCGAACTTGTTTAGACTTTCTCCTACACCGTGTGTCAAGCTTTCTTCGTTTTCACCTCTTACATTTTTTGCTTCAAATACAGGATTATCATTGAGATTGCGCAGTTTAACTGTGTCAACTTCTTTTCCTCCATGCGTTGTAAAACTGACCTCTGAATTCGGATCATCTTTTGTTTGGGATGAAGAGGCTTGCTGTAAACCTTCTACAAATTTCTTTGTCATTCCCTGATTTTCCATATAGGTTGTCCGATTACGTGAGTCTGTTCCCTGATTTCGCTTGGATGGTCTTGCTTCAAACTTAGATATGTGATCATTTTGAATACTCTTCAAACTTTGCATTGCCTTATCCTGTAGTTCAATCGTCGATTTCTGAGTTGTATCTACACCTTCCTGTGACAAGTGATTCTTTCCTTTTTGCCAGGACGCTATTCCAGTGCTTGTTGGCTCATTTTCTTCTCGCAATCTAAAATCTGAATTTGGACTATCTTTTATTTGCGATGAATAGGCTTTTTGTAATCCATCCAAAAATCCCTTTAAAATTTCCTGATTTTCCATATTGGTTGTTCGATTACGTGAGTCTGTTCCCTGATCTAGCTTGGATGGTCTTGCTTCAAACTTAGGGATTTCATAAACAAAAGAAGTCTCATCTTTTTGAATTCTACTTGTATGATTTACTATCTGATCATGTAGTCCACTTGCATCTTTCTTAATTGCATCTACATCTTCCTGTGACAAGTGAAACTTTTCTTCATGCCAGGAAGTCATCCCATTATTCGTTAGCTCATTGTCTTTTGTTTGGGATGTCTGCTCATGGTTGGATGATCTTACTTCAGACTTAAACATTTCATCTTTTTGAATACTATTCAGAATTTTTACTCTCTGATCATGTAGCTCACTTGTGCCTTTCTTAATTAAATAGGAGGCTTCCTTGGAGAGCGCACGGCGATGTCTTGGATTGATCTGTCTACTTCCATTTAGGGATTGTTGCAATACATCACTTGTATTGCGAGATGTATTGCCCTTATGTTCACTAGATTCTTTACGTTTAAATTTCAATGCCTTTTTAGGAACGTACTCACTATTAAAATGTTTAGGAACCGTACCTGTCACATTAGCTAGCCCATTTGATGCTAGAACGTTTTGATCTATACTGACTTGAGGAATTCTCTGTACTACATTACGATAGCTTTGAGTTGCATTTGCTCTAGTATTTAAATCATACGAAGGACTTTCTTGATTTCTTTCTCCAAATGAGGTGCGCGCATTTCCTGCAACTCGATCATTCCTTTGATTAATCGGCTGTAGTGTTGTATTTTGAAGAATACCTGTCGAATAATAAAGATAAGTAACAATTGGGTTTGCTCTCACATTTAGGGATTCATTCCCCATGCGAATAGCTAATCTATTCAGATCTTTTTGAGTATTTGTCTTATTAGCGTCATGCATTCGATTAATGAACTTTCCACCTGTTTCTCTGAAATCAATTCCTGGCATATCTTACACTCCTCGCATTTTTATGTATTTGTTTTGTTCCATTCCTTTTTCTTAGAAAAACTTCTAAAAGTGTACGTTCCTAAATCACCCATTTACAAAAAATTTTTAGATGAATTGTCCCCTCCTCCCTTTCTTGTAGGTATTCTCTATGAGTAAAAATACGACGTAACCACCATTGGGACAAAAACAACGAACAATAATCATTGAGTTTGCTATTTCTATAACAAATAAATCACCAGCGGAAACGAATCATTTACATAGACGATATGACGATACTTTTAATACAATACTTTAAGCGAATCAATGATAGCTTTTATTGATCTAAGAATATTCGTATTATTCATTTACTGATCTATTACATTCTTACAAACCTATCTTTTATCCGTGGTAGTTACACAGATAATATTTCTTGTTTATTTACAGAAATACTTTAGACTATTTATGACATCATTTTCCTACTAACCTCAAGTATCTGTTCTTAGCGTTCAAAAAAGAATTATTTTCAATAATCATACGTTTAAACTAATTTATGTGTAGTGCTTTTTTTTCAAACATAATCAAAAACTGGGAAAACATTACTACTGAATTTATCTTTTCATCATTGACCAAAATTTTTTATGATTAAAAAAATATACCTTTGTAAGCGGATTAACTATTGATTGACTATCGACAGCTTTTGGATTTAAAAATCTCATTCTCAAAATCATAAAAAAAGTATAATAAAATACAATATAAAAATAACCAATTATTTTTTCTGTTGGGAAAGATTTCAACTGTTTTTTTACCTCTATTCCCTAAAAAAGCAAAATAAAATCACCCTAGCCAATGTAGGCAAAGGGTGATTTTTATTTTCTATTTATTTTTTCGCCAAACGTAACAACTCTTTGGCGTGTTCGATCGTTAAAGGCGTGATTTCACTCCCCGCTAACATTCGTGCGATTTCATTTTCTCTTTCAGCTGCGGCTAATTCGGAGACGGATGTTTGTGTTCTTCCGCCGACGACTTTTTTTACAATGTAATATTGATAATCCGCTACAGCAGCCACTTGAGGGAGATGCGTGATACAAAGTACTTGGGAATACTTGGATATTTTCAATATCTTATCCGCAATGGCTTGTGCCACTCTGCCACTAACACCAGTATCAACTTCGTCAAAAATGATACTAGTCACACCTTGTTCAGAAGAAAAAATGGTTTTCAGAGCAAGTAATACTCGTGACAATTCTCCACCTGATGCTACCTTGACTAGTGGCTTCAATGGTTCTCCTGGATTTGTCGTAATATAAAATTCGACAATATCAAAACCTTGCTCATCTAAGCGTCCATTTGCTTGCGTTGAAAAACGAACTTCAAATTCGGTGTTTTCCATATAAAGACTCTTTAATTCGCGCAGAATCGACTGTTCTAAGTCACTTGCGATCGCTTTTCTTGCTTGATGGAGTTCTTCTGCACATTGAAACGCCCACTCTTCTTTTTGGGTCAGTTCATTCTTCATTTTATCAAGTTGACTTTCTGTAAAATCCGATGAATCCAATTCTTCTGTGATTTCTTCATAGTAGGCTAAGATGGCTTCAACTGAATCGCCATATTTACGCTTCAATTGACGAATCGTTTCCATGCGTTGCGTCACTTCTTCCAAACGATTCTCATCCAGTTCAAGCAGATCGATTTGCCTGCTCATATCCCCTACTGCATCTTGCAATAAATAATAGGCACTCTGGATATTATCAAAAATTGCTTCATACTCTGAATCAAGATGGGCAATACTTTGGATCTCGGAAACAGCCATTCCCACCCCATCAAGACTGCTTTGTTCACCTTCACTAAGCGCCCCATAAGCAGTAGCTAAACCATCGACGATTTTTTGATAATTACTTAATTTATCGCGCTCTTCTCGAAGTTTTTCTTCTTCACCAACTTCTAATTGAGCGGCTGCGATTTCTTCTTGTTGGAAATTCAACATATCAATACGTTGGACATAATTTTTTTCGTTTTGTTGGATCTTACGTACTTTTCTTTCAAGTTCACGATACGCTTGATAAGCTTCTTGGTACGCTCTTTTTTTCTGTTGGAATGTCGAGTCCCCAAAACGATCAAGTAACACAAGATGTGACTCAGGTTGTAATAATTCCTGATGCTCATTTTGACCTTGGATATCCACTAAATAACTGCCAACTCGTCGCAAATTCGCTAATGTCACGATATGTCCATTGACTCGACAAACATTCTTACCTGCTAAAGACATATCTCGACGGACGATCAGATTCGAGCCATCAGACTCGATCCCTAACTCTTCCATCAGCGCTTCAAAACCTTCTTGTTTAGGCCACTCAAATAACCCTTCCAGAATACATTTATCGGCACCTTGACGAATATAATCACTTGATCCACGACCACCTGCTAATAAGCCCAAAGCATCAATAATAATTGACTTACCGGCTCCGGTTTCTCCTGTTAATGCTGTCATTCCTTCATGAAACGACAAACGCAATTCAGGAATAATCGCAAAATTGGTGATACTGATTTCTTGTAGCATTGCAATCACTCCTTAGATTAAAGGTAATGCAGAAAATCTTTCTTTAATTGAACAGCATCTTCTTCCAATCGTGTGATCATCAACACATTGTCATCATCGTTGATGATCGAGAACAATTCTTTTTTGTAACGTTTATCGATTAAATTTGCAGCTGCAGAAGCATTGCCCGGTAAAGTCTTTAAAATAACAAATTTTTCCATCTGGTCAACTGCTACAAATGCGTCCTTCAATAGTTTTTCTAGCTTTGTGCTCACATCTTCACTTGTTTCAGCAGGCAGACTATAGCGATAGCCACCATCAACTGCGGGAACTTTGATCAATTTAAGCTCTTTGATATCTCTTGAGATCGTTGCTTGTGTAACAGAAATCCCTTTATTTTTTAATATTTCAACAAATTCTTCTTGTTTACGTATATCTTGTTCATTTAGTAATCGAGTAATCAAACGATGTCGATCTTTTTTTCTCATGCTCAATCCGCTCCTTCACCAATCCTTCTTCTTTCAATGATAGCTTATTTTAAGCGCTTAATAAAGAAGAACTCATAGTCTTTTTTGTCAATTTCTAGACTACCGCTTATGCGTGAATTGTTCATGAGCCATTTCAACGATGTGAGCTGGATCAACGTTCGCATAGATCGTTCCTTTATCTGATACTTTTTTTAAGTGCGCTAAAAATTCAATATTTCCCTCTCCACCTGTAATAGGAGAGTAACTTAGATCTAATACATCAAACCCTTGCTCTGTGGCAAAAGTCAAAATTTGTTCGATGACTTGTTGATGGGTTGTCGCTTCTCGAACAATACCATTTTTACCGACCGCTTCTCTACCTGCTTCAAATTGTGGTTTGATCAATGCAATTACTTCACCCTCTGGTTTCAAAATTGCATGTAATGGCGGTAGCATCAGCTTCAAAGAAATGAATGATACATCAATGACAGCGACTTCTGGCACACCTTGATCAAAGTCTTCAGGTTTTGCATAACGAAAGTTGACACGTTCCATCACGACCACTTTTGGATCTTGTCTGATTTTCCATGCTAACTGATTGTAGCCTACATCTAAGGCATAGCTCATTTTTGCTCCATTTTGTAAGGCAGCATCGGTAAACCCTCCTGTGGATGCCCCAATATCAAGCAATACTTTATCTTTGACTGTTAGATCAAATTGTTTTAATGCTTTTTCTAGTTTCAACCCACCACGAGAAACATACGGCAATTTTTTACCTTTGACTTTTAATTCACTACTAACGGGGATTTTTTCTCCTGGTTTATCAAAACGTTCATTTTTCTCATTATAGATCAATCCTGCCATCACGGAACGTTTTGCTTGTTCCCTTGTTTCAAATAGCCCTTGTTTGACGGCTAATACATCTACTCGTTCTTTTTCCATCCTCTTCCTCACTTCTCATCAAATCGTTTGACCAACTGACGAAGACTCTCTCCATCAAATGAACAAACTTCTTGTTCTAACTCGGCAATGATCCTATTGGCGGAATGGATTTCTCGTTGTAACGCAGCTCTTGTCTGCTCGATCCCTAATAAGCGTGGATACGTATTTTTATCCGCTCGTTCATCCTTGCCAGCTGTTTTTCCTAATGCTTCTGTCGTACTAGTCACATCCAATAAATCATCACGGATCTGAAAAGCTAACCCAAGATGAGCGGCAATTTGTTGCAATTGTAACAAAACTTCTTCTGGTTGTTCTGCTAAAATCCCACCTGCTAGCAAAGCATAACGTATCAAACGTCCAGTCTTTCGTTCATGGATCAATGCTAGTTCTTCTAGCGTCAAATCTTTCGTTTCTCCTTGGATATCTGCCGCTTGTCCTGCAACCATGCCTTGTGTCCCAGCACTAACAGCCAATTGTTGCAATAATAACAATTTTGGTGAGTTCGCTAAGTGGGTCATGCTGATCAACTGGAAGGCACCCGTCAATAATCCATCCCCTGCTAAAATTGCGATTGCCTCCCCATAGACTTTATGATTGGTTGGTTTTCCTCGACGCAGGTCGTCGTTATCCATTGCTGGAAGATCATCATGGATCAATGAATACGTATGGATCATCTCTAATGCTGCTGCCACTTGATAAGCTGAAGTATCGATCTTGGCATCAAAAGAAGCCACGGTTGCTAATAAAGCAAGTGGACGGATTCTTTTCCCTCCTGCATGGATCGAATAGATCATACTTTCTTTTAAGCGTTCATCCGAAGTATATTCCGTAATGAAAGAAACCATTTCTTCTTCTACCAAAGGAAGGTGAGTCGCAGAAAAATCGGTTAGATTCATTGTGTCCCCTCTTTCTCGTCAAAAGTGATCTCTTCATTCGTCTCAGTCATCATTTTTGTGAGGGTTTCTTCTGCTTTAGAAAGAGTATCTTGACATTGCTTACTTAATTCCATCCCTCTTTTAAACGCATCTAACGCTGATTCTAAAGGAACATCTCCTTGCTCTAATTGCATGACGATTTTTTCTAATTCTTGCAATGATTCTTCAAATGTTGGATTTGCCATCTTATTCTGTCTCCTTTTTGATCTGTTCCACTTTACCTTTGACCTGTCCATCTGCATAATGAATGACTAACTCATCACCGACTTGGATCTCATCGACACTTTTTGCCACTTGATCATGCAACGTGGTGTAACTATACCCTCTACCCATGATTTTTAAAGGACTAAGTAAATCAAGTGATTGAACCGTCTGTTGAAACTTTTGTTGCTGTTGTTGCATATATTGGTACATTTTTTCTTCTAGTCGTTTTTCTAAGTAGCTTGTTTCTTGCTTGGCTGATTTCACTCGATAAATGGGTGCAACTTGTTGCAACTGATGACTTAAGGTCATGGTTTGTTTTTCTTTTGCATGGTAAATTTGTTGCGTTGCTTGATACAAGCGTTGCCGCAATTGATCTAGTTTGATCGTTTGTCCCTCGTAGAGACGTTCAGGTTGGCGAAAGACATAGGATTGTCTTGAGCGGGCAAACCGCTCTTGTTTTCGTTGGATCTGGCGTAAAAACCCTTGCTCTAAGCGGGCTTGTCTTTCCTTGATCCGCATCAACTCTTCCGATAATACTGGAACAGCCAACTCAGCTGCTGCTGTCGGTGTCGCTGCTCGAACATCAGCCACTAAGTCAGCAATCGTCGTATCTGTCTCATGACCGACAGAAGAGATGCTCGGTGTTTTTGCTTGATAAATCGCACGAGCCACCCGTTCTTCGTTGAAAGGCCAAAGATCCTCGATCGAACCACCACCACGTCCGATGATCATTGTATCAAAATTTCCTAACGCTTCAACGCGTTGGATATTGCGGACGACATCATCTGCTGCTTGGTTTCCTTGCACAACAGTTGGGAACAAAACAAGTTGCGCGATTGGGTAACGGCGTTTGACCGTCGTGATAATATCACGAATGACCGCACCACTAGGACTTGTTAAAACGGCGATGCGTTTTGGAAATCTCGGCAATGCCATTTTAGGTCCAGCAAATAGACCTTCTTTCATCAATTTTTCTTTTCGTTCTTCTAGCTCTTGGTATAACGCACCAACACCATCTGGCTCCATATGTTCCACGTAAATTTGATAAGAACCGCTGGCTTCGTAAAGGGAGATCCGACCAATCACCAACACTTTCATGCCCTCTTTTGGTTGAAAACGTAACTTTTGGAAAGCACCTTTGAACATGATCGCAGAGATTTTTGCGTGATCATCTTTTAAACTGAAATATTGATGCGCATTCGCTCGCATACGGAAATTTGAGATTTCACCAGTTAGATAAACTCTTTCCAGATATGGGTCTGCTTCAAATTTTCGTTTTAAATATTTGGTTAAGGTGGTAACTGTTAAATATTCTTGCGTCATAACTCTCCTCGCTCTGCTTCAGCTGATTGGACCGTTTGTGCCATCAACATCGTGATCGTCATTGGACCTACTCCTTTAGGGACAGGCGTGATATAGCTTGCAAGAGGAGCGACTTCATCAAATTTGACATCGCCGATCAGTTTTCCATTCTCATCACGATTCATCCCCACATCGACAACTACCGCCCCTGGTTTGACAAAGTCTTTTGTCACAAAATGGCCACGCCCAATAGCCACTACGAGTATGTCTGCTTCACGAGTTAACGCTGCAAGGTCTTTCGTTTTTGAATGAGCAATGGTGACCGTCGCATCAGCCATCAACAAAAGTTGCGCCATGGGTTTACCGACAATATTACTGCGACCGATCACTACTGCACGCTTGCCAGTCAAATCAATATCATATGCCTCAAACATCTTCATGATTCCATAAGGCGTACAAGGGATCTTATCAGGATTCCCTGCAAATAAACGTCCTAGATTCAATGGATGGAAGCCATCAACATCTTTTTTAGGATCGATTGCTAATAACACTTTCTCTTCATCAATATGTTTTGGTAAAGGCAATTGTACAAGGATTCCATGGAACCGTGGATCCTTGTTATATTTTTCAATTTCATTTAGAAGCTCATCTTCGGAGATTGTTTGACTATAACGCTCTACTTTTGAATAAATACCTAATTGATTCGCAACTCGTTCTTTGTTACGAACATAGACTTGACTTGCTGGATTTTCTCCAACTAATAAAACAACTAATCCGGGATTGATCTGTCGTTCGTTAAGCTCTTTTACTTTTAACGCAAGTTCTGCTTGCATTTTTTCTGCTAATTCTTTTCCATTCATCAATTCTGACATACGATCACTCCCAGATATTTTTGCTTTCATTCTACCATATAAACCACTTGTAACATAACCAGATTTACTAACTATCATAGAAAAAAGCTAGGACTTACGCCCCAGCTTCTAATTCTTTTAACACATTCGATAACATACCATTTACAAATTTACGTGAACGGTCGTCACTGAATGTTTTAGCTAACTCGATTGCTTCATTCAATGCAACAGTTGCAGGCACGTCATCCACGTACATCATTTCGAAAATCGCGATTCTTAAAATAATCAGATCCATTTTGGAAATGCGGTTGATCCGCCAATTATTTTTTAAATGCTTTTCGATGATCGTGTCTAACGATGCTTTTTTTGCACAGACGCCACCAACTAGTGTGTCTAGATATACTGGAACAAATTCTGATTGCTCTTCATTGATCATCTCTTGATGGTCCAACTCGATCGCATTGAAAATTGCATCTTCTTTTGTCAGATCAGTGTTAAAATCTAATGGGAACAATGCCTGTAATGCCATCTCGCGGATCTCGTGTCTTGATAACTCTTTATTCATTTTCTTCCTCTTCGTCCTCAAAAAGTTCATCGATTGCTGGTTGTTCCAATTTTTCTGGTACAACTGCTACGACATGGATATTGACTTCAGCTAATGCAATGTCGGTCATGAACAGTACTTCTTGGTGAACACGATCCTGCATTTCCATCGCTACTTTTGGTACTGATACGCCATATTCTAAATAACAATATAAGTCAACTTTCAAACCTTCTTCGTCATTGACTAAATATACACCTTTACCATGCGCTGCGCGACCTAGCAATTCTGTGACATTGCTAGCAAAAGTCCCACGCATTCCGTAGACCCCTTCGACTTTAGAAGCTGCAATACCGATAATGACTTCGATCACTTCTGGTGCAATCACGATTTCTCCTAAATCTTGATTAGCATGTAAGACTAAGTTTTTTTCGTCTGCCATTTTTATTTATTCCTCCTTTTGCCTACGTACATCTTTCACTTCAAAAGCGATGTCATGTACCTAGGAAAACTGTCGCCTGTAAATCAGTCATGCGTGAAAAAACGCGCCGTTTACAATCGCTTGATTTCTCTTATAGTGTATCATTAAATGAGCCCATTTTCTATAACAAAGTCTGAGTTTCGACATTTACATTTGTTGAAAAACGCTGATTATCATAAAATAATCAATTCTTTTGGTGAGTGAGTCAATACCCGGTTTCCTTCAGCAGTGATCAATAAGTCATCTTCGATCCGGACACCACCGATTCCTGGTAAGTAGATTCCTGGTTCATCTGTAATGACATTACCCACAACAAATGGTTTCTCTGCTCGCGCAGATACATTAGGACCTTCATGGATCTCTAAGCCGATACCATGGCCAGTGGAATGCCCAAATGCTTCCCCATAACCGTATTTGCTGATGTAGTCTCTTGCTACTGCATCAAGTTGGATACCTGTCACTCCAGGTTTAGCCGCTTCTAGAACTGCCAATTGGGCATCTAAAACTATTTGATAGATTTCTTTCAATTGTTCTCCTGGATCGCCGATTGCAAACGTACGTGTCATGTCAGAAACGTATCCTTCATAGTAGCAACCAAAATCGATCGTGATCAAATCCCCTTGTTCAATGATCTTTTGGCTAGCCACTCCGTGTGGCATTGCTGAACGAACACCACTTGCCACGATGGTTTCAAAAGACACACCTGATGCACCTAGTGAACGCATATAGAAATCTAATTGATTCGCGACCTCGATCTCTGTCATCCCTGGTTGGATCATTTTAAGGATATGATCATAAGCCATATCAGCGATGCTACAAGCTTTTTCAATAACCGCTAGTTCGTCCGCATCTTTTACTTCACGCAATTCTTCGATCATATCAGAAACTGGGATCAACTCTGCATCAAGTAATTCTTCCAATACTGAATACTCTAAAAATGAAACTGTGCGTTCTTCAAACGCTAGATTCTTCAATCCTTCTTTTCGAGTCAAATCAGCGACTTCCTCAAAAATTGGTGCAACATTTTTGATGATCTCAAAACCTTGCGCTTGCGCAGCTGCTTGTTCTGTATAACGGAAGTCCGTAATAAAGAAAGCTTTCTCTAATGTGATGACCGCTAACCCAGTGGTTCCTGTAAAATTAGTCAAATAGCGGAGATTGTAAGGACTTGTCACTAAAAATGAATCTAGATTCGCTTCTCGCATTTTTTTGCGTAACTTTTCTACTCGTAACATCATGTGTAAATTCCTTCTTTCTTTGCACTCTTTTTACCATTATAGCAAACTTTCTTTTTTAAAGGCATAGGAAAGATAAATTCCTTCAATAGAAACGAACAAAGCGTTTTGGCTTGAGCTTTCCACCCAAGTCAAAACGCTTTAGACTTTCATTTCTAAGATCTTTTACCAAAGAAAAATGAGACAACTGCAACTAAGATCACTGCCCCTAAAATAGATGGAATAAGTGCCATACCAGCAGCGCTTGGTCCCCAGTTTCCAAAAATCGCTTGACCGATCGTTGAACCAATCAAACCAGCAATAATATTTGTGATGCATCCCATTGAATTTCCTTTACTTGTGATTGCTCCAGCAATCGCTCCAATGATTGCACCAACAATCAATGTCCATAACCAACTCATCGTATAACCTCCCTCTTTACTCTTTAATTTTATCATAAGAAATAAATAGCAAGCAAACGATGAGGGCTAGCTACAAATCATTTACGCTTGAAAATACCGATTACGCCTCGCTTGACTACGTCGATCAAACTTAAAGAGCGAACCATGTGACTTGGGTCAACATACTTACGGATTGCTCGCAAAACTTCCTTGGGATGTTTTGCAGAAAATGAATAGGTTCCGTTTTTCTTTGTGCGAATCGCAAAACGTGGAATCCATTTTCCTTTGAACATCACCGAGGCAATCACGACATCCACCTCTTCCCATGGAATCTGGACGAATTTCCGCGCATCACGATCATTATAAAATTCAAAACCTTTGTCACCAATCATGATCTTCCCATATTCTGCCACACCTAGATAAGATGTCGCATTCATCGTTAAGTCAACTTTTGTGTTCAGCGATTGTACCATTTCAAGCACTCCATTTCTAATCAATCTAAAGTTACGGTAATCAAAAGTCGTACCGTTTCAATGATTTGGCTATTCGTTCAGTTTAGCCTTACTCTTAATTTCGCGTTTTTTACTTCTATATCAAAGACATCTTATCATAAATAGTATGCCTTTTCGAGCATAGATACTACCTCTAACAAACGGTTCTCCACAATCGTCCACCATTTGATCAGAAGAGAGATGAAGTAAAGTCTCGTCGCATTCTATGAAAAAAGCTGCAACAAAAATCAATGATCGATTTCTGTCACAGCTTATTTAGTCTTTTATTGCCTTAGATTACATTAATCCGATCAAGTGGAAAACAATACCCACTACGAATAATCCAAGAATGATAACGATTGGTGAAACTTTTTTCTTCAGTAACCACATACAGAACAATGTTAGTAACAACGCAGCTAATCCAGGGATCAAGCTATCTAAGTTGTCTTGTAATGTTGTTACTTTGTAGTCAGATAGAGAAAGTCCAGCTGCTTGTTGTTCCAACGCACTCTTGATACCTTCCGCACCTGCAGGTAAACTACTCCAATCAATGTAAGCACCTTCGTCAAGTTTAACGCTTGATACTACTGGCGCAAAGCCAATTGATACCCAACGGTTAACTAATGAACCTAAGATGAACATACCTAAGATAGAAGCACCTTTAGTAATGTCTTGCAACAAACCACCAGATAAATCTTCTGTGATTTTAGAACCCGCTTTATAGCCGAATTCTTGTGTGTACCACATAAATGCCATACGGATGATATTCCAAGCGACGAAATAAATGATTGGGCCTAAGATATTTCCAGCCATCGCTAGAGAAGCAGCTAGAGCTCCAAGGATCGGTCTTACTGTAAACCAGAAGACTGGATCACCGATACCAGCTAAAGGTCCCATCATACCAACCTTAACCCCTTGAATCGCAACGTCATCAACAGGTGCGCCATTTGCACGTTCTTCTTCCAGTGCAAGAGTCACCCCTAGAATTGGTGAAGCAACATATGGGTGAGTGTTGAAGAACTCTAAATGACGAGTCAACGCAGCCGCACGGTCTTCTTTTGTTTTATATAATTTTTTGATCGCTGGGATCATTGAGAATGCCCAACCACCATTTTGCATACGTTCGTAGTTCCATGATCCTTGAAGGAAAGTCGAACGCAACCAAACAGAAATACGATCTTTTTTAGATAATTGAATTCTTTCTTCTGCCATTTCGTGAACGCCTCCTTTAATAGTTATCGATGATATCGCCTAGTGGGTCACCAGTATTTGAGCTTCCGCCGTTACCTGAACCACCTTGTTTAGAAAGTGCCAAGTAAATAAGAGCTAAAGCAATACCGATTGCGCCTAGACCGATAAGAGTGATTTCTGATACAGTTGCCAATACAAAACCGATTGCAAAGAATGGCCATACTTCTTTTGTAGCCATCATGTTGATAACCATCGCGTAACCTACAGCAACGACCATTCCACCACCGATAGCTAAACCGTCTGTCAACCAAACAGGCATAGATTCAAGTAAGCTTCTTACTGGACCTTCACCGATTGCTAAGATCAAACCAGCAGGGATCGCAATACGAACACCTTGCATACAGATAGCAACGATATGCCATAATTCAACTTTTCTAAAGTTACCATCTTTTGCAGCAGCATCCATCAAATGAACAAACGCTGTCGCAATCGTACGACAAATGATTGTTAATAATAAACCAGCAACAGCAAGTGGCACAGCAATCGCGATTGCTGAAGAAACGCCGGCTGAACCTTGACCACCTAAAACTAAAATAATTGCAGATGCAACAGATGCCAATGCAGCATCGGGAGCGACAGCGGCACCGATATTTGCCCAACCTAAAGCGATCATTTGTAATGTACCACCCAAGATAAGACAAGGAACTAGATTTCCAGTTACTAAGCCGATCAACGTACATGCAACAACTGGTTGATGGAATTGAAATTCATCAAGAATTCCTTCCATACCAGCTAAAAATGCAACGATGATGACTAAGATCACTTGAATAATATTTAAATCCATGATAGTAATCCTCCATTTTTTCTGATAATTAATTAAGCACGATTTTTTAATTCATCTTGCGCTTTTTTCAAAATTTCATCCATGTTTCCTTTAGAGTCATTCGGTACTTTACGTACATCGAATTTCACGCCAGATTCTTTCAATTTATTGAATGAATCAATATCGTCTTGACTGAAAGCAAGTACTTTATTTGGTTGTACTTTACCTGGAGAATGCGCCATTGATCCGACGTTCACTGTTTCTAATGGTACGCCACCTTCAACTGCACGTACGACATCTTGAGGATTTTCAAACAATAGCAATGCGCGTTGGCCGCCAAAATGTTGATCATCTTTTGCAAGTTTGATCATTTGTTCAACTGGTACAACGTGTGCTTTTACACCAGGAGGCGCAGCTTGTTGAATCAATTTTTTGCGTAACTCATCTTTTGCTACAGCATCAGATACAACGATGATCCGTGTTGGATTTGTTGTTTTTGTCCAAGCAGTTGCTACTTGTCCATGCAACAAACGTGAATCAATACGTGCTAAAACATAAGTGAACTTACCAGGTGTTCCTGAAGGTGCAGCTTCTTGTGCCGCAGCTTTTGTTTCTACTACTGGTTCTAATTCTTCCGGTTTGACTTTCACGCCTTCTTTTGCTGTTTCAATGATATGAGCAGCAATTTCATGTGCTGATTCCATTGAAAAACGTGAAGCATATGCTTCGATCAGCATAGGCAAGTTCAAACCACTTACGATTGCCCACTTATCTTTGTGTTCTTCAAATAATGTGTTTGATTGATTGAACGGTGTTCCGCCCCATAAATCAACTAAGAATAAGACTTCGTCTTGGTTATCGAAGGAAGCGACTGCTTCTTCTAATTTGGCTCTCAAGTCATCTGGACCTTCACTCGGTTGTAAAACAACAGCTTTGACGTTTTCTTGTTCGCCAAAGATCATTGAACCCGACTGTAAGATTCCTTCAGCAAATTGCCCATGACTTGCTAGGATAATCCCTACCATATTTATACCTCCTACTTCTTTTTGTTGTAACAAAATCAAAAATAAAAATAAGTGCTTGCCTTTGACAACAGATACATTTGACCGTTACGCAACAACAATTTTATGCTTTCTTGGCTTTGGTCAGTAATTCCATTAAAAAGATTTTCCGATCAGCAGGCACCTTCCGAATCTCCAACTCCACACCTTGACCATCCAAAAAATGAAAGGCTTCGATATCTCGTTGATCGACGGACACAAAATTTGTGATCATGGTCTTCCCTTCAGAAAAACTCATTCCCCCGATATTTAGAGAATCAATTCGGACACCACTTCGGACAATTTTCTCAACGTCTTTAGGATTAGTAAATAAAAGCATCACTTTCGTTCGCGCTAAGAGTCCACTCTCAAAGATCTGGATCATCTTTTCAACAGTGATGACATTTGCCATGATCCCTGGTGGAGCAGCTTCTTTTAAAAGAAACTTTCTTAACTTGTCTTTCGCTACTACGTCACTTATGACGATGATACGTTCAACGCCAGTCAATTTAGACCAGACAGTTGCAACTTGCCCATGGATCAAACGATCATCTATACGTGCTAATCGAATATCCATTCGTAAATCTCCTTTTTATTAAATCACTACTCAAAACATCTCCCCACTTCTGTCGGAAGAATTTCCGTTAAGCACACTTTATTAAAAGCAAGAACCGTGCCAACTTTTAAAAGATACACTGCTTTATTTAATGGTTTCTTATACAATACACAAAAACGACACACTATTTTAGTGTATCGTTTTTGTGTATATCTTCATTAGTGTATTCTTTTTTCTCTAAATGGTTAGTGATCATTTTCAATAGATAATACACTTCTTCTAACGGAAACTTGACTTTGATCTTTTCTTCTAAATCATTTAGTGGCTTAACAATTTTAACATAGAGCGGATCGTTTTTAATCGAACGATTATCTTGATTTTCTAAAGAGAGCGGTTCATTTAAGATGACACGTTCAATCATTCCCGCCGCATGTAGAACAAGGTTGATCATAAATCCGTATTCTTTTACATCAATGCTTGCTGAATCCATTAACCCATCTGCAAATTTCCATAGAGGATCGATTAACTTTTCTCCATTGATAAATGTAAAATTATCTGCGATAAATGACACACATGTACTTTTGGCTGTTTCTTCATTTAATAAAACATCTTCGGTTTCATCTAACTCTGACTCTAACAGTAATTGATCTAAAATCACCTCAATGTTTTGATCAATAAATCTTTCCAAAGGAATGAATGGTGCATCGATATGCGGGTCCGTGATCCCAGTCGTCGCAATGATTTGGTAATTTTTTTGGATCTTTGGTAGCTTAGTTTTCAAATCGACGATAGACAAAGCAATCACTTCCAATTGAGCTTCTTGTCTTTTACTGACTGCACGCTCGATCAACGATTTGATTCGCTGTGCTGTTCCCTCTCCTGAGGCACAGATGGCCACTACGGCTTTTCGTTGCTTGTCGTCCGCTTCTGCAACATTTCCACTTGAGACTTCAGCATACCCTCGGAAATTCTTCAAGGATTCATAAAGCAAGTCAAGATCTGTTCCCAGCACCGACACTTTACGTACTGTTTCTAAAACTAAAGAAGTCGTGACCATATCGACTGTTCGGACAGGGATACCCGTATCTTGCTGTATCTGAGCATTGAAAGACGCAAGCGAACCCATGTCCACCAGAAGAATCGTACCACTTCCCTCATCTACTTCTTGCACACTCCGCTCAATCCGACTTAAAGCAGTTTTCGGGTCCATGTCTAGTGGCATATCCACCGCCCGGACGTTATCCGCATCTAGCAACTGTTGAACCACTTGCACCATACTGCTTGCGGTACTATTGCCATGTGCAGCCACAACGACCCCGATTCGACCACTTGCTTGATTGGCTCGTAATGAAACAAGCAATACAGTTAAATAGTAATCTTCACTTTCTGGGATTTCCACTTGGAAATACATTTCGATATGTTGCCGTACTTCTTTCGCCAGTGCGTATTCCTCAGGAAAATCAATGGCCATTTCTCGGATATTATCATTCGTATGCCGTTCTTCTCCTAAATGGATTCGTTTTAGAAAAGAACTGATATGCAGACTCATCGCATAAATAAAATTTTGTTGAAACTCGTATGGCAAAGATTGCTTCACCATGAGATAAATCTGATTCGTTACTTCAATGATTTTAGGATCGACAAATTCCGCCAACTTATTATCTGCATTAAATGAAAAACCGTGATCTTTATAGAATGACTTTAAATGGATATTGATATCTGTTGAGATAAAATGATTGATTGCTTCTTGGTCCAAGCCATCTGACTTGAGCAAAGCAGCTTTATCACCAATAATGTCGTAAAGATTATAAGGCAACTCATAAGAGTCTGCCTGCAACTGCATCACATCATCGTTCGGAAAAACGGTGATTTTAGGATCAAGTATCTTGGATAACTCTGCCATCTCTTTTCGATTACTTGCTAGTTGAATCAACCCACTACGAATCCCTTCAGTTAAATCATCGATCGTAATCGATATTTCAGGTTTGTTCATATGGTTTAGAAATCCTCGCGCACATACCAATTGGATATTCGACTTCAACTGTCCAATGTTTCCATAAGTAACACTGCCTATTAGCGCTTTCACAACATCTTCTGTTAAAGAAATTTTTCTTTGCGTACGATTCGCTTCGTGAGCAATCATGATCTTGACTAAATCGATTTTTTCATTCGCTGGACGTCGATCAAAAGCAGGTAACTTGATATTGATCGGAATACGGCGCACAAATGTCTCAAGTAGTGCCGAACCTGGATCTTCAGTCGTTGCACCGACGATCCGAACATTCGCTTCATGAGATTTCGTTGTTTCACCCAATCGGCTATAGGTACCATGGTCCATAAAATAAAAAATCATTTCTTGTCCTTCAGGTGGGAGTCGATGAATTTCATCCAAGAAAAGCATCCCGCCGTCCGCTTGATCAATGATTCCCATTTTCTCTTCTTCCGCACCTGTAAACGCACCTTTGACATACCCGAAAAGATGACTCATCAGTAATTCAGGGTTATTAGCATAGTCCGCACAGTTAAAGACGATCAACTCTGTATCTTCTTCCACCACATGGTTGGTTTTAGCAAAATGAAACATCGCATGAGCAAAATAAGTCTTTCCAGAACCAGTCGGTCCAGTGATCAAACAGTTCAACCCTCTGGGAGGATACAAAATGGCGGCTTTTGCTTGTTCCACTGAGTTTTTCATACTACCATTCGCTCCAATGATTTTGGCAAAAATATCTTTCGTATCTACTTGAAGACTCGGTTTTTTCACGTGAGTCAATTCTTCTTTATAACTAGGTACGTATTTGGATAATGGCTTTTCAATGATTGGACTTTCTTGATAGACATACCGAACCGGACGACCATCGGTTTTCTTCAACTTTCCTTCACGCACCAATTTGTTGAGATCTTTACTGCTATTAGTACGCTGGATACCCAAAACTTCCGCAATCTCTTGGGTCGTTACACCTTGATCATTTTCTTCTATAGATAAATGAGCGGTCTTTTCTTTGACATACGTATAAATTCGGTCAATTCGTTTTGCCAATATTTTCGCCCCTCTTCTCTTGTCCTTAAAACCTAATACTATTGATTTAATCACTATTCGTCAACTATTTATATCAAAAAGAAAACAAGATACGCTTAAAACAAAAAAGAACATTTGTTGTTTATTTATTAAGCAATTTAGACAAGTCTAAACGTATACTATTTTTTCAGATAACAGAAAACGATTACCTCTTTTTTACTTTGCGGGATATCTTTTCCAGTTAGAACTAGCGAAAATAGTAAACCAACTATTTTTACAGCCAGTCATTCTCCCAACGCAAAAAAAGCCTGACTCTGTTTGAGCCGGAAATCATTAGTGATTCAGAAAAAATGAAAAAACTCTATCCCTCGCTAGGCAAGGAATAGAGCCAACTGTTCATTAAGCTTCTTGAGCTACTGGATAAACAGACACTTGGTGTTTGATTATCATCGACACTCTGCTACGTTTTTTATTGCATAATTTATAAGGAATTTTGGTAATATGCTTTTGTCAGCTTTTTGCAGTTTTCTTCTATAAATACAATCAAAGTATAGTCAAAGTCGATTATCTTCACTCCATATTTACAGAATGAACATTCGTTCGTATAATTCACAAGTGGGGGAGATTCTTATGATTCTATATAAAAATAGGCTACTTTGGATTAGCTATGATCCAAAAAAGAAATTTGAAAGAGAACTTTATAAGTATTGGAATAATAATATTGAATTTTGCTTGATTGAAAACAAGTTGTTGATTCACTTATATGAATCTGACAAAAACTATTTTACTCTACCGGCTTCAAAATCTAAAACTAAGTCTAATGTTTATTTCTTATTTGATATCATTACCGATGTTCCCAACACTAGAGTTGAACATCAAAGATATAATTTTAAAAAAAGTTTGTTTATAAATCCTGAAGAAATAGGTTTAAGCTATTAATTAATTTATGTACTGCCCCTCGAAATCGAGGGGCTATTTTTAATAGTTTAATACTTGTCCTGGATAAATTAGATTAGGATTTGATAATCCATTTTGTTGTGCTAGTGATTGGTAGGTTGTTCCTAGCTTAGTCGCAATTGACGAAAGATTATCGCCATATTGGACCGTATATGTTCTAGTAGTGCTTACTGCGCCACTTACTTTTAACACTTGACCAGCATAAATCATGTTTGGATTACTTAATCCATTCAAGGAAGCTAAAGCTTGGTACGTTGTGCCATACTGAGTGGCGATTGATGACAAGGTTTCTCCGTATTGTACAATGTGCGTTGTAGTTGAGGGTTGTTGTGCAACAGTCGTGGAATCTGGTAAAAGTTCCACATTAGATTTATCGATCCAAGAAAGAATATCAGCAAGCAAGATTTTATTCCCATCTACTTGTCGAACCTTGTAGCTTTCACCTTTCACCCATTGTGGGATAGTCTCGCCAGTCACCCACTGATTAGCTGAGAAATTCACCTTAACTGTATCGCCAACTTTGATCTCTGATTTTGGTGTTTCACTTGTTTCTTCACCTGCATTGATTGCTGGCGTTTCTGTTTGTGGTTTATCTGAATTAGTATAACCATTATCAGTGACTCCTGTTAAATCGACATTTCCATCCAAGCCCCCTGCAATATAGTTCGAAGTAAACTGCCAAATTGCCACTCCATCCATTGTTGGGAAGTAGTTATAATTTGGAGTATTCGTCACAGAATTAGACGCATATGCCGCAATCCATAGAGAATTAGGGAATTCTTTTAGAATCCGTTGATAATCGACATATTGAAGCGTGAAAGGTTTATAGGAGTAGTACATTGGTGTGTACCCAGCTTCTTTGATTCTACGCATTCCATAAAGAATCGTATCAGTATTGGCTTTCTTGTCATTGATTGCTCCATGTTCAAAATCTAAGGCTACAATTGATCCTTTCGGTGTTTGAATCTTAGGCAAGAAATAATCCATTGTCTGTTTAGCGATATCCATGTTTCCATAGGTATCATACCAGATATAAGTATGCGCCCTTTTCCCTTGTGCAATTGCTGAAGCTACTTGAGTGGGATAAGTCCATTGAGTATACAATCCATTCGCATTGTAGCCACCAATTTGAGCGATTACAAATTTATCGCTATCGTAACCAAAACGTCCTGTTTCTCCTTGATAAATCGCCCAATCGACACCTTGGTCTCCTTTGGCAGCAAAGACATTCACAGGCAACAAAAAAAGAGCTACAAGAGCTCCTACAAAAATCTTCTTTTTCATCTTATTCCTCCTATTTTTTTGAGTTATACGCTGAAACACCAGTTACTACACCTAAAAATGTTGTAATGGAATTTATCGTAAAAACAGCTAAATCTGTTCCTTCCCATCCATAAGCTTTCCCTAGTGTAGTCACTAACATTGAGGCAGCTGGTAAAACAGTAAGTACTGCCCATTTGATTTTGTTGTAATACTTGTCAGGTAAAATCATCTCTTAACCTCCCAAAAATTTAGTCACCAAATACACAATGAGTGAAGCACCAACAGAACTCAACATACCAGCAATCGTACGCCAAGCCCTCCGTTGACTTTCTTTGATTTCTCGAATCGCTTTTTCATTTTCTTTCGCTATGGATAACGCCTGTCTAGCATTTTCCGTAACTGTATCAAGATGTTTTGTATTCTCTTCGATTCTTGCTAAACGTTGTAGAACTTCAACCCACATCGTTTCTTCTTGATTGGACAACCTATTCACCTACCTTCATAGACAAAAAAGCGCCTATAAAATACGCGCTCTGACCTTTATTTATATCTCTTTTTGCTCTAACTAAGTCATCATATCTTCTTATGCTCTGATTACTTCTTTTATATATACTTGATCCACACCCCATGCGTTTACCGAATCAGTGGAATAATTAGTTCCTGTCACTAAGGTCACTTCATCCCCAGTTTTAAATTCTCTTACCATTATCCAGCCAACATCGTTACGCCAGTTCAAATTCCCTCCGATTCCAGCTGCACGCCAATCATCTTCTCCATTAACTCGCATACCTAAGTAGGCGTAATAATCAGCATGATTAGTCTGACAAGTAAATTTGCCAATGAATTGAAGCGTACAATCTTTTAAAATAGTTAATGTTTTAGTATCATCTGATACTGTAAATAAGTCATTATTTTTTGATCGTTCATTATCATAAGAGTAAGGTTCGCCCCAATTTAATGTGGTTCCATCCTTAACGGGCACTCCTTCCAGTTTACCGCCATGCAGAGTTACACCAAAAACTTCTTGGGCTAAGCTTTTGCCATTAAATAAAGGTTGTTTTAGAAAATTCTTTGTGCCATCAACTTCTTGATCTTCTGATAAATTTACTGTTTTTTCAGTCAAAGCAATTTCATGCCAATTACTCCATGTTTGAGGATTACCGGTGAGTGATCGGATATAAACAGATAATCCAGTTTCAAATGTCTGCTGAGTAACAGTAGTGATTTTTTTAACCGTTAAATAGCCGTACAATGGTCCACTTGTTGGCATATTCTCACCAGAAGAACCTGCACAGTAATAAATACCTACATCTTGAATGTCATTCCAATCTTGACTGGAGATATAAGTATTCTTAAAGACTAATGCCCCATTTTCCAAACTAACTTGGGTTGCGAAATTTTCATCAGCCTCTGTTTTCGTATAAAAGTCGCTACTCTGAAATTCTTTTAGAGCTTCATCGATTGTCGCTAAAACTTCAGTTTGTGTATTACTAACATCATTCTTATAACTCTCTATTGTATTTTCTAAATTGGTGATTCGCCCCTGAATTGATGCAAACGTCGTATCAGTTTCTTCTATATACTCATTTTGAAGTTTCTGTAATTCTTCAATCAACTTATTGTATTCAGTTATAACCGTTTCAGCTTCAGAGGCATTGATATCTGCATTCCCTAATACAATAATTTCAAAGTCTGCTGTCGTATCTCGACTATCTCCAGAAGTAATAGAAAAGTAGGCACGTTCATATTTTCCAGTTACAGCAAATGCTTCACTAGGAAATGTGTACTCAAAAGTCCCTTTTTTTAATCCTTCTTCTGTGCTGTTAATATTATACGAATCAAAGACTTTCGTTTGATTGCGACTAGTTACTCCTTCAAAAGATAAAACACCTACTGATAAATCAACAGGTGCTCCGTTTCTAAAAATATTGACTGTAACTGTCTGTAACCCTTGATCTCCTACACGCCCATAAATAATAGGTTGCATATTAGGATTTTTGGAAAAATCAAGATTTAATATGGTATTAATCATTGCAAACCTCCTTTATGATACTTACGCTGATTTTTCTTTCTATATCCCATCTGACTTTCTAACGATTCGATTTTCTCAATCAATTGCTTATTAGTTAGACTGTTTAACATAATCTGTTTACTCATATCAATTCGTAAATAATGATCTTTTTCGCTTTCAGCACAAAGAAATGGCGAGTACTGAGCAATTAAACCTAACTCCCTTGAGTCATTTGGTTGTTTTTTAGGGTCCTTGCTTTGATAGTTTTGTTTTCTTTTAAAATCAAAGAATTCTAATTTCTTTGTTTCTTCTATTCCATCAACATCAGTAGCTGTAATATTTTCTTTTAAACGAATATCTGATTGAGTTAGCATTGGGAAGCCGTGCATATCAAAAGAGGAGTAAAAATCAATAGTAGAATTATTAGCAACACTTAAATAAGTTTCAATATTTGTGCCACCTCGTAAGTACACCCCTTCAGAGCTTACCTCGACACCACCTTGAACAGTACTTCCATTTGTATAATGTAGCCACACAGGTACTTGAACACCAACTAAACTAGTCGTTGGCGAATCAGCAGGATATCCATGACCTAACGAAAATTCTGTACGTTTTACTGATTCTCCAGCGTTTATATTTATATCGCTTTTAGAATTTAAATCCATGGCCAAAGAATCATTATTTACATTCACTGGATAAAACGATCCGAATTCTTTTCCAGTACGATCTTGGAATTGTATCTTGCCACCAGAAATCATTATTTTACCGTTGCTCCCAGTTGTTTCAAATGTACTCCCAGAAATAGAGACTCCTATAATATTTATTGCTCGTAAAGTTCCTGTAGTCATTCTATCCGCTACAATAGCGCCATTATTAGTCATTGCTAATTCATAAGTTCCATTATAACCAGTAGAACTAAAACCAAGACCACCAGCATTCCACCGCCATACCTCAGTTGCTGTATTAATATCCTTAGTATCCATAATTAAGAATTCTTGTGGATCAGCAAGACTCGGATAAATCACTACGTTACCTTTACCTGGATTTTTTATGATATTGGATGCTTCATCTTGTGCTTTTTCTAAGTCTGAAACCTTATCATTGATATTATTTATATTTTGTTGAGAATCATCTAATACCTTGGAAAAATCAGTTCTAGCTTCTCCTAATTCCACTGAGTCGTATCTATTAAGTGATACATCCCATACAGTCTTAACAATTTGAGCAGAGGTATTGATTCCCAGTTGATTAAATACAATCGTTACCCAATCACACAAATCGATTGATTCTAAATTTTTTAATTGTTCCTCTGATACTGAGCTAGAAAGATCAACAAAACTTGCTTTAATTGAAACTTTTGGAATCCCGACTTTATTATTTTTTATATAGTTTTTAACTAACGTCCTTAGTGAGTCAACATCAGTTGGTTCTTTGTCACTAAAATCAACCATCTGTATCCGACGTTGTGAGTAATTATCAACATAATCGCTATCTAAATATGTTTCAGGTAAAGTGATGATTTTCTCCTCTTCACCACTTCCGATTTTTGCCCAACCATATATTGAAGTGTAAGTACTTTCAATAGATTCTTCTTGATTAATATCCGTCAAGTTTTTCCCATAAGCGATGATTACATTTTTGTCGGTTCCTGCTTGAGACATCAATCGTACTTCATTATTATTAAAAATATATTCTCCACCGAAATTATCAAGAATGGAATTATTAACGCCTCCTAAAACTTCTTGTGCATTGGCAAATTTAGATGGATCTGTAAAATCAATTGAAGAATTAGTTGTGACATCACTAAAAAAAGTAAAGTCTCCTTTTGGCTCCATGCGATCTTTAAGTTGATTTAATGCTGTTTGGGCTGGAATATTATCAAATTTAGAACCCAATTTTACAATTGACCTTAAAAGCTGATACCTGTAATGTTCACAATAAACAGTGACTATACCATTTATCGGCTTTGTTATTTCTGAGATTTCAAAACGTTGACTTTTTGCTTGGCTAGTTGGTCCTGCATCTGCAACAATCCAACGGCCTAATTTTATTTCTGTATAGAGTGGAGCATTTACAGGATAATTAAACATCAGTTCATAAATACCATTTTTTTCCCTAGTAACAATTGGATTGATAGCATCTGTTAATGGACCGATACCTAGCGAGGACCAATTATTGTCTTTTTTCTCATGTAAAATAATCGTACTCATACAGCTAAGTTCCTCCATCTCGGTTTCATTTTGAACTGATCAATATTAAGAAAAGAAATTTCATTAACTCCTGGTTGTAAAACAATTGGATTATATCCTTCTGTATTTAAAAAACAATATTTTGAAACATTTATCCCTCCGTCTTTATAAGCGATGCCATTCTCACTATCCATAGTTATAATGCCAGTTCCTACTTCTTTAGCTATCCGGAATTGTTGACCATTGATATAGATATTACTGTCATTATCACTTGTTGTTTTGTTAAATGTTACAATTGGGAGGCTAGAAAAGGGTTCTGGATTTACAATTGTTTGCCCACTTATGATTTGTCTCTCGTCTTCTCCATCTAGTCGAAAAACGTATGGTTGACACTTGAAAGTAAAATCAATATCTAACCACTCACGCTTAATATCTTTTCCAGAAGTTCCGCTATAGCCTAAGGCTTTATAAAAATAGTCATTATATTCACTAAATATTAGAGGAGTATACTCATGGGATAAATAAAGCCACCCCGCTATATTTCTTAGCTGAGTGGCAATATTTTTATCTTGTTCTTTGAAGATTCTAACAGGAAAAGTTTTCTCAATATCTTTAAATCTTCCTTTATCAAATACAATATCTGAACTTCTTCCATCAACTTCAGTAAATTCCAGGGAAGCTTCTGGAATTACAAACTCCATTTCATTTCTGATCCGCATACTAAACTCGCTCGATCGTCTCCCGCGAAATTGAAAATAAGGAAGATTAGTAAAATTCATTATAGACGCCCCCTTGCTTGTCTTTCTGTCAACTTTGCTAATTCCAGTGAAGTTTCTTCAATCGATTTTTCACTAGATAAATCAGCATGTTCAATATTAAAGTTGAAATTTGGTGAATACGATTTAGATTTATTTGTATTATTTACAATCTGAGATCCTACCGATGCCAAGCCCATTTTAGAAGTACCAAGAGCTACTTCTGGCGTTATGGAATTCATTAAACCTGTAGATAGCTTATTCATAGCTGAATAGGCTGTTTTCGCATCAGCTTCAATACCTACAGCGACTCCTTGAGGAATAAATTTACCTACATAGTCTCGCATCCACCGAGAAGGCGAGTGAATCCCCAAAGCGCCTGTGATAGTATCTTTAATATTTCCAGCAATTTCAGAAACTGTAGAAGCTACTGAACTAACCATTGAACTAATACCATTGATTAATCCCTGAATTACATTTTTACCAATTTCAAATAAATCAATACCACTTAATGTATCTAAAATCGAACTTCCTATATCTGATGCTGCACTTATAACAGAACCGATAATACTTAATATACCGGAAACAAGATTCCTAATTAAATCAGCCCCTGCGCTTAGCATACGTCCTACAAATCCAGCAATAGTACTTAGTAGGCTTGTAATCAAATTAGTTCCTGCATTAATTAGTTGGCCTAATAAACTTAGAACGCCACTAATTAATGCACTGATCAATTGAACACCGGCTGAAAGCAATTTTGGGATTGCATCAAGTAAAGCACCCAATAAGGCGACTATTAATTGTAATGCCGCACTAACTAATTGAGGTAAAACAGAAATTACACCTTGAACTAAAGCTATAATCAGTTCTATACCTGCTTCTAATAGTTGTGGTATTGCGCTGACAAGTGCGGATAATAAAGCCGTGATAATTTGTATAGCGGCATCTATCAATTGTGGAATAATAGAGATTATCCCTTGAATCAAAGCTAGTAACAACTGAATACCAGCTTCTATTATTTGTGGTAATGCGCTAATTAAAGCAGTAATCAGTGACAAAACAATTTGAATTCCTGCACTTATTAGCATTGGCAAAACTGATATGATCCCATTTATCAATGCCATTAGCATTTGAACACCAGCACTTATAAGGGTTGGTAATGCTCCAATAATTGCTGTTAATAAACTAGTGATAATTACTGTTGCTGATTCTACTAATTGAGGTAAAGCCGTAATAATTGCGTTTATCAAAGTTGTTATAATTTGAAGCCCAACATCTAACAACATCGGCAAAGCAGTTACAAATGCTTCAATCAGCGTATTGATGATTTGTATTACTACCTCTATGATTTTCGGCAAAGAGGAGACAATCCCATCAATTAACATTGTTAATAAATTGACACCTGTTTCAATAATTTGAGGCAACAGACTAGTTAAAGCAGTGATCAGACTCGTAATGATATTAGTTGCTACTGAAACAAGCTCTGGCAATGCAGATGTAATCCCTTGAACTAATGTAATAATTACATTAGTGGCCATTTCAGTAAGTTTCGGTAACGCTGTGACAATTGCATCTGTTAAGGTTTGAATGATCTGTGTAGCAACCTCTGTAAGTTGAGGCAACATTTCAACAATCTTATCAACAATATCTGTAATAATAGACGTAATTGTTTCTATGATTTTAGGAAGGTTTTCAGATATAATGTTCGCAAAATTACCAATCGTATTGGATAACTGATCAAAAACTTTTGTGATACCATCTGCACTAAAATCTCCTGTTTTTGCCCATGCAGATATGAAAGAAACAACTAAAGAAATAACTAAGCCTAAAGGTCCAGTTAAGCCAATCGCTGCAATACCTACTTTCGTTAGGACTCCTACAACAAGAGAAATAACTCCTCCTATTTTTCCAAAAGTCCCACCGAGCTTTTCTAGAAGTGTTCCTGCTATCTCCAAACCTGTAGAAAAAATTCCTGATAATACACTTCCAATTTGTGAAAAGATTGGGCCAAATTTATCAACACCTGAGGAAATAACATTTTTTACTGCATTAGAAAAAGTTAATAACGCTGGTCCAACAATTGAAGCAATTTTTGATCCAATCTCAATAAGCTTTTGAAAGCCATTTACAACAGAATCAGATATGACGCTTGCCACATTTTGAAGTGTAGGTAATATTGATGAAAGTACAGACTTTAAAAACTCAAAAGCTTTAATAAGCCCTGTTTCTATAAGTTCTATAGTTTTCTGTACCCCATTTTTAAAAGTCTCATTTGTTTGATAGAAATATATAAATACTGCGACCACTGCACCGACTACACCAGCCAATAAAGAAAACACTGTTACACCAGCTGGAATAATTGCAGCTAACAACCCAAAAGCAGTACCTGAAACACCAAACATACTGACCATGCTACCTAACGCAGTAATGATGCCATATATTTTTGTTGCAAAAGATGCTAGTGTACCTAATGACAAAGCTGTCTTAAATCCAATATATGCACCTGTTGCCGCAACAAAAGCAGGTGCTAATAATTCAACTATTTTCAGTAACCCCTCAAATGCTGTTACTAAATCATCAGAATGACGGATTAAAACATCCATCCCTTTACCCATTTCTTCAAATGCTTTATTAATCAGCGCTTTCATTCCATCAATATTTTGCGCAATTGATTGCCCAGTAAGCTTTTGTGTTAATTCATCAAATTTAGTGATGATGTTTGCCATTCCTTTTGAAACAGCATTACTTAGATTTCCAAATGATGTAGCAATACCTAAAGAATTTTCTTTTGCTAATTCTGCTAACATCCCTGTACCAGTACCTAGTTCAATCAGTTTATCCTGAAACTCATCAAAGGTAACAGTACCTTCTTTTAGGGCTTTATATAAATCTTGTTGGGCTGATTTCCCTACAAAGCCCATTGCTTCAGCTGTTTTCTGTAAAGCAAGTGGCATTGTTTCCTGTAAAGTTCTCCAACTTTCTAAATCGACTGTACCAGTTGAAATCATCTGATTATATTGTTGCATTCCACGAGTCGCGTCTTCTGTAGATGCACCTGATGCGAGGAAAGCATTGTTTAAAGCTAAGACTGTATCTGTTGATTTATCTAGATCACCAGTGATAGCTGTCATTTGTTGTGTACTTGCTACAACATCATCTAGTTTCGTTGGTAATCCATCGATACCGTCTGATAATTTGTTGATTGATCGTTGAGAATCTTCAGCACTAAATCCTAAAGCTTTCATAACTTTAGGGAATTTTTGCATCGTATCAAAACGGCTGATTGCCGCATCTAACGAATTATTCAATACATTAAATGCCGCAGAAGCTACCTTGACAAGTCCTACTGAAGTGACTAAGTCTTTGATAGATACACCTGCACGATTACTATTTTTTTCAAGTTGATTTAGGTTTTTATTAAGGACAGTTACACCTTTACCATCAACTTCGACTGCAATTTCAACTCTTCCATCAGCCATCAGTTTCACCTACCTCTTTAGGTAGTGCATACTTTTGTTGTAGCTTTTTCATTCGTTCTCTTTCTTTGGATGAATCACCTTTGCTAGGTTCCCATGTCCTGATTTGAATGATTTTAGCGAGTATAGTATCGTCAGGTAAACTTTCTAACAAAGCTTGAAATTCTTCCCACATCATTTTCCCTTGTTCTTCAAATAGATTTATCCCAATTTGTCGGAAAGAGGCATAAATGTATTTAGCATCATGAATCAAACTGATTAGTTTCGTCTCCTTAACAGCATTTGGCATTGGGTTTCCTAAAATATCAGTCTCAATGGTTTCAGCATCGCCTACGGAGATATACTTTTCTAAAATATGCTCAAATAATAAAAACTGTTGCTCAGTCGTACCTTGAAAGTTCTCTTCAAAGTCACTGATCAACAGTTCTAAACATATATTCACTTTTTCTTCTGGAAACAATTCTGAATCATGCAAGACGTCAAAAACATCCAACACATTATCAAAAGCCAAATTAATTGGATACTCATTTCCATCAAATTTTATTTCGGTGACCAACGGATCATTTAACCGCATCTAATCACCTACTTCTTTTTTTTATTTTTCAAAGCTCTCTTCTTCATTAACTCAGATTTCTTCTTAGTAATACTGTCTTTTCGTTTTACTGCTTCTTTTTCGATTGCTTCAGCAACTTCAAAAGAAATTGGATCAAATAAATCAATTAATTGTTCAACATCACGATAGACAGAATAAATTTTTTCAAAAGAGCCTTCACCTAAAAGGGCATCATATTCTGCTTTTGCCAATTCTTTAGAAATACGAAGAATTTGAAGAGTATCTTCTTTATCTGGTTTGTCAGTATTTTTGATTTGTTTCAGTTGATTTTTTAATTCTTTCGCTCTCTCATCAAACTCAGATTGAACATCAAAGAAACGCGTTAATTCTTCTGTTGTTGTTCCGAAGAAAAATTCTAATTCTCCAATTTTAACTGGAAATCCTTTTTTTTCTAATTGAAATGATAGTTTATTACTCATAACATCCTCCTAAAAAAGAGAGAGTCTCTCTCCTATTTTATTTTTCTACAATTGGCACATCTGCTCTAACTAGCTCGTTGTCGTTTTCATCCGCTAGGTATACTTGAACCTTTTCAGTGACCGTTAAATTATTCTTATAATATTTAAATTTTGGATATTCACTCTTTATAAGCGGTACAGAATAGACATGAGTCTCGTCAACATATAAGCCTATTTTTTCAGCTAACGTTCCTTGATACGTACCTGTTACATATGTGCTTGTTCCTGGTATATATTCATCAACCGTCAGTATTTTTGTTTCAACGATTGCTGTGAATTCAATTTCAGCTATTTCAGATTCCAAATCATCAAAAAAGACACTCAAGCCATAAACATGAGTGTCTCCTTCTGATATTTCTGCAAATGTTTTAGTAACCTTACCTTCCACAATATAAGCAGTTCCAAAATCTCGACTGTCTTTATACGCTCTTCCACTAGTCGCCCCATCTGGACAGTCCGCAGTTACAGTGACAGTCATTTTCTCTGCATCATAAACGGCTGTCAGATTTTGGGGCGCCTTAGGGAGTTTGTACAAGAACAACAGCATCAGACCAAGCCGACCCCAAGGAATTTTCATTTAAGTAAGCGGCTTTTTCAATATCGTCTTTTCCTACACCTTTTTCATTGAAAGCTTGTACGTAGAAATAAATCTTTTCTCCGTCATTTAGAGTAGGAATATCGACTACAGCTAATGTCCATGTATTCTTTTCTGAATATCCCATAAATGTAGCATCGTTAGGATCAGATTGGTTAGCACCGCCATAATGAACGACATAAGCTTGTGCTTCGTTCACGCTATCCCAATTTAATGTAATTGATCCATCTTCATTAAATCCCCCAGTTACGTTCTGGGGCTTATGAGGGTGTAGAAGTTGATGGCACTTCCTCAGCTTCTGGTGTGCTATCAAAAGCAATACCGCAAGAGAAATCACCATAAGCTGTTGCATCTCCGACTTGTGCTACTGGCTCAGTGACAGTTGCCTTTCCGATACGCTGTTTTGTGCCTGAGGCATTTACAACTTTGAACCATACTTTTCGAGCATCACCAGATTTACCGATCATATTTTCGATCGCTGCCATCGCTTCGTTTTCTTCGTCATATAACCCAGTAAATGAATAACCTAGCTGATGAGAGGTAACGTCGGTTTCACCTTCTCCATTTCCATCATAATATCCGGTAGTTTCAGATTCTTCATTTGAATTATCATCGACATTAGAAATCCATTTTGCCAGTTCTAACCATCCGTCTTCGGTTGGTGCATCTGCATTTGTAGTTGTAATTAATTGAATAAAATAAGCTTGTAAGGCATTTTTCCGTCTCATTTATTTTCCCCCTCAAATGTGGTTAATTTTGTTTGAAAATCCAATAAAAAAACGAACCAACCTTGTTCATCCGCATCATTGATGAAAGGTTTGCTCGTTATAGTTAAATCGTTAAATTCAAAAGACCCATCAGAACTAGTGATTTCACTGATTCTTTCTAATGAATCAGATATAAGCCACAGCGTTTGTTCAATCTTAGAACCGTCTTGTGACTTCATGGCAATTTCATAGTTTAGTTGTTCATCCTTCACACCATTATAGTATTCCGTTAGAACTTGACCACCAGGTAATGGATAAATGACTAAACTCTCAACTGCTGAAAGATACCCCTTTTTTATTTTTATTGGGATATCAGGAATACTATTAATTTTATCTTTTATTCGATCAATAAAATCCATTATTTTATTCCAGCCCCTTTCAGATATGCTTTTTCCCAAGAAGGCATATACAAAGATTTCGCTTTTAAATCCCATCTTGGACCAGTTCCTGGTGTCGTATATTTTTTACCATTTAGATAAAATTGACGCTTCGCATATTTTGTTTCATACAAAATCGCACTACCAGAATTATTAATATGAGCGCTTTGTCTAAGTGTATTATCCTTTTTTGGTACAAATGGATTCATATCTGACATTGCTTGATTTGCTACAGCATACTTACCTCTTTTCATAGCCTGTGCGCTAACTTTGGCTCTTACTCCAGTTAAATCAACACTTATCCCCATCAGACTACCTCCAACTCATAAGAATAAACATCGCTTGAATATGCTTCAGTTACTATGTCAATTTTGGTAATAACATGTTCTTGGCCATCATAGACGACAATTGATTGTTCTTTAAACTTCGGCAAGGGATCAGTTAAACCTTTATAACAAAAAATCACAGCGTTATAAAGAAGCTGTTTTCCATTTGATGAAAAGGAGTATTGGCTCCCCCTATCAATACGACAAAAGGAGATCTCTTTTCCTTCTTCATAAATTGGTTTATTCCAGTCGCCTTCCCCTAGATATTCTTTATAAATAAAAGAATCAATTAAAAAATCTATTGGAGGTTTTGGCATTAACATGAGGGAACACCTCGATATAAAAGTCCTGTACCTTCAAGATAGACGTACACATCTTCAGATAACAAAGATGTATCCCCACCATTTTCTGACGACTTATTAGAGATACTCGTACGACCAGCAGAAAAACTTTGTGGAGTTTTGTTTATACTGTGATAAGTATCCCCTCCAACCTCATCAAAATAGATAATTTGAGCGCAAAGAGCTAATTTGAATTGGTTAACACGAAAATCAATAGGATCATCTTTAATATTATGAAATCGGTAGAAGTAGTTTGTTTCATTATCCAAAATGGCAGATGCTTTTAATAAATACTTGTCAAAGGACGATTTGAAATCATCAGTTTTTCCAGACAATTTTTTGAACTCTTCAAAGTCTATATATGTCATATGCCCCTCCTACTAAAGGAGGCATTAGCGCCTCCCTATTTTTGCTTCTTACCCTTATTTTCTTTGTCTTCTTTATTATTTTCTTTAGCTTCGTCACTGTTTTCAGTTACTTCTTTAAAATCTTTTGCTAACAGTTCTTTATGAAAATCACTATCTTTTTGTACTCTATAAACCATATTAGCTTTTTCCAATTTAATCATCTTTATATTATCCCTCCTGTGTAGCTGCTGGCTTAGTAGAAACATATAAACCATCTTTTTGTTGTTTTAAGACAAACAAATCATGATATAAACGATTTTGATATAAATATCCGTCTCCATTAGTATGATCACCAGGAGCGAATAGAAATACTGCATTATGTTTTGCTTTAGCAATTACCGCAGGTTTAGCAACTACCAAAAAGTTGATGTCTAACCCATCATCAGCTTTAACAAATCCTTCTGTAAAATCAAATTTTGTTGCAAAACGCTCCGTATCCCATACTTCTACTAAAGTAACACCATCAATAGAAGTTACTCGCGATTCTAATGCAGTCACTCCAACATTCTGATTTGTAATATTGCGATTAAATTCTTTAGAACGTTCTAAAAGATCCATTGTTTCTGATGAAACGTAAGTGATAATATTCTGTGGTTTATATTTACGAATTGGTAAAATAGCCGCTTTTAGTTTCGAGTAAACATTATCTACAGTTAAAATTTCTGAATCTGTCTTTTTATTACTAATTGCTTCAGTTGCCATCTTAGAGAAACGATAAGCATCTACTTCGGGTCCAGCTTCTTCAGTAATAAATGTATTTGAAATTTTTGCAGCTGCTAAATCTTGATCTGTTTCATCCACATCCATCGTGTCTACATAAAATTCGATATCACGATCAAAACCTAAAGTATATGTTTCTTTGTCATTTGAATATGAGCCAGTATTAAAGCCTTTACTACGTGAGTGATTCTTAAATCCTGTGGTAGATAGTGTTGTTACTTCAAAAGATTTGGCACCAGTCCAATTTACATTTGGTGTTTCAATTAAAGATGTCAATGTTTCTTGTGTTAATTTTTGATCAAATAAACCTGAATTTTTCTTTGCGTAGTTAATAGCCATGTCTTAATTCCTCCAATTATTCATTAGTTTTGAGACCCAAGGCTTGGGCCATTTTTTCTTCATTTGTAATTTGTCCACTACCCGTAGGATTTCCACCAGTTACAATTGTTGGTGTAGATTTGTCATTTGGATTGGTTTGTTGGAATAAAAATCCTTTATTTTCTTGCAAGCTTTTTAATTGTTCTTCAAAACCTTGCAAGCCATCATCTGTGACTTTGATTGTTTCTCGATCTAACAGATTCAAAACAATGTTTTCATCAAGCGCATTTGCTTCCTTTAGAGCTAATTTGATGGCAAAGTCTTTTTGTTGTTCAGCAAGTTTTGTTTCAGAATCAGATTTGACAGCATCAAATTTGTTTTGTAATTCGGCAAGCTGTTGGGTTAAATCTTCATTGCCTTTAGCTGATTCTTTCAGTGCATCCAACTCAGTTTGATTTGAGTTTAGTTGTTCTTTAAATTGATCACGCTCTTGCTCTGCAATAGAAAGATTCTTGTTTAAATCGTTAACAGTTTGGCCATGCAATCCCATGACTGAATTAACTTGCTCATCTGTCAAACCTAGTTCTTTTAATTGTTCTCTTTTCATTTTTCTTCATCCTTTCGAGTTTTAACGTGGCAACGACCACGATGGAGCAGTTTGTCTTTAACGCCTTAACAAGCTAAACAAGGCAAAAATAAAAAGCCTGAGTCATTGACTAGGCTTAAAAATCGTCGTATCTAAAATCTTTCAGCAGTGTATTAATCGGTGTATACACTTTCTCACGAGAATAGTTTCTATTTAAATAATCATTTGAGTCAACTAATTTACGTAATCGGCTTTGTGTAGCTCTGATTTTTCTTGTCCATTCTTTAGCATTTGAATCTTGACCAAGAGCTTCAGAGACCATTTTGTTCTTCTTGTATTTAACAATCTGTCTTTCTAAATACCGCTGTTTCTTAGTTAATTCGGCAACTTTTTTATTTTCTTTTGAATCGAATTTAGGTTGATTATTTGTACTTACACCAGGGATATATGGAATGTGCAAATGCTGACAATTTACACCTCGATGACCTCCTGCAGTTCCATATTCAGCTTGCCAATATGGATCATAGATACTTCGATACTTCCAATTTGATGGCAATTCAGATGTTTGCCTTAAATCTACAACATGACCTTGTATTTTAGAACAGGCATGCCTTGCTCCCATATGACTTGTAACTAGTATCGTATGGACCCTATATTCACTCATACGGTCTTTTCTTAACGTATCATAGGTATTTGCTAGGGTAGACTTTAAAACCGTTCTAACATAGCGTTCTAGGCTCCATGTATGCCCCCCTTTATCAATAAAAGTAGACTTGATACCTTTTTGTGCCCATTGCTGAACTGTCTTTTCCAAAGCTTCCTCAAAGGTAAATAGACCGCTATTGTATGCGGCAGTTGTTTTATTAATAATTTCCGAATACATTTGGGTCGTAGCAGTTCCATATCCAAAGTTAGTGGACAATAGTGTTTGATTCACGTAGTTATCAATATCAGACCAAACCTGTTCATAATAAGCGTTCATGATATTGTCTAGATTTGTCGGCAAAGGTTTTGCGTCGTATGGCAATTGGCTATCTAAATCTCTGACAATCTTCTCACCTGATTCCTCAAATATCTTTTCAACTTCGCTTTGTGCGATTCCTGTTACTTGAGAAATAACCTTTACAGTTTCTTTGTTAAATAAGTGTAATTGCTGAAGCTTTTCCCTCTGCCAGTCTAAAATATTATCGTGTCCGTTATTCAAGCGTTTGATAAGAATGCGTATCAGTTCACCTTCTAACGATTGATAAAGATGAGACATGTTACTGGACCATAAATCTAATTGATGCGGAGTGATCACTATTCTTCACTTCCTAATTGTCCTTCAAGTATATTTTGTTCATGTTCTGAATAATCCATCTCAAGCGTTTCTGCTCTGATCTCGTAGACTATTTTCTTCGCTTCCTTCTCTGTTACTCCAGTCAATTTTTGAATGGCTGTAAGTTTAGAAGTCAAGCCAGCAGTCAATAACTTAGAATAATAATCAGCTTTCGCATCTTGTGATTGGAAAACCCCATCATCAAAATCAATATTCATTCCAAAATCTTTGACAGGATTAAACAGTCCATATGCAGATGCCAATTCGAATATTGTAGTAATCAGTTCTTTCAGTGCTTCTTCTACGATAAGAACGTTGTCGGATCGAGTAGAAAAAGTTTCTGAATTTTCACTAATGATTTCTGTTGCTGTTTTGACAGATTGACCATCAAAACTAAATGTTCCACTAGAAAATCCTGTTTGAATTTCGATTATTCGCAAAATAAAATTGATACTTTCAATAAATTCAGCAGACCGTAAAGATGGAACAAATTCATTAATAAAAGGTTCGTCTGATTTAAGATGTTGAAATACAGAAGTCTTACTATCAAATCGCTTAATAGGTAGGCCGTTATTATCATATTTCACTTTGAAGAAATGATCTGATGCTAAAATCTTCCGCCTACCTTCTTCAATTTCCCACATGAATTCATCATATTTCTCGTTTATATCTTTGATTTGTCGTTTTGCATTGTCGATAATGCCTAAACTTAGTGGACTATCTAAATCAATATTATTTTTACCTGCCAACTTTATATATACAAACAATGGACGACTGAAGCCTTCCAAAACTGTCTCTTCGCTTAAATTCTTGTACTTATCTAAATAACTCAGCGGAATCCTAACACCTACTTGGCTTTGCTGTTCTGATCGATACAATTCATTCCTTATAACATAGGTTTCATTTTCCCATTCATGAAACTCTATCAACGTATAGTAAATTGTTTTTTGTCCTTCGGCTTGTTGTGATTTCGTGACAATTGCAGCTTCTGAAATGTCATTAGTATTTGATTGAAGTGGAAAAAAAGTGTCAGCACGACAGAAAGATATTTTTATTTTATTTGTACTGGTATCTACATAAGGCCTTAAAGCTAATCCGCCGATGGCATACCCAGCTTCTAACTCTTCCCCAAAGTTCTTTCTAAATTTATTATCGGCAAATACAGACTGCAAAAATTTATCAGCTTCATCATCATCTAAGCTGATATTGCAACCATCATTGAACACTAACTTAGATAATTTTCTAGCAACTACTTTGGACACATTTAACGAATGAAATGGCCGTTGTTGCTCTTTTCCATCGCTATTGATATAAGAGACGTTGCCATAAATGTTTTTATAAATTGTTTTGTTGTCTTTGATTCTTTCCAACTCACTAGAATCCATCGCTATTTTTGGGTGATCTGTGATACTGTTTAATGTTTCAACCATTCCTATTTTCGCACCTCCAATCTTGAATAAAGCTTTTAATTTCTCGAACATTTCCCCACCTCTTTTCTAAGCGATGTAAGTTTTGTAAAAATAGTTATTTCCATATCTCGCTTCATCGAGAGCATGGTTGTATTTATCAATTGGTAATCCATTGTCATTTCTCACATACATTGATATTTCTTTTTCAAAACTATAGTGATCATATTTATCACCTGTTTCCAAAATAATAAATTGACCGCTTGTCATAGTATTTTGTAGCCTTTCAATCCCTACCTCGATTTTCAATCCGTTGCTAGCCACTTTATCTGAACTATTGTTGTCTGCTTTGTCGGTATCAATACCAATCAAATCCAACTCAGTTCTTAGTGTTTTACATGCTGGATCGACAAAGAACCAATTCCAATGAGGTAGAGAACTCCATTTCGTGTAACACCATTCCACAAACTTTTTAATTTCTTTCGCATAAACTGACATTGCTTTGGTTTCACCTGTATCCGTTCCGCTGTGATAATAGTTAGCTAAACGATATAAATAGAATTTACCCTCATGATGAGTAACAACCCAAAAGGCGCAAGTCGTAGCATCTGCTTGTCCTCCATCGGCTGTAAAAAAGGTTTCTACTATATTTCCTTGAATGACATCAGCTTTATTTTTCTTGCCAAACATGGAGTAAATCACACCTTGTGGCAACACCCTATGTCCATACCAGTCACGTTCTAGAAGATATTCACTACTTGATAACTCATCGTATAATTGTTTTTTTCGGTCTTCTCCAAGTATTGGGTTATCATTCGGTGTCCAGTGACGAAATAAAAAACGTCCCGACTTCTCAAAACGTTCTAATAATTCAAGATTTGGATGATTCGGAGCTGGCGGATTTTGTTCGCCTAAGTGATAGCGCCATTCAGCAGCAAAGGTTCGTCTAAAACACTCATTAATAAAATCTTTGTGCAATAGATTGAATTCAAGAAATGTTACGGATCCCAAAGACATACCTGTAATGGCACCGACTGAATTTATTTTCCCTCCGCCTTTGTAATAGATTTTCTTTTCACCGTTCGGAGCATAGAGTAATAGATGATCGCCATGTTCGTCATGACGTATATCTGAACAACCGTCGAAAATATGGACTAATCCTAATCCATCGCCATCCATAAACATCCGATATGCTTGTTCTTGGTTGTATGCAGTCACGAGATGGTTCTGGTCAGGTGATTGTAAATAGAAATCTGCCATTTTAAAGATGTCAGAAGTAGTTTTCCCACTCCTTGGTGTACCTTCGTTCAACTCAAACGTTATGCCTTCAGTAGGTTGGTTGATGTTTTCAATCTGTTTCTGACTGAATTGTAGCTGAACCACTGCCATCTCCTCCTAACTTAACATCCAACAAGGAACGAAGTAACTCGTTGACTTTACCACTAGATGTTAGCTTATCAGCTGTATTCTCAACAATCTTAGTTTCAGCTGATAATTTTCTCACTTGAATACTTGCGAGCTTAGTTCTTTCAGCCTGTAACTCTAATTCATTAAACAGCTTAATTGTTTTTGTTAGGTTATTGCTGATTCTCGTCAATGCTTCTTCTAAAGATAAAATATTATCTATTTTCCGATAGGTTTTCCTTGTTACTTGAACATCTTGCATAACCTCACGCTTGATTTCTAGCTTCTTACCATCCTTTTCGATTGGTGTTTTAATCTTTCGCAATTGTTGCAGGCGGTCAACCTCTTCATCGTTTAAACCTGACTCGGCTTCTTTTATCCGTTTCATCATTCGCAATTGCCTTATCTTCAGCAACCGTATTTCCTCAGACAAAACAAAAGAAGGATCATCATCCAAACTTGAATAGATGTCCTTCTCGTCATCGCTTAATGTATCAAAAAATATTGTTTCATACTCACCTGTTTTCAAAGCGTTCTTGTTTCTCTTAGGTGGTGATGCCCTGCTGTTCCCTTTATTCCCTTTAGCATTCTGATTACCAAAAGGAGCGCCTCCTTGATTAGTAACGTTACCTTTTGCATTGGTAACATTACCTTTCAATTCAGCACTCCATTTATCTATTGATTTCCATTTTCTAATTTGAGAATCTGAAACATTTAATTCTGATGCAATTTCTTTCAATTGCTTTTCTCCGTTGGATTCTAGCCAAATCCTTTTGGCTTCATCACGTCTTGGATCACGTTTTCTTGCCATTCAATATACACCACCTCACAATCTAATTTGGTTGAGTTTTGTTTTTCTATTTCCCTTGTTTAGCTTTATCCCATTCTATTTTCAAATACAAAGCTATTATTTTAGAAAAATAATCGATAGCTTGTTGATATCCTCTTAATTCTTCCTCTATTTTTTTAAGCCTTTCATCGTATGAATCAATACTTGTTTTGATACTTTTATATTCGTGTTCATCATCATTGAGATTTCCTTCTGGTTTCGCAAGTATTTCTTTCAATTTTGAATCGTCGTATTTTAAATTAAAATAAAACATCTTTTCGTATGCTTCGTCTAAATAGTTGTTGTACATCTCTTTATATTTAGCATTTTCTTGATATTTATTATCTTTATACAACTCTACTAACAGTTCCACATACTTTCGAATATAACTATTCTTATTTTCGTTCGTTGAACTATTTAGTAAAATACTCTCTATGTTATCAGAGATCTTTATTACAGTATTACTTATATAAATTCCTTCTACTGCTTCAGGTGATTTTATTGAATTAAAGTAAAGCTTAAGTAATTCAGATGCTTCTTCAATCTTTAGCCATTGTTCATAAAAATCGATTTTCTTTTTTTGTAATGATAAAAATAAAGAAATCAGTTCTGATGATTTTTGTCTGACTTCACCTATCCACTTTATCCTTGCTTTAGCCTTTAAATCTGCATCTATTTTTGTTCGAGTTATTTCCTCTTCAAATACTTGTTGTTTTTTACTTTGTCTAAAATCAATAAAAACATTAGCACCAATGCCTAAAATAGTTCCAATAAAAGGTACCCATAACTTCCACCATTCCATAAAAACACTCCCAATATATTTTACTTAAAGTATATCAGGAATTTCATGAAATTTGTCAATCATGATAGATATCCTTTAACATTAAATCAGCTTCAATCAATATCTTTAAATCGGAAACTTTATCCAACTTGATTTGTCCTGACTGGAGATTTTTAAGCCATTTCCCCAAAGCCACTCGAATGATTTTCTTATATTCATCAATAGACTCTGCTTTCTCCATCGCCTTTTCAATCTCATAATCTAAATCAAAGTTTTCGTTTTCCATTGTCTAAGCACCCCTACATCTGTTATGATGCTAAAAGACACAGAGGGTGTCGAAAATCCACGCGTGGGAATTCTCTGTGTCTTCGGGGACTTAGTGTCCTCGTTGAAGTAGTCGAGTGTTAGCGCACTCGGCTTCTTTTTTATTTTGGATATGGTTTATTTAGTTTAATAATTTGTTTTCTGATTTTTTTATTTAATGGCATCAAGTATTTATGTTTACCATTTGATTCATACACTTCTGCTTTAGGATCAACATGTTTTCTCAAGAAATCCAGTCTCTGTGAGCCAGTCCCATACTTAGCATGAATTGACTTAGGATGTGTCTTTTTACCATGGATTATGAAATACCGTTCACCACTGGTTTTACCTTCATAAATCCAGTTAGTTGCTTGATATATTCCACCATGGTGATTTTGATCTGTATCAGCATAACTGACAATCAACTGCATTTCTGGATTGAATTCTTTTAAGAATTTAATTGCTTTAGCTAATATTTCAGAAACGAATGCTTTATGTTTTGTTAAAGCTACTCTTGTTAGCTCACAGCATTCTGTTTGCTTTAGTCCATATGGGCTCCCTATACTTTTATTTGCTCCTCGACTGAAAATTACTACACCTATAAATTTTCCATCTTCCCATGCTCCAATTTTGATCAGTTTCCCAACCGGAACGCTTTTGCTGTAATGAAAATGGGTACAAGCATATCTAGTAGCTTCATGAGTAGCCCAATCAACTTTCAACATCTCGTAAATCGAACTCCTTTCCACAACATGGGCAAACAATCATTTTGGGTTCTAGAGTTGTCAAATCTCCCTGTTCATCAATAGTACCTGGTTCAAAATTCGGTATTTCGATTTCATTTAACAATTCTGATACCTCATTTTCATCAAATCCAGTTAGTAAGATTTCATCATTATTGAGAGTTTGCAATAAACTTGCGAGCTTTTCTTCATCCCACTGTCCAGAAATCTTATTAAGAGCCACATTGAGTGCTTTTTCTTTCTCTAGGGATAAATATACTACGGACACCTCTATCTCTTCGCATAGGCCCAAATCTTTAGCCACAGCAACACGTTGATGCCCGCCAACGAGGTTTCCTGTTCGTTTGTTAAAAATAGGCGGATCAACAAAGCCAAATTCTAAAATGGACTGTTTTAACTTCTCGTATTCGTCCATACCTGGTTCTAACTTAACTCTTGGATTATAATCTGCTGGTTTTAAGTCCTCTAATTTCATTAATTCAATTTGCATTTGTATCCCTCAAATTCTTGTTTATGTTTTCTTGAATATTCTGTTCACTAAAATACCCACGTCCACAATAACGAAGGTTGTATTTGTCGGTTTCTTTTGGCGTCGCTTCTCGTGCCATTTCAATAATTGAGTACTTCTTTTTGATTTGTACTGATCTAACTACTCTAATTGGATCATTATCATTTGGCTGTGGATACCTATTAGACAGTGATACGTACCAGTAGTTTCTCATTATGTAGCCTCCTTTATGTAAAGAAAAAGCCTAGCATCTGCTAGACTTTGATCGCTTTGTTTTCCCATTTTTTATACGCATCAAAATAGATTTCTGATTTGTCTCCGTTATACGTTAACTCATAATACATACCGTCTGAAACAGTAGTACTTAATAAAGCTTTATTATTTTGTAATGTCTTACAAGTCCAGACCACAAAAACATCATTTGTTGTAATCTGCATTTGATCTGTTTTATCAAAGTTTTCATTGACATAATCAGCTACTAGTTGTTTACATTTAGCAATAAATTTTTCGTTATTCATTTTGATTCTCTCCTTTCAAAATAAAAAGACCACTCATTGAGCGACCTTTACTTGACCAATTCATCAACATACTTTTTAATTTTTTTCTGATCCGATTTGTTTAACGCTTTGATTTCTTTCTTAATTTGATCTACATCATTCTTTTCTTTGCGATTACTTGTTCCCCACCATGGGAAGAAAGAATGATGCGAACTGCTTGAACCACTTTTTGCACCTGAGCTTTTACTGCTGGGCTTACTTGTTTTTGAACTATTTGACTTTGTGCTACTTCCCTTTGATGTACTACCGCTCTTGCTAGATGTATGAGCTGATGAGTGTGAACTAACATGAGAACTCGTATGCGATGATGTATGCGGACTTACATGTGGCGTTGCATGAACTGAAGCATGTGCAAATCCGACTAAGACAGCTGGTAACGTGATAATAGATAATAATTTCATGATTTTCCTCCTAAAAAAATAACCACTCGAAATGAGTAGTCCTTCAAATAAAGAATTTACGGTTTTGCTAACTGGTAGCTTGGGATTACCGTAAACCCAAATTCACTAATGTACATATTCAAAAAGTGTATTTATTAATAACTAATATTGAATTTTTATTTCGTTGTGAAAAAATTTACATGTCGTATAATTTTATTTATCAGCGAGTGGTCCGCTGAAATAAATTAGAAAGGAATAAATAAATATGGCGAAAGAAATAGTAGCAGTCCATTACGATACAATAGGCGATAGTACACGAATTACTCAAATTAAACTAGCCGATGACGAGATTTTGCATGCTGATCAGGTTATGGAAAATATTGACCTTTTCTATACAACGTCAAGCAATACAAAAGCCTACGTTGAACCCGCAAAGCTACCATCTAGTTTTGAACTTGCTCGTAGCACATGGGCAGGAACTGCAACACATTACTTTAGGACACAAGGCAATAAAACTGAAAAAGATAATCTTTCAAACTTGCCCACATTCTAAAAAATGAAAAAGAGCCATAGATACCAATTAATTAATGGTTGGGATATCTTGGCTCTTAATATTTTTATTTTTTTTAAATCATAGACAGCAACATATGAACTATTGTTTGTAGGAGCTGAACCCCACTTCCTTTAGTTTTATTTGTTGCTGTCTATCAAAGCTTAATTACAACGATGAGGGAGATTTCCTCCCTTCAAATTGTTTTGTCGAAGGCTCTTTCTTAATCTTTCGACACTAATAGAATATCACGCTGTATACAAGACTGACATAGCTACAATGTTCGAACATTTAGTGAACATTGGAATTTTAGAACAAACTAATTTGTGCAGCTTCGTGCCTACCCTTATTGTAATAATCAATCTCACTAAGCTTGTTTTGTCTATTTAACTTGTTCATTTCATATTCATCCAAGAAATCCAAAGTTTTACGAATATCAGCATGTCTTTGTCTTATATAAGATGCGCTGTAGCCAATTTCTTCAGCTATTATCTCTAATGAACAACCCTCGACATACTTTTTTCGAATGATCTCATTATCAATTCCCTTGAAGGAGTTAATAATAGCAAGCATTTCTTTGCGTTGTTCTTCGAGTATTTCAATTTCATTTTCGATTTTTTGAATATTTTCTTCTAACATGGATGATCTGGAATTTTTTTCAATGCGGACGTCTGCTAAATCTCCATAAACCCACCGACTCAATTCAAGCTTACTTTTATTAAGATTCCATTTTAAGTAAAGAATCTGCTCATCAAGTTCTTGATAATCTTTTAACCACTGAAACCTCACAAACGCCACCCCTTATGGTAAAATAGTTTTGCGGTGCTATCTCATATGAGATGGCTTTATTGTTGCTTTAGCTATTTTATGTGTGCTAAACTTTTTAAGTAGCGAGATTACACTCGGTACTTATATCTATGTTGAGCTGTCTGTCGGAAAACAGATGGCTCTCTATTTCAATATTCTGCTAAGGACAGCCAGTGTTCGGCTGTCTTTTTTTATCAAATATTACGTTTTCTATAGGAATCTTATAAATGGATTCTTATTTTTTTATATGTGTTATGATTAACTAGTACTAAGAAAGTAGGATCCTTATGAATACTAATTTTTATCCTGTAGAAGTATACAGCTCAAATTATCGACTATACTCTTCACATTCCAAATTGGATTTCTCTACGAAAATGGATGGATTTTCAAATGTAATTTTGTATGCCGTGTTAAACTTAAATGAGATTCGAAACATCCAATTGAAACTTTTTATTTATGACATAGATGTTGAAAAATTCGCGACACTTGACCAGGCAAATGATCGTTGTAATGAATTAATGAAATAATATGATTCCAGCTTAACAGCTGGTTTTTTATTTGCATTTTATTCAATTATCTATAACTTCCATATCGACTAATCGAGCAACCGCAACATTCGCTTTGCTCTTCGCTAGTTCTTTGTCACAATCCATCGTATTCTCAATACGAATAACTGCTGAATGATTGTACATGCGTTCTACATACCCTCTGATTGGATAATTGAACTCTTCCGCTGTGCAACGAACCATATCGCCAACTTTAATTTCGGATTCCACTTGCTTAATAGGATTTTTAGTTGGTAGATCGATCATCAAGCCACCAATCCCATAAGCATCAGTGTAAAATTCGTCTTTTAGTTTCATTCCGCTTCCTCCAATGAAATTACTAAATACCCACAACCATTCGTAACAGAGAACCACTTTACTCTTTCATCACCATAGCGATCAACAAATTCATCAATACTATATAATCCCTCATACTCTTGAGTTTCCTCATCAAAACGTTGGATTTGCATACCTGTGTACGCATAACTTAAAAACGCGCCTACGGTAATCATTCCGCTTCCTCCAGTCCTTTAATCCCCATCACAACATATCCATCTTTCTGCTCATAATCAGTGATATAAGTTACATCTACTCTGTGTGAGTCACCTGTGAATTTCTCTCCGTCCCACTCTCTTAAATACAACTGATCAGCAACCTTATAATCACGATCATTCTTGCGAATCTCGAATCGTTTACGTCCGCTTATTACTGCTTCGAAATATTCTGGCAGTATTTTTAGTTCGTGTGTCATGACTTCCATCCCCTTAGTGTCTCCCAATCCTGATACACTGTATTCTTTAATTTCACCACCAATTTTTTTCGTAGTTTCCTTCGCATCTTCATAATTATGAAACCACCGAGCTTCTTGTAATGAGTCAGCCACGATTAATGAAGCAGTATTTATAGATGTCGATTTTTTCTTATAAAAATATCCACCAAACACAATTACATAAAATTTCATTCCGCTTCCACCTTATCCACCCCATCTTGCGCAAAGAATTCTTCACTGCAAAACACCTTAGTTAAGTATTCGCCATTCTCATAAATATAAAGAAGATATTTGTGCCTTGGCTCTCTAAAATTGACGGTAACGATTTCCGCTATAAATACATCATCAGTTTTACTTGCTAGCTTGAATCTGTCTTTTACTTTCATTCCACTTCCTCCTTTAGTTTGATTGTGTTAATCCAGTTATTCTTCTGTAGCCTGCATACTTGCAAAATTACTAGGATTGATTACTACATAATCTCCGCTCAATTTATCTGTAAATGCGATTATTTCCTCGTTATCGTGATTTTCTATAAAATTTTTCCAACGATCCAAGTTAATATCATCCGTTTTATATGTTTTTTCATAGTATGGATTAGTCACATGAATTTTTAACATCACTCTTCCTCCTGTTCAAATTCACTTAGAAAAATCAGCTCTGATAACTCGTGCAAGTTCTCAAACTCTTTCTTTGTTTTGTTCCAACCGCATTTTTCGCATATGAGTTCGCCGTTATCATATTTTTCAACCCTAAACCTTTTACAATATTCACAAGGTTGATCGACATATTTAATCGGTATTTTTACCATCACAATTCCTCCTAAATGACTTTAAAATTGTGATCCGGATCAATTTTAAGTTTTAGTTTTTCCATAGCATTCTCTGCTCTTTTAAAGCTACTGTATTTCTTAGCCTCTTCTTTACAAGAAGTAGTTGCTAGATAATACTCTCCTTGATGAATGTACGTGCCAAGATAGTATCCTTGAGGCTCATCATATGAATAGATATAATATGCCTGACTCACCCTGCTGCCACTTCCTCACTAGGCTCATATAGCACCGCAAACTTCCAGTAATCAGGATTCACTGACTTGATCTGTTCCTCGGTCAGCAACTCATGCCAGTCGCCTTCATTCTCATAATCCCAAATGATGTCATACTGTCCTCTACGCTCGACTAGTATCTTTTTGTTACCTTCTTTGTCTGTTAGCAATGGGACCATGTACAATGGCTCTTGCTCGACCTCGTAGCCAAATAGCCATGCTTGAGCGAATGTTTCTTGATTATCATCTATCCATCTATCCGCTTTACTGTATTCAACCCCATAGAGATTCCATGGCTTAAAAGAGTCTCTTAGACTATCGCCTTTCTTTTTAGCGTATTCTATCCACTCCGCCACAAACCCAGGCACCACTGGCTTCTGCGGTTCGTCTAGTTGTTTAGCTAATTCTATTGCTATTTCATAAGCCTCATATTTCCCGTCACAATGACCAGTGATGCCTCTGAAATCTTCAAGACAACTTGCGTGTCTAGCTAATTCTTCAATCAATTCCTGTTTATTCATCGCTGTTCCTCCCACTCTCTATCTGACGGATGCCCAATCTCACATCCTACTATCACACTTTCAGGAAGTCGCTGATTGACTTGCCATTTTGCACTAGCTTCGTCAATAGCTGTGACGTACATTCCATAACGTACTCCATCTACTTCATAAGTCACTAGATAAGACTTTTTTTCATAAAGAGGAAATACTGCTCGTTTTAACATTGGCTATTCTCCTAAACTATTTCTTCATGTCCGCATTCATCGCACACATACTTTTTGAACTTATTTCCATACCAGAAAAAATGAGCATCCGCTAGATACATGCTAAATAACTTACAGTTAGGACATGGTTTAACATATTCTTTCTTCATTTGACGTCCTCCTTAATTACGTTTCCTTCCAAGTAAATTGTTCCAGTTTTCTTATTAAGGCTTACACATCCAATCTCTTGATTGGATGCTCTTTTGTATCCTGCATCTTGGAAACTACGTTCATGATATTTTACGGTTGATACTAAGACTTCCGATTCAGGATTAAGTTGTAGGATTGGTATTAATTCTCTTGCTTTCATTTGCCGTCCTCCATTTCAGGTAGTCCTAATTGATTCATAACATTACGATTGACAGAATTTATCGCATTAACCGTTAGAATTCTTTGCCACCGTTGATTTTTAGGTGACCATCTTAATGCCGCTTTCTTCAACAAAGCTCGTATCTCATCTGATGGCTTGCCATGTGTTTCGATATAGAGTCGGTCATTTTCTACATCAAATCCGTATCCTGCTAATTCGTCATGCTCTAACTCAGTGTAAAAATCTTGCCAACCTTTTTCTTCTGCCCTTTCTTTTCGCTTTTTATCCAATTCAATTTTTTGTTCAATCAACACAGGATCAAACATCTTTCTTGTATTTTCAACAAAGCGAGCATGTTTGCCATCTGGCGAATACAGTTCACTTTCTAAACGATAAATCCGTTCTTCTTCTTTTTGTTTTCTCCTGGTAGGATAATTTGCTGGTCCACAAATCATCACTGATGGAATGGTTGTCGCTTTGAGAATATTTGTTTTTAATTCGACAACTAGCTTATTGTATTTAACAAGTCGTTCATTCATCTGTTCTTCATTTTCTGGTGTTAAAAATTCACTAAACTGTTCGACGAAATCAACCATGTAATCTCTGATAGCTTTGTTAAAATCTCGCCCTCTACTAAACGATGTAAGTGATTCATAATGTTCTCCTACTTCTTGAGGTATTTTATAAACTAACTCGAAATTTCTTTCGATTACACTTTTAAAAGTCAAATTCATTTGTCTTCTTCCTCCTTCAAATTAACTTTTCCAAGCTTGATCCAATTTTCTAAATATCTTAGTTGCTGTTTTACATATGCTTCTTCTCTACAGCTTTCCAAACGATGGCTAATGTCGGTCAGTACTTCTACAGGAAAATCATATTTACTTATCAGCTCATTGATTTGATTGATTGCGCTCATTGGACTGCCTTCATCTCTTTGAATGAAACAATCGTTCTTCCACCACGATCAGCAATTAAATAGTCATCATCTGGATGAGTAGTACGAATGATCACCATAGCTGATTTCTCATAGACCTTTTCTACAAATCCCTCAAAAGGATATCTCCATGGTGTGTTTCTTTTTGAATCGCAGATAAAGCACTCCACTTCTTGACCAACTTCTGGAATAAAACCTTGTTTTTTCTTCCTTGCCACTTTCAATCCCTCTCTTTTCTCATCCAAGCTTGATTAGCTTTATTTATTTTCTTTTTGATAGTCTTGTTTTGATTATTTGAAGGAGTAATCACCTCAACTACTTCACCACCGCAAACATATGCTGCTAGTTCAGCTAATTCCTTTGTTTCATAGCGTTTAGCATGCGATAAGCTAGTTTTCCCATTATTCTCTTCATCCATGTAACACATGGCTTTTACGACATATGACATAGCTCTCTCTCCTTCACTTCGTTTGCTTTACGCCATCTTGCCCAGACTGTACTCCCAACTTCGAGAGCTTCACGGATAGCTTTGACAGTGTATCCAGCTTCTCTCAGGTTCCGATAATCTTCATAGGTAAAACTATCGAAATCCAACTTCGGTAAAGGATGCGATTCATCCATCGTGTCAGAGTCAATTAGTTTTCTTATTGCCTGAATTTCATGTAATTCTTCTGAAGTTAATTCATCAATGGGACGTCCTCTTAGTATTTGCATCATTCTTTTTCGATAAGAACATTTTTCTTGTCTAGTCAGATTCATCTGCTTGCTCCTTTAATAACTTTAGTACACTAGCAAGTGCGCTCTCACGTCCCCCATGGAACGTGTTGAGCCACTTATCTTCATACTCGGCGCTCTTCCTCAATGCTTCTTTGTGCATTAGTTCTACCTGCGCTGTAATTTGTTTAAGATTCATTTCCTTCGCCTTCCTGATTCCGTTGAGAAAGATACGCTTCAAAACGTGCTTCAATTTCTGCTTTCTGTTGTGGATCAAGTTCTTTCTCTTCTTGAGGTTTGTCAACCCAATCTGGAAGCTTCTCTCGTCTATTATTTTTTTGATAACCTGAGTTATTCTTTTTAGATTTTTCTTTCTCAGCCTTGATATCGAATTTGAGTCTTTCAAATTTTTCTCGAAGCTTCTTGGCACTCCTGATATTCCCAAACCAAAATTTATTTGTTGGTAACCAATCAATCACATATTCAATAGCTTCGATAGATAAAGCATCACGTTCTTCCATTAATCTGAATACGTCAGCCCATTTATCCAGATCCACTCTATCCATTTCTTTTGGAAAATCTTCAGCTAGGTTGCTTTGTAACTTTCTAGCAAGGCGTAAGTGTTCGTCAGAATACTTACACTTTTCTTTTTCTATCTCTTTCTCTATCTCTTTCTCTAACTCTGGTGGAGTTTTGTCCGGACTTTTGTCGGACATTTGTCCTCCAGTTATTAAATTCTGTTTTGCTTCTTCAATTTTTCTTCTGTAATTTCTTTTTCTATCAGCTTCTGTTGACGACTTACCAATAAAACTCTGTATATCCGACATGTAAATTGCACCGTTATCTAATACATCAATTAAACTTAACTCCCTAAAAATTTGTACAGCCTTTTCTACAACCCCTACGGAGTGTCTAGTGATCGTTGCAAGCATAGTTGAATTAAATGGAATCCTGTCATTAAACATCAACTTGCCTTCATGTTTTAGACTTCTCAAGTAAAGTTTTAGAAGAATATTAGAGTAGATGTAACCATCCGGCATACTTTCTAAAAGAACCATTTCATCGCTATCAAAAAAGTTTTCTTTCAATTTGAGATAGTAATATCGCTTATTATCCGACACTTTTTATCCCCCAATATTTAATTTTTTAATCGTTTCTTGATTCAATCTAATTCCTTTTATCTGATATTTGTTCTTAAAATTAACTACACCAAGTTGATGCTTTTCCGTATGGTGTATTCTACAAAGTGCCGCGAACGTGTAATCTGAATGATCGATTTTCTTACGTTTCCGTCTACCCAGCGCTTTATCGAAATGATCAATGTCAGCGCCTGTTCTCCCACAGATACAACAGACCCTTTTTGTAATACACTTATAGAAATAGTATTCTTGATTCGCTGGTAAGATTTCATACCCTTCTTTGAATGGAATATGATGTTCAAAAATAAAATCTATAATGATATTCGCTAAGATATTCGCATCGCTCACGGTTGTACTAGAATCATCTTTTAGGCTTATTTTGCGCCCTGTGATACCTTCAAAACGGAAGTAAAAGAATTCCTTCCAAAACTCTGTTGGCGTGCCTGTATCGATGAAAATATCGCCCATCAGTGCATATATGAAATTCCTTTGTTGAACAGTGAATCTACGAGGATCAATGAAACGAATTTCGATGATCCTGTCACCGTCATAACCGTCATACATTGTTTTTAAGCGTTCAAGATTTACTTCCTCGTTGATTGTTGCACCAATATCATTTCCCTTAAAATGCTTCAATATGGCAGAATATGAATCAATTAGCGGTTTAAACAATTCAATCACTTCTTTTTCTTCTGATTAGTTGCTTATTCCATTTCAACAGAATATTCCACGCCTAAGCTTTCAACCGTTTGCTTAATAACCGACAATTGTTTTGCAGTACCAGTAATATTTAAAGTGAAGGAATACTTCGGTTCATCGATGTCTATTTTTTGTGGTATTCCCACAGTTCTTTCTGGCGTTGCGGTTCGTTTTATTTGTTTTTCTGTCTTTTCTAGTTCTTTCTCTTCTTTTTCTCTCAATTCTTTAACAGCTTGATCAATCTTTGGAAAAATTTGAGCTGCATTGAGACCTTCATCGATCAAAGTGATCCAAGCCATTGGTTCAAGTCCATATGCTTTTACATAACTTTCAACCAAAGCCTTTTGCTGTTCATAGTTCTCTTTTTTTTCTTTTATTGCTGTGCATTCTGCAATAATTTCTTCTTCAATTTTTTTCGTCAGATTGTTTTTTGCGGTAAAACTTGTGGCATTAAGCCACTTACTTTGGAGATTAATTCCATTAGGTTCAATGCCAAATTTCTTTGCCTGTTTTTCGACAAATGCTAAAACAATCTTTTTTCGTTCTTCCTTTGTTCTAGCTTCAAATTCTTTAATTTGTTCATCAATACCTTTAGATGCTTTCTTGATTTCATTGCTATATGCTTTGATTTGCTTTTCAAATTCAGTAAGAGGTTCACTAAATTGCTTCTTTACTTCTATTCGTTTCGAATCGATCAAATCAAAAATCCGATTTAATTCAGCTCTTGCTTTCTTGGCATCTGAAATATCCTCTTCTTTAAAGATTAGATTTTCAAAACGTTCGACAGTAGCATTGATTAAATTCGCTAATTGGTCTTCATTGACAATTTCAATTACGCTCGGTTGATAATTAACATCAAAGATGACTTCTGTTGATAGTTCATTGCTCATTTTATAAATCCTCCCAAGATGGTTTATTGTGATTTTCCGATTCTTTTTTCTTCTGCTCTGCTTTCAATGCGTAACGTTTAAGAAATCCAATGATTTTCGAATAGGAGTTTCTGTCAATTTGTTTAAAGCTACTAAAACCGCTTCTTTCTAACGTTGTAGCAATTATGAAATCTTTTTCTTGGTTAGTTAACTGAGCGATTCGATGAACATAATCATCAAATGTCTGTTTAAACTCAGAATCTAAATTATTGTCATTCTGAATTTTTTCATTCTCATCAGCACCTATTTTGGCGTCATCATCCCCATCTGCAACAACTCCAAATGAGCTAGCCAGCGAATACCTTTTTGCATAAGTAATTACACTACCTAAAGATTGTGGGTTTTTTGTATTACATGGAAAGCCTAAAGGACCATATAAAATGTATTGACCGCTTGAGTGATAAACGCACGTTGTTACAGCAACATAATTATCACTTGTAACTACATCTTGACCAAAATCAATCCCACTATCAGACTCTTGAGCAGCATTTCTTATAGCCGATTCAATAGATTTAAGTGTTGCGTACTCAAATTTCATTTCCCCACCATTTTTTGTTCCATAGTTTACAGAAGCATCAAATTTAGGTTGTTGTAGCTTACCTTTCAATACATATAGCCCTTTATAAATCTCATTTGTTTCTTCACTAGTCTTCATCTATTTCATCCTCCACTTCACTAATAGTCGGTTTACCCCAGTCAGGATTAGTTAAATATTCATCTAAAGTGGAAAGTTCATTATTCATATGCTAAAATCTCCTTAGATATGTTTTGTTTGTGACTCATTGCTTTGGTCGGCTGAGTCACTTTTTTATTTTTATCCATGCCTTTTGTTTATCAATTAGCTGTAGGCTTAAGATAGTTGACTTATTGTCATACCACCATCTATCAGCAATCACCTTTCCTTTCTTCAATGCTTCTCTTCGATTCATACGTTCTCCTTTCCTTCGAATCTAATAGGTTTATCAAAACCATTAATGAGGAGAAGATAAGTCCTCCTAAAATATTTTGATGTGCTACTAAAACCAATAGCCCTAATATAAATCCAATAAAAAGTGTATCTGTCTTTTTCACAGTCCCAACTCCACTCCGATTTTTATTTACAACAAGATTAAGCTTCAAAGTTCTCTTTCAAAAATCTTTGTAATTCATTTCTATCTATACGTATGTCTTGTTTACTCCAAATCTGAATTCTTAAACCATTAGCAATCCAACTATCTAACTTTCTATCTCCAATCCCTAATACTTGTTTAACTTGTGTTTTATTTGGATAAGGTGGTAATTCACTAGACTTGTTCAATAGTGATATCTTCGATTCAAGTGAATTTAAGACACTGCTTACTATTTGGTTTACTAATTCAGGTATTATTACTTGGTCAGGGATATTGATTTGCATGCTTAGACCTCCTTTACTAAAAAATAGATAAGTTCACAAAACGTGAACTTTTGGTTTAAAAAAATATTCGTGCAAATTTTTAATTTCGATATCTAATAAACTGCACGCCTTAACGATATCATCATCTTTCCAAGAAACCCTACCATTAATTTTCAAAGACAAACTTCTTTCTGACATTCCCATTGCAATTGCAAAATTGTATTGTGTTCCAAATTTTTCTACAATCTTACCTGACAGTGAAGAATAATCATAACTCATTAATAATCACCCTCCTTTTTAGTTCACGAAACATGAACTTTATATGTTTATGTTAATCGTTTTATTGAATCATGTCAACCAGAAAGTTCATGATAATTGAACTTTTTTATTGAACTTAAATTCAACGATTGCTATACTGTATTTATCAAAATTATAAAATGAAAGGAGTGTTAGTTATGAAAGTTAGCACTGCTACCAGACTAAAACAGCTTATGAGTGAAAGAAACTTGAAACAAGTAGATATTATGAATCAGTCTGCCCCCCTACAAAGAAAATTAAATATTAAGATGGGGAAAAGTACTTTGTCACAATATGTAAATGGGAAACAATCACCTGATCAAGATAGAATCTTTCTTTTATCTAAATTCTTTGATGTTAGCGAACCTTGGTTGATGGGTTTTGATGTTCCAAAAGATAGGGTTCCTGATAACCTACGTGATTCTTATCCCCTTTCTGAAGATATTAATTCTGTATACAACAAATTAACCGAAGAACGTCAAAAAAGGGTATTTAATTATGCAAAAAATGAGCTTGCAGAACAAAGCAAAAATACTAAGCTTATTTCTATGGATAATAAAAATGATACAGAAGAAATTCACACAATAGCCGCCCATGCCGCTGATCCTAAAAAGGAATATTCTCAAGAAGAAATTGATCATATTAAATCTGTTTTAGATAAAGCAAGACAAAAATACGAAAATAAAAAAGGCAAGTAGGTGTTGTAGATAATGGATGAATATGAATCACTACTAGATAATATTTCAAGTACTATTCCGGTTATCGAAATGGATCTGTTAAGTGAAACTGGTCTTAAGGCTGCTTATCAAGACAATTTCATTTATATAGATAAAAACCTAAGTACCGCTGAAAAGAAGGTCAATCTATCTGAGGAATATTCACATTACAAAACAAGTATCGGCGACATCATCAATTACAACGATGCGAAGAATAGAAAACAGGAGTGGCAAGCACGTCGAGATTCCATCGAACGGCTTGTCACTCTTGATGATTTAATCGCATGTTCATTTGCTGGCTGTACAACAAAATACGCATGTGCTGAGTTCTTAGGTATTACAGAAGAATTTTTATTAGAAGTACTTGTGCATTACTACACTAAGTTTGGTCCTACTCATTTATATAAAGATTATCTTTTAATCTTTAACAATGATTCTTTAGCTGTCATAGACACAAAATTAGACAGTGTAGAATCAGCATTCAATTACTAATATGTGAATATCTAAAAAAAAATTTATTATTTTAAATAACTATGTATATTTAATCTTAAATAAAAAAAGCCCGTGCTGTAACACGGACTCTAACCTCATTTTTGAGATCACATATATACTATAACAAGAAATGAGGAACTAATAAATGAAAAAAACAATTTTTTTTGGAACTTCACTATTATTATTGCTAACTTTGTCAGCATGTAATAATAATTCTGCAACATCAACAAGTAACACGAGTGAACAAACAGCCACCACAACAGCATCTAGCAAAGCAGAATCATCATCTACAAAGGAATCAGGAGATTTTGTTGCCACTGCACAAGATTCTTATTTTGATGGAACAACACTTAAAGGAAACTCGTATTCTATTAAAATTACAGACCATAAAATTTTACAACCTGGTGAAAAAGGAAATGAGTATGGCACCAAACCAGTAATTGCATTTTGGTTTGATACACTTGTGAATCCAAATTATGATAATTCAGCGCCAATTTCTCCTAATAGTGCTTGGATTTCAAACTTTACTGCTACTCAAGACAATGATCCTAATAAAGTTAATGAACTTAATGTTGCGTCATTACCAGACGAACAATACTTAGATAACCAATCAGCAGAAATCAAACCAGGTGGTACTTTGTCAAGCGCAGTAGCATATGAATTATCCGATACAGAAACACCTGTAACATTAACCTCCCAAAGTATTATGGGAGATGAATTCGGGAGTGCAGAGTTTCAAGTTAAATAAATTGATACATTTTGCAAATAAAAGAGTTTTATTGAAAAAGCTTAACAGCTTTTTCTTTTACGCTAAAAAGAACATACATTCGAGGTGGAACAATTATGGCTGAAATAAAGAAATATATAAAGAAAGATGGTACAACTGCGTATAAGTTTCAAATCTATTTAGGAGTTGATCCTTTATCAGGAAAGAAAAGATATACTACACGGCGAGGTTTTAAGACACAAAAAGAAGCAAAGTTAGAATTATCTAGAATAGAGTTAGATATCCAGAAATCTGGAGTACCGATAAATACAAACGTAACGTTTATAGAAGTTGCAGAAATGTGGTTAGAAAATTATAGAAGAACTGTAAAAGAAAGTTCTTATTCTAGAACTAATATCATTTTCAGAAAACACATATATCCTAAATTTGGAAAATTGAAATTATCTAAAATTACGACAGCCTACTGTCAAAATGTAGTACAAGAATGGAGCAAAAACGGAACTTCAAAGCAATTCCCACTTTTTGTTAACTACATGAACAAAGTTTTTAAATATGCTATTAATATAGGTTTAACCACAAACAACCCTACTTTAAACCTAATTATACCAAAAGCTAATAACACAAGTGAAAAGAAACTAAAACTATACACTAAAACACAATTAGAGTTATTTTTGAAGGAAATATTAAATGAAGAAAATCAGTATCTAAAAAATAGAGACTATACTATTTTTAGATTGCTAGCTTTTACTGGATGTAGAATCGGGGAAATTCTTGCATTAAGTTGGAAGGATGTAAATTTTAATACTAATGAAATAACAATCAACAAAACAGTTGCTCGATCAGATAAATATTATATTTCTGAAACTCCTAAAACAAAAAAATCAAATCGAGTGATTTATCTAGATGAAAAAACAATTATGCACTTAAAAAAATGGAAACTTGAACAAAAAAAATATCTATTAAGACTAGGTTTTAATCAAGCAAATTATATCATTACTAATGATGATAATACTTTCACTATTAATCAAGCTGTTGCAGATAGGTATAATATTTATCGCAAACGTGCAGACTTACCTTATATTGGTTTACATGGTTTCAGACACACACACGCTTCTATGCTCTATGAAGCTGGTGCTGATCACAAAGAAGTGCAAGAAAGATTAGGCCATTCAAATATTAAAACAACCATGGATACCTACACACATATAACTAATAGTAAAAAAGAAGAAACAACAATGAAATTACTAAACTATATGAATTTCTAAAAAGACATTCAAAAGGATAGTCAAAATGGATTTAAAAAAAAACAAAAAAAGCTCAATCCCATGAGCTTCAAGGGATTGAGCATTCGACAAGAATTAAGCTGGATAAACAGACACTTGTTTTTTGTCGCGGCCTTTACGTTCGAAACGAACAACACCGTCAACTTTAGCAAATAAAGTGTCATCTCCACCAATACCTACGTTCACACCTGGATAAATTTTTGTTCCGCGTTGGCGGTAAAGAATTGATCCACCTGTAACTGTTTGTCCGTCAGCACGTTTTGCACCTAGACGTTTTGATTCTGAGTCACGGCCGTTAGATGTAGAACCGCCACCTTTTTTGTGGGCAAATAATTGTAGATTCATTGTTAACAACATGGTCTGCACCTCCTATTTATCATTAATTGTTTTTGTTTGGATATATTCTGGGTTTTCAGCTTCGATCGATTGTAAACCTAATAGGAGATTCTCCAATAAGATTTCCGCAATATTGTTTTGCTCTTGTGTCAATCGTGAAATTACTTCGACGTACAAATAGCCGCCTTCTTCTTCATTCATGTCAACAATCGGTTCAAAACCAGCTAATGATGAAATCCCATTGACAGTGCTGATCGCTAAGGCAGAAACACCTGCACAAACGATATCACTTCCGTAAGGACCGGCATCAGCGTGCCCAGTCAAAGTAAATGAAACGATTTGACCAGCGTCATTTCGTTTAAATGTCCCTTTGATCATTGTTTAGGCCTTCTTTCTCAAACGCAGATTAAGCGTTGATCGCGTCGATAACCACTTTTGTGTATGGTTGACGGTGACCTTGTTTACGGTGTGAGTGTTTTTTAGGTTTGTATTTGAAAGTAACGACTTTCTTTTGTTTGCCGTGTTTTTCAACTGTACCTTCAACTGTTGCACCAGAAACGGTTGGAGCGCCTACTTTCGTAGTTTCGCCACCTACTAAAATAACTTCGTCAAATACAACCTTTTCGCCTGCTTCAACGTCAAGTTTTTCGATGTAGATTGTTTGTCCAACTTCAACTTTTACTTGTTTACCACCTGTTTTAATAATTGCGTACATGCTTTAAAGCACCTCCTTATTTTCATACTTAGACTCGCCATCCAGAGTGACAGGGTGTCCTGTACTTAATCAAACTCATTCTGTGCGGTTGTAGCTGTGGAGACCACAATTACAACATTACTAGAATAACAAATCCTACTATATTAGTCAACAACTTTTTTATTTTGCCAATCATTCGTCAATTGAACGATTTCTTTCTATAATGGATGAGAATAGGAGTTGATACTATGGATTACCCAAAACATTTGATTGACGAAGCAACTCGGCGTATTCAAGGACACCGCGTGGAAGGATTTGTCGCTGGACAAGGCCCTATCCGACCCAAATTGATGTTAGTTGGCGAAGCCCCAGGTAAAACAGAAATTGAGAATCACATTCCATTTAGCGGCCAAGCTGGCAAAGAGTTGATGAATGCACTAAAATCAGTCGGGTTATCTCGGGATGAAGTGTATATTACTAGCGCTGTCAGAAGCCGTCCTTATCGAATCGTCCAACGCATCAATGGACGGACAAAAAAATCAGAGATCGTTTATCCGAATCGAACGCCAAGTAAAACGGAAGTTTTTGCTCATGCACCAATCTTAGATTACGAACTACAACATATACAGCCCTCTTTGATTGCCACGCTAGGCAATATTGGACTGCAACGTTTATTAGGTAATGGCTATACAATTTCAAAAAATCACGGAAAACTATATACCGGACCAGTCTTAGAGTTAAATCCACCGCATGATGCTTATCAATTTTCCACTAAACAGTATCGTGTTCTTCCACTCTTCCACCCAGCGGCCATTTTTTATAATCGAACGCTGACAGAAACGATTTTAGAAGATTGGCAAAAACTTGGAAAAATACTTGCTGAAAAAAAGTAAAGACAGCAAAAGAACCAACCAGTCTCACAAATCATGATCGATTGGTTGGTTCTTAGTTTTAGCGACTAGATCAAACTAAGATTGGATCTCCTTTGACTAAGTCTTGATTATAACGCGCGATTTTCTTTTGGAGACGTTCCTGACAAGCTTGCATCTCTGCAATTTTTTTTGCCAATTGTTCACTTTCTTCCATAAGAAGATCCCTACGAGCAAGGATTGTTTCATCACCGGCGCTATATAAACGAATATATTCAGTCAAAGATTCGATCGACAAACCCGCACTACGCATACATAAGGTGAAATCGACCCAACGTAAATCTTCTTCAGTATAATCCCGGATACCTCCGTTTGTTCGGTTCACCGGTGGGATCAAACCGATTCGTTCATAGTAGCGTAACGTATCCGCAGAGATTCCTTTTTCTTCACTCACTTGTTTGATGTTCATCCATTCCTACCTCCCAAACGTCTATAAACTTATTTTACCTTAGAACAGGCGGCAGTCACAATTTTTTTAGCGAACCAACTGACTATATTTCACTATCTAACATAGTTTGTTTGTGTAAAGAGGCCAGCGCATGAGCCACCGTAAGATGTTGTTCTGTCTTTTGTTTTTCCCAAAGATGTTGCAATTGCTTTTCCACTTCTGGTTGTAACGAGGTGTAAATAATCGTTTGTTCTTTTATAGCAGCTTTTTCTTGAAATTCTTCAAATAAACTTTGCGCCGTCAAATCAATACTTGGCACCCCACGCATTGAAAAAATGATTCCTTCTTTATCTGCTAATTCTGTTAACGTCGCTTTCAATCGTTCGGCGGACATGAAGAATAAAGGACCACTGATATAAACAACTGCCCAATTATCCAACTTTTTCGTTTCCGGCAAACTCATTCGCTGCCAGTCGATTTCCTCTACTGAAATCGTGATGGCTGCACTCTTAACAATAAAAAATACACACCCACTGATAATTCCTATAACGATCGCAATACTAAGATCAAAAATCACTGTACACCCCATCGTCAAGAAAAATAGAAGAAGCGCTGACCAGTATCTTTTAGCGAATAGTTCTTTGATCGTTTCCCATTCATTCATACGCCAAGCAGTGACGATCAATACGCCTGCTAATGCTGGCATCGGAATGTTCGACATGATTGGTGCAAAAATAAGCATGGATAGAAACAATACGATTGCATGGATCATTCCAGCTACTCTGGTTTGAGCACCGGATTTGATTGCGACACTCGTTCGAGCAATGGCTGCTGTAGCTGGAATCCCACCAAAAAATGGTAACAGTAGATTACCAATTCCTTGTGCGACCAACTCCTGATTACTATCTAACTGACGATTCGCCATTCGGCCTGCCGAGGCACCACACAACAAACTTTCGATCATACCTAACAGTGCAATGCTGATTGCTGGCACAATCACTGTTTGGATCGCAGACAAACTAAAATCACCAAGTACCAAACGGTTACTACTGATCAACGTTTGGGGAATTTCCCCTACGGTCGCAATTGGCCAATCAACGATCATCATCAACGTAGTTGTGAGGATGATTGCCAACAATGAGCTTGGTATCTTTTGCCCCCATTTTTTAGGATAGATCAGCATCCCAATAATGACCAAACTTCCCATTAAAATCGTTGGCAAAGAAATTTCAAAGCCTAAGTTTTGATAACTAGCCAATTTTTCCATCACATTGGCCCCTTCTGAGTGAACACCGAATAAATTATCGATCTGACCTAAAGCAATAATGATTGCAATACCAGAAGTAAACCCTGTGATGACAGGTGCAGGGATAAATGAAGTCAGCGTTCCTAATCGCAAGACACCCGCAGCGAGTAAAAGAACTCCAGCCAAAAAAGTAGCCAGCAAGACACCTTGCATTCCTTGTTTTGCGGCAATCGACATCAAGATTGCTGCCATCGCGCCAGTAGGACCAGAAATCTGATAGAACCCACCAGATAAACCACCAATGACTAGACCAGCAATTACAGCAGTGATCAGACCAGCAGCTGCATCTGCCCCACTTGAAACACCGAAGGCTAAAGCGAGTGGTAAGGCAACCGCCGCGACTGTAATACCTGCCAATAAATCTTTTTGAAATACCGAAAGATTATAACCAGAAAATTCTTTTTTCAATAAACCAATATAATTCTTTAACAACACTACTACCCCATTTTCATAAAAAATTGATGAAATGCACGTTACAGGATAGCATATTTTGTTGATTAAAGTAAGTTTTTTCACAAACTTTCATAATTTTTTCAGCTGTTTTTCCATTATATCCTAAAAGAATAACGTAATGAGTGCAATCGCTGCTAACCCACCTTGTTTGACGATGATCAAGCGATCACTAGTCAAGCTACCATAAGCAGCTACAAGCAAAATATAGATCAGCAATAGCCCCGTGATTTCTTTTGGTGCATTTGAAAAATAAGCGCCGTACACCAATGCCACACCAAGTAAACCATTATAGATCCCCTGATTCTTAAATAAAGTCTGTACTGACTGACGTTGTAATTCTTCCTTCGGCATGTTGAATACTCGACTAGTTGTGGCAGATTCCGTCGCAAAAGTTTCAATATACATGATATAAAGAAATTCCAAGGCAACAAGTGTAACTAAAATTTGAGATAATAATGTCATCTATTTTCTTCCTTTCTAAAATCGGTGATTGATCGTTTTTTTTAGCTGGATCATTGCTATGAGTACCAACCGAAAACGATCTCTCTTTGATTATAAAGGAACTGTTGTTTTTTTTCTGCAACTTACTCTTACAAATCAAGCGTGTAAAAATACAAATAAACGCCGACTCATCACTGAGTCAACGTTATACGTCGTCTAATCACTAGAGTTTTCGATCATAAGGTGGTGCTTAGTAAGTAACAGGTCATTGATTCTCCTCCACCTAGATCGATTGGTTGGCGACCAAAAATGGTGAATCCTTTTTTTAAGTAAAATTGGTAGTTGCAGTTAGAGTCTGTATAGAGAAATATTCGCTTATTTTTATAACGTTTCTCTATTTCTTCTAACAAGCGTGAGCCAATCCGCTTACCTTTCAATGTGGGATCAACGGCAAAATAAGTGACTTCGCCTTCTGGATGATTAGATGCAAATTCATGATACATTGTTTGATTGGCTTGATCATAAATACCTATTGCATCTTGATAGCCGGTCAATCCCATCAATTTTTCCACTACGTTGATAAACAGGCGTCTTCCCCATGAAACAGATACTTTCGTTTCCCCATCGAAGCGAGCAAAAAGAAAGCCGACAAATTGACCGTCTAGATACGCACCTAATGTGACTGTTGATTTCATCAATGCACCTGTAAGTGCATACTGACGATAGAGATAAAGTGCGATAGGATTTTCTGTATAGCTCGAAAAATTCATCCCTTGTGCTGCAAATTCACTTGCTTTATTTAAGTCTTTTCTATCAATTGAACGAATCGTTAATTTTTCCATATCCATCTACTCCTTTTGAATCAAAACTTTATTTCTTTACGTAACTTTATTATAATTACTCAAAAAGCGACTTCCTATAGGCAATGATTCAACATCTGTTCAATAATGAACACTTAGGAAGATACTGTCTAAAAAAGGAGATACATATGGATCGTCGAAGCACCCGAACGAAGCAAGCAATCAAACAAGCCTTTTTAGATTTAACGAAAGAAAAACCCATCAATAAAATCACGATTGCGGAGCTTTCACAACAAGCAGATATCGGAAGAGGGACGTTTTATACTCACTATGAGGATATTTACGACCTTCGATCAAAAATCCTCGAGGAAACAATCGATACATTGACGGATATATTCGATCAAAAATACCCTAAAAACGAACAATATGACTTTCGTTTATTCGTTCATGCATTAGTGAATCATGTAGATGAAAACAAAGAGGTCTTTCATTTTTTATTCAATGATTTTTTAAATGATGATCTATCTGTGCAGCTTCGACAGATTCTAATGAAAAAAGTCATGGACGAAGAACAATTAGATATGAAAGATATCAAAAATAAAGTAGAAGTCCTTTTTTCTATTTCCGGAACTACTAGCGTCTTAGCCGAATGGATCAATGGTCATTTAAACGTGGAGAAAGAAGAATTGATTGCTATTTTAGATGACATCATCACACGGTTTTAATAAAAAAGAAGAACGACTATGCAACGACAATATCGTTGCTAGTGTTCTTCTTTTTTTCGTAAGTGATATCCTTACTCGAGTTGCATCAAAAATTCTCTTTGTTCATCACCTAAAGGGATGATTTTTTTCATAATACGAAACCGCCAGTGCTTTCTACCAGCGGAAAAACGCCAGACCACGGATAATCCGCCACCTAATGCTACTTGTTCCTCTTCGATCACTGTTCGCTCATACGTGAGATGATCAATGACTTTTGTTTGAAAAAAATTCAAAAACAAAATCGTCACTTTTGTCTCATCAATCAATAGAATTGCTTTACTACTGACACTGTCCATACTCTGAGATTCCGCAAAACAGCGAAACATTCCTGATGTTCGATACGGACTTGTTAAACGATCCATCCATTTTCTTGTGATTAACATTCGTCTTTTCCTTTGTCCTCTCCTGAAATATGCCGTTCGATGTTCAATTTAAGAAACGTTGGTCACACTATCTGATCAGACAGTTTCTTTTGATAGTTTCTTTTGATAGTTTATTTTATCATAGATGTCTGATTTTCCTAGATTAATCAAATGAAGGTATTTCAGAAAAAGTGAGCGACAAAAAAAGACTTCTAATTGACAGAAAACTACTTCACGTTATTCCATATCTTACACTATCTCTTAGGAATACATTCCCAAAATATCTTTTTTACGGCAAGCACTTAATCATACACTGTGGAAATTGAAAAAACTGTAGCAAAGTCTTTAACTGACATGCTTTAGAAACAAAATCATCATATTCATACTCTTAGGATTTTTAACATTTTGGTTGGCACAAATTTGGCACAATCTACAAAAAAACCGCTAGAAACAAAAGTTTCTAACGGTTTTTACGTCACAGGAGGGATTCGAACCCCCGACCGTCCGCTTAGAAGGCGGATGCTCTATCCAGCTGAGCTACTATGACAGCTTTAGCGGAACAAAAATAATTATAGATAAATTGAGAGCTTATGTCAATACAAAATAGTTATTTTATGAAACAAAAATTTTTATCGTACTTTTTTCTTACAGATTTCACTATAAAAATACAGGCACAATTTTCATATTGTACTTTTTTGCTGCGATCGGCTTGTCATTTTAACATGGAACATGAACGTCTGTTTCGTTCAAAATAGTAAGGCAGAACTTGATTGGATTGATTCCCTACTTTCAACCTCTGCCTTGCTAACAATGAAATCGACTTAGCTAGTATTCTTTTGAATCTTTACTAAAAAAACTGGCAATTATAAGTCGATCGTTTCTGCCTCTTTCGTGATCAAAATCACACCATCACCCAAAGGTAACAACGTAGAGGTCAAATCTGGATGTTCCATGACCACGCGTAGAAATTCATTCAATTTACGATGGATCGCTCGTTTTCCTCTTGGGATCTCTTCATCTGACAGAAGAATCGTCCCTCCTTGAAAAATATCATCAACCATCAAGACGCCGCCTTTTTTCAACACACGAAGGCATTCAGGCAAGAATTCGATATATTTTGATTTTGCACTATCCATAAATATAAAGTCATAAGGACCAGTCAATGTTGGCAAAATATCAGCCGCTTGGCCTTCTAATAATGTCACTCGATCCGTCATCTCTAAACGCTCATACGTCGCTTTCGCTTTTCTGATCATTACGTCAAAGCGATCGATCGTCGTCACATGACCGTCTTTTCCAATGACTTGCGCCATCAAACTAGATGAAAATCCAATCGCAGCTCCGATTTCAAGTACTTCTTTTGGTTTGATCTGTCCTAATAAAAACTGCAAAAAGACGACCGTCTCATGAGGAATGATCGGCACTTCCGCCGCATGTGCTTCCTCTTCGACTTTCCCCAATTCTCCAGTTAACTGTTTTTGTTTTGTCCGCATAAAATCCAATAACTCTTCTTTTACAACGGGACGATGCATCATTTCATTACGCATACTTCCCCTCCTCTTCCAAACATTATACGAAGAAACCTATCTTTCGACAAGAGGGAGAAGCTGGTAAATAAAAATATGATTATTGCATGTCAGAAAAAAAATCAGTTTCTTTCTCTCGGCGTTTTTTCAGTTCAAGGTAGGTATGCCAAGCTGTAATGGAAGACAAGCATACAGCGATTCCTAAGAATACCCATTTCATCCAATTGAACGCATGCCGTGAGAACAATAACCCTATGTACGGGATCTTGAATACAGGCGTGCCAATAATATTACGATCTCGTACTGCTTCAACTTCGATTTGCGTTTTTCCATCAGCTTTCGTGTAAAAATACTGGTGTTGATCTTCAATAGCAACGACCCTTCTTGTCACGATATGTTTACCTGAATTTTCATAGTAGGTGATCACATCTCCAACTAAAATCGTATCTGTCTTTCTTTTCTGTACATAGATCAGACTTCCTTCTGCATAAGACGATGCCATCGCTTGATCATCAATGATATGCGGTGTCAGTCCGAATACTCGAGGGAGCAGCACGACACACAAAATGATTGCTAGAAGAACCACTAACGAAATCGAACTGAAAAAAGTTATTTTTTTATAGATAGGCACATTGAACCTCCTTAAGAAACATTTTATTAAATCTATAATATAATAACGTAATTTTTTTTACAATATTAATACTCAGTTTGAGCATTCTCTATAAAAAAATAAAGAAACGAACAAAAAAACTATAAAAATACCTAAAAATTGACTGTTAAATGAAAAAAGTTTACTCTGGAATTAGATAATTTATTAAAGGAGATTTGTCTATGGTTCTTTTTAATAACGGACGCAATAAAATTATACCATTCTATACGAAAATCAAATGGAGCATACTTATTATATTTGCATCGTTATTTATAATAAGTATCGCTTATTTTTTTCATTACCTCTTCACACCAATTGACAATAAACAAATGTCTCAGATTGATGATTCATGGGTCTATTATTCCGAGCACGATCCTTATTTTCAGTTCGACAGTAACCATATCGACTACATGCCGTCCATCGACAAGAATGAACCATTTATAATGGAAACTACTCTACATAAAGAATTGGCGGATGCCAATCTCTTGATCAAAGGCAACCATCAATGGCTAAGTGTCTCATTAGATGACACGCTACTCTACAGTCGCTCCAAAGAAAGCGCACGAAACAATCCTGGATTGTCTTTATCGATCATCGATCTACCAGAATCCTATGTGGGCAAGACGTTGAAAATCGTTGTTTCCTCGCCTTATCAAAATTATGCTGGTCTGACACCCAAAGTTTATTTGGGAACTACCAGTCCAATGATCAGCTTCATTTTTTCACAATCGATCCCACAAGTCATCGCGATGATCTTGGCTTTCGTCATTGCCATCGGATTATTGATCTGGACTAGCTATATTCTCTACAGGCATAATAGATTAGATCGTTCATTATTGATTTTGAGCCTATTTTCTTTCGTGCTTGGATTTGAATCGATTTCGGAAGATATCTTGAGCGGTGTTCTTTTTGAACCAATCGTACATTCGATTTTTTCCCACTTATTTGCAATCTTGACTTCTATACTGATTATTTTTTACTATCAGTCCAAAATGACGAACTATCAGAAATGGTATGGTTATTTCTGCTATTTCCAAACATTTGTTTTTGCCAACATCTTAATTTATGCATTATTTTCAGATTTTGAATTACCCGAATTGATGCCCTTTGCTAGTGTTGTTAGTGTTGTAAGCACTTTAGTTACTTCTATAGCAAGTATCGGTGAAGCATATAAACAAAATCGTTTTTTCACTGTATGTAGCCCTTGGATCGTTTTGATCGCTATCTTTCATTGTATGTTTTATATTCAAACTGCCTTAGGGATCGGGCATTCAATTATCAACTGGTCCACGCTCTTATTTGCGGTTCTCCTGATTGTTATTGTCGGATACAACATCATGGAGAATATCATGAAAATCGATAGTTACCATAAAGAACGGCTTTTCTTACAAACTAAAACAGATCTGATCGAAACACATTATACAAAAATCCAAGCACAGATCCAACAAATCGATCAAGCAAAAAATGACTTTGTTGTACAAATGGAAGAACTGAGTCAATTGATTGATAAAAATGAACAAGCCGAAGCGAAAACTTACTTAGAACGGATCGTAGACGAAACAAGACGATTGGATTTGTCTCTTTTTCCGACAGGTCACCAACTAACCAATTTGATTTTGGCTAGATATCAAGAAGTCGCTGCTAAAAAGAATATCAAGGTTGATTTTCACACCCATATCCCAGCTTCCTTACCGATCCATGATGAAGATTTCACACAATTACTCATCCATATTCTAGAGCACTCGTTTCGCGAAACACAAGCCATTGAAAATCCTTTGCATCGAGAAATCTATTTATCGATCCAAGAAATCAATTCTCACATCCAGATCCACTGTGAGCACAGTACACACTATGAGAAAAATATTTTTTCAAAAGATGTGACAGAAGAATTGATACGACAGGAACAGTATGACTTGATGATGATCCAGAACACGCTCGAAAAATACAGCAGCACCTTGATCCAAGAAAAAGATAAGTGGGTCGATCGCCTAAAAATTAATATATCCCCTGGCTAAAAAAGACCTTCAAAAGCAGTCAACCGGCTGTTTTTGAAGGTCTTATGATCTATTCAAGATTTGTCAGGTCTGGGACATTAGTTATCTTATCCCCCTACAACCAAATAAATGATGTTCCAGAAACGGACATTCAACATCAAACTAAAAAATTGTAAAACATGAAAAACTATTTTTCAATTTTCTATCTTACTTCCTAGGTCAAGACGCTTCTGGCACAACCTTATTTAGTACAATAACTCCAATAAATCTTGTGCTTCGATCGCACCAAAATACTTCTTGATATCGATCGTTTCAACTGCGTCTTGTAAGGTAGCTTTATCATATTTTAACCCTGTCAACACTTGTTCAACATCTTTGATATCTCCTAGACCAAAGAAATCGCCGAAAATTTTTACATCCTCGATGATCCCTTCTGAGACATTCAGATGTACTTCGATCGAGCCAATTGAAAAGCGTTTTTGGCGTGAAAAGTTGAAATCCGGTGATTTTCCATAATTCCAATCCCAATTTCGATAATACTGCTCAGAAATTTGATTGATTTTTTCCCAATCTTTTTCTGTCAATTCATAAGTTTTTACTTCTTCTACTGAAGACACCCCAAAGATTTTCAAAAGAATGTCTTCACGAAATTCTTCTGTTGTCATTCCTTGTTTTTCCTCAGGTAAGAATGGTTTGATATTTGTAACTCGCGAACGAATCGATTTGATTCCTTTAGATTCGATTTTTTCTTTTTTGACTTTAAGCGCATTGACTACCTCATCAATGTCTGAATCGAACATGATCGTTCCATGTGCAAACATTCGACCATTTGTAGCATACATAGCATTCCCTGAAAACTTCAAGCCATCGATCACCAGGTCATTACGTCCTTTTAATTCGGCACCTGAAATACCTAATTCGTGTAACGCTTGAATGATTGGTTTAGTCACCTTCGCAAAGTCACGGAACGAATCCCCATCATCTGGCATGATGAAACTGAAATTCAAGTTACCAAAATCATGATACACAGCCCCACCACCGCTTAAACGACGTACCACATGGATGCCATGCTCTTCAACATATTCACGATTGATTTCTTCGATCGTGTTTTGATTTCGACCAATAATGATTGACGGTTCATTGATGTAAAACAGCAAGATTGGTTCTTCTAATGGCATCTCTTGCAGTAAAAAGGTCTCAATTGCTAAATTCACTCTTGGATCATGGTTTTCATTTGGTACAAAAATCATTCTGCTCGTCCTCCTATATGTCAAACACTTTATCGACTTCAGCTAAAGCAACTTCGATTTCTTCTCCAGCCGCTTCTTTTGCTTCATTCTCTAATTGTGTTAGGTCCCCAAATTGTGGCAAGTGTGTCAAAACCAGTTTTTTGACTTTTGCCGCTTTTGCGATCTCCCCGGATTCTTTTGAAGTGAAATGCGCTTTATGTCGCTCATTTCCTGCAAAAAGATACGTGTCCGCCAAAAAGAGATCCGCCTCTTTAGCAAATGGGATGAAACTCTCTAAATAGCCAGAATCTCCTGTAAAAACAAATACTTTTCCGGTGGCTCTTTCGACAATACGCATGGCATAACAAACCACTGGGTGAATCGTTTCCAAGAAAGTGATCGAAAATGGTCCGACTTCAAGTTCTTGGGTTGGATCATATGCCACCCCTTGGGACACTCCCGGCATTGTCAATTGTTCAAAATGACTGGCATCTTTCGTATGTCCATAGATTGGTAATATCTTTTCTTGATCTCTGTTTGGATGCAATTGCCACTCATATTGCAAGACACCTAGATCTGCGATATGGTCATGATGATAATGGCTGATGATCACAGCATCTAAAGCAAGCGGATCAAGATGGTCTTCCAATTTCACAAGCGTTGCGCTCCCTGCATCAATCAACAAATTAAATTGATCAGCTTGCAACAAATAACTCGTCGTTCCTTGTTTTTTATAAGGATATGCACCTAAGCAACCTAAAACGGTTAATTTCATGACTGATTCCCCCTCAAAAACTTATGCTACCACAATTTCTTATTTTCATAAGGAAAACTGCTTATCCTAAGTTAAAGTATTCCATTGGGCTACCTTTTTCAATACGGGCTTGTTCGTAAAACTGTGCAATCGACACATTGACGTAAGCAATCACCCAGAGTAAACCAAAGAATAGCGCAATAAATCCGAGAATATACCAACCAATAAAAGAAAGTTGTAGGAGAAGATAGGTACCAATACGATCTTTTAATAAAAACCAAGCATATTTCAAACTTTGGATAACTGTCAGTTTCGGATAGTCAAACTTTGTCCAAGCAGCAAATTGGAACAATCCTGCAACGATCGTCATCACAAATAGCGACACGACGAATAGTAAAGTTGTAAAGATTGCAAAACTCAGATCAATCGTAAAATCATTCATCATCCCTTGTGGTGAAGCATTTCCATTGAAAAGTAAATTGATATACGTATTGAACCCGCCTATCAAAAAACTAGGCAAAAGTATAATACCGTTGATCAACCAATTGAATACGGTATTTAAAAGATTGATAAGCAGAATCGATACAAAATATTCTTTTTGAAAAACAGCAAACAACAGATTAGATTTTGCTCGCCCACCTCTGACCACAACTAACGAGATATAATAGACCCCATAAGTAAAAGCAAAGATCAGTACGTGTTGGATCAAAAAATTGAGTATGTTTGCCTGTGTGCTATCTGTTGGGAAGATGCCCACAAAAAGCTGCTGGATGATCAACCCAATAAAGACTGAAAGGAAAATGATCCAAGCATTGATCCCCCACTGTCCTTCTAAAGATGCCCGGGCTTTTTTTCGATATTCAGAAACATTCTTCATTACTCATAGCTCCTGATTTCTGCTACTTTTTCACTATCCAAACGTTTGACTACTTCAGTAACTAACTTCACTGTATTGAAGTAATCTTCTTCATGGATGATCGATGTATGTGAATGCAGATAACGAACGGGGACAGTGATTGCAATAGATGGCACACCATTACGTGACACATGCATTTGGCCCGCATCTGTTCCCCCACCGGTGATGACAGTATATTGGAATGGAATAGCCATTTCTTCTGCCACTTGGATCACAAAATTCAATAATTTTTTATGTGGGATCATCGAAGCATCGAAAATCAAGATTTGTGGTCCTTTACCTAAAACTGAATCTGCCTCTTTCGGTGTCATCCCTGGTGTATCTCCAGCAGTACCTGTATCTAAAGCAATCGCTATGTCAGGGTCAACCAAATGAGTACTTGTGCGCGCACCTCTTAAACCAACTTCTTCTTGTACATCACTTCCAGCAAATAAGACATTCGGATGTCCTTCTTTTGCTAGATTTTCAAGTACACGTAAAGAAACAGCTGTCCCAATACGATTGTCCCATGCTTTTGCTAACAAGAATTTTCCATCATTCATTCGACGATATTCAATATAAGGAGTGACCATATCACCAGGACGAATGCCCCATTTCGTCGCTTCTTCTTTGCTTGTCGCACCGATGTCAATAAACATATCTTTGATATCATACGGTTTGTTACGAACTTCAGCAGTCAAGACATGTGGTGGTTTTGAACCAATCACGCCATGGATAATTTTTCCCTCTTGGGTCTTGATTTCTACTTGTTGTGCCAACATGACTTGGCCCCACCAACCACCTAGTGTTTGAAATTCAATAAATCCTTTATCTGTGATCTTTGTAACCATAAAGCCAACTTCATCCATATGTCCGGAGATAAATACTTTAGGGCCCTTGCCAGAATCATGTTTTGCGATGATACTACCTAAACCATCGTAAAAAATATCATCTGTGAATTGCTCTGCATATTTTTTATAGACTTTTCGTACCTCTTCTTCATTTCCTGGTACGCCACGCGCAGTTGTTAAATCAATCAATAATTGTTCTTCATTTTTATTCAAACGCTTTCCCTCTTTTCCATACTTAATAGTAGAATTATATCATTGTTCACTGATTTTGGGGCAGCATATTTGTTTGATTTATGCAGTCTTATTATCAAGCCAATCTTCGTTTTAGTTTTTTTGGATCTGCTAACATCTCAAAAACAACCCATAACATCCACTTTATTTGGAAGTTACAGGTCATTCCTCACATTTCTTTATTCGACTTTTATTTTGATTCAAATGCATCACTTATTTTTCTGGTAGTGTATCCGGGGTCTGCAATTGCCAATCTTTACTATAGAAAGCATCGTCCATCTGATAATGACTCACTGGCTGCTCCTCTTCTAAGAAGGGTTGGATGTACTGATCTGCAGTCAACCAGCCTTGCCAACCAAGATGGATCGTATCTTCCATAAAATAGGGAACACTAGCCATCTTTGTTAAGTCTGCGATATGTTGAAATCCTTGTTTCTTTAATTGATACTTGACTTTTTTGGCAAATCCTTGCAACATTTCTTGAGACAAACCAGTATAATCACTCCACTTTTCATTCACTGGTGGAAGAATGAATAGTGCTTCAGTATGTTCATTTGCTAGTTGTTGCAATAATAATTGAAAATCAGAATATTCCTTTGAAAAACGATAATCCCAGTCTTTCTGTGAGTCTTTCAACTCATCTAAATGGTGTTTGATTCGGGTATTGTAGAAATCATCTTTTAAAGCAAAAGGATTATTCTTAGTTTTACTAGCACCGATCTGTGTAGCGAGCTGACTTAGTTGCTCTTTTTCATAGCTAGTCGGTAATGGTTTGGTCGCTTGATCGATCTGTTTTTGTTTATCCGTCAAACCAATTCCACTAAATAATTCATCCTCACGCTTCAAGATGTTCCATTTGTCTTCCAAGCCCGCTAATTCTTTATCATTGGGTTTGATTCCTTTTTGTACTGTATTTAAAATCCGCGTGATCTCTTCATCTTTTGAAACGATCGAAAAACTTAATAAACGTCGCGCGAAATAGCGATCTGACGCGGTCACTTTTTTTATTGAAAACAGCCAATCCAATGTCTGTAACTCTGAATAGTGGGTACTGAAATAGTCTTCCTTCACCCCGTCTTTTACGAACCACTGAGGAGACACGATAACCACTACTTTTTTATTTCTGAGATCCCTACCAGCTGAGCGCATCATCATGAACTGGCTCAGCGATTGAGTCCCAGGGGCACCTAATAAAAATGGTTCGTAGCTCCGTTGATATTTCTGGGCTAAAACAGAAGGATGAAAGGGACTGATCCGACTCAATTCACTTGAACCAAGAAAAGGCACATACTTTTTTTCAGTAAAAGCTGTATTTTTGATTACATCCCCTCGTAAGACGTTGTCTGACATCGAACTGGCTGCTCTATGAATGATTTCTGGGTCAGCTACATTCACGCGATAAGATGAAGTGAAAAAAATCGCAATCAGTATAAACGCAAATATCACTGGACCAAAAATCGCAAACAGCTTTTTCTTCATCGTTATCCCTTCAATTCGTTGATTTGATCAATAATTTTATTTGGTGTTGCCCATTCTTCTCGGTCAAATTCTGAGACAGGAACTTGTACATCAAGTTGTCCATCCAGCTCAACTAATAATTGAACAGACCCTAGTGAATCCAATAAACCTTCACCAAACAAATCGATTTCTTTATTTTCTTTCACTTCATCTGTACCTGTAATCTCTGCTAAAATCGTTAAAACTTGTTCTTCCATATCTATTCTCTCCTTTAAACTCGTCATTTATTTAAAAAATAGTTGATCTAAAAATCCTGAAAAAATCAATAAGCTAGCACACACCGCTTGAAACGTCATGAAAACAGAAAATGCGTGGGTCAAGCGATTGGAAGGAAGTTTTTTCTTCCGTTTTTTCTTGTAACGAATCCATGCATCTGTCACACAAATCAATGTTGCATGATAGATACCATATAAAATGTAGTACCATGTCAAACCGTGCCAGACACCCATCAATAGAAACAATGCAAAGTATCCAATATTTGAAGTCACGATCTTGCTCTTGAACCATTTTTTCTTCATCAAGAAGAACATCAACCGCATATAAACGTAATCTCTGAACCAGAAGGACAAAGACATATGCCAACGATTCCAGAATTCTTTGATATTCCAAGCTAAAAATGGTTTGTTGAAATTGATCGGGGTATCATAGCCCATCAAATAACTTGTACCAACTGCAAACAAACTATAGCCAGCAAAATCGAAAAAGAGATACAAACTATAGACATACATGTATCCCAATAGCCACCATGAGACTCCGCCATGAGTCAAGGCTCCTTTTGATACGATGGGTAACAGTACCTGTCCGAGATAATGACCGATGATGAATTTGTATAAAAAACCCATAAACAGATGATGGACCCCTTTTTCCAACATTTCCAGATATTGTTCCTTTGTTGGTGGTTGGAGCTGATCTTTTTCAAATCTTCGATAACGATCGATTGGTCCTGAAGAAATGGTTGGGAAAAACAACAAGAACTGAATATAACGGTAAGGATGATAGGTTTTGATCATACCGTCTCTCATTTCCATGATCATTTGTACCGATTTGAATGTTAAATAGGAAATTCCCAGAAAACTAAACAGTGATCCCTTACCAGATGTTAGAAATGGTGTGACTTTCGTAATCGCTAAAGGTAGAATTGCTAGAACTACCGCTAGATAAAACCATACACTTTGATTTCTTTTTTTTCGATAAGTGAAATAACACCAAACAAGTATACTTTGCCAGATCACATAGCCAATCAAAGCAAGTCCTTGTTGCCAATACATTCCTCCAAAGCTGATGAACAAGAAAAAGAAAGTGACAAGAACTTGATAAGTTCCTAAACGTTTCTGGAAAAATAGTAGAGAAAAAATGATTGGCGCTAACGCGAAACTCAGTAATAGAAAATAATACGGCTCCGCATAAGGAATCATATGTGGGAGACTCATCACCTATTCACCTCAGCTGTCAATGCTTTTCGATCAATTTTCCCATTGTTCGTTTGTGGCAATTGGTCAATAAACGCCACTTTTTGTGGGATCATATAGTCCATCAGAAAATCGGTCAACCTTTGTTTGATCGAACGTATCAACTGATAATTAGTATCCGGAATCGCTTGGTTCAGTACAACAAACGCCACTAATTGTTGGACTTTCGATCCTTGATATTTGGGCACAACGATTGCTTGTTTGATTCGTTCATCTTTAAGCAACGCATGTTCAATATCACCTAATTCAATGCGGTAACCATGTAATTTCACCTGTTGATCGATTCTTCCCTCAATAAAAAGCAAACCGTCCTCTGCTAAATATCCTGCATCTCCTGTTCGATAGTTTTGATGCCCAGTTACTTGAAAGAACACTTCTTTTGTTTTCTCAGGATTGTTCAAATAGCCTTTTGACACGCTAGGACCGCTAATCAAAATCTCGCCATGATCACTTTCGCCATTTTTCAAAATGGATACAGTAGTATCAGACTTGACATAGCCAATTGGTAAACGCTCATACGTAGTCAATACTTCTCTTGTGATCAATATACTAGAGATGGCTACTGTCGCTTCTGTCGGCCCATACGTGTTGTAAATTTTGGCTGAAGGAAACCGTTCGAGTAACGCTTGCGCCGTTTTTTTCGTCAATTCTTCGCCACAGAAAATGAACGTAATCAGTTCTGGTAAATGTCCCTCGTCAAAAGATGCGTCCATCAAGCAAATATCGACAAACGAAGGGGTTGATACCCAGATGTCCAGTTTTAATTGTGGTAAAACGGCAAATAGTTTTTGAAAATCTTGTACGTTTTCCTTAAATAAGGGCTTGATGATCCCACCGGAAACTAATGCTGGATACAAAGTGAATACAGATAAATCAAAAGAGAAAGGCGCTTGTGCTAAAAAAGCTTGTCCCTCTTTGATTGGAAAATCGCTCAAGACCCAATCGACAAAGCTCACTAAGTTATCATGACTGATTTGCACGCCTTTGGGTTCCCCTGTGGTGCCCGAAGTAAAAATCAGATAAAAATTTTCATCACCTTTCACTGCATGCTCAAATGGATAACCAACTATCGAGGCGATGATCGAGCGTAAACAATCTTTTTGGATGATTGGTAGATCTGTCTCAATCTCCCAGTCGCTTAAACTAATGATCATACTAGGTTGTGCGACACGTAAAATCGCTTCGATCCGCTCCTTCGGTGTATGGGCATCAATCGGTAGATACGCATGTCCTGCTTTCACTGCGCCCAAAAATGATACCACCATCTCAAACTCTAGATTGCCGAACACGACGATTGGCCCTTTCGTAGTCAAACGCTTCTCTAAGTAATAGCCTAATGCATCTGAGGAGTACTTCAATTCTTGATATGTGTGTCGCTCCTCTGCTGTCTGATATGCGATTCTCTCTGGGTCTGCTATTCCCCAAAAATCGATCGCTTCCACGATTCCTTTTTTCTTCATCGTTTCCCTCCTAGAATTCGTTATATATAAATGTTCCACCTTGAATATTTTTGTAATGATACAAATAAATGAGTAACAATAGTATCGTAGAATAAACAAGGGTTCGAAGCATAAAAGTTCGCCAATATCGAACCTGTGGTTGCTGCCACCATTGTTTCATCTCTTTTTCCTCCTATTTAGATCCTTAGTCAAATTCTACTCATTCCATCCACAAAAAAACATTTGTTTTACTAACAGAATGCGCTTTACAGCTAACAGTTTTGTCACTAACTAAAGAGAACAAAAAAAAGAGCCGTACGAAAATAGATTCGTACAACTCGATTCTGTCTTTCGTTCAGCTAGAATAGGATACCCTTTTTGCTCTATTCTTCTTATTCCTCAATGATCCGACAATACAAACGGCTAGTCATAAAGTAAAAGAGTAGGTAAATGACGATCAATAAGCCACAAACAAAGTATGCCAACCAATAGTCTGCCCCTTCTACATATTGAGAAAACACATTGATGGCAAATACAGCATGAGTGATGCCCAAAATCATTGGTGGAAAAAACATCAACGCATTTTGTTTATAGATCATCCGATTTGTTTTGCGTTGAGCAATCCCTAATTTTGTCAGCAATTGATAATTGGTTCGTTCAATTTCAGCTTCGGATAATTGCCGAACCATCAAGATACTACCAGTTGCAATGATCACGATCATCCCCACAAAAAGGGCAACAAAGATATTGATTCCAATTTGACGATCAGTGGCACGCAGTCTAGGATAGCGAGCATTATAATTCAAACGTGAAGCTTGACCTGTCAATTTATTTTCTGAGTATTCACTTTCCTCTGCTTTAGAAGCATCGGTATGGATCGTCCCAACTATCCCTTGATCGGTGATCTCATAACTATAATAAATCGTGTGGTTCCAATTAGTAGCTACTTCTTCATTTGATCGTTCGGTCAATTTTTCTTGATTGCCACCAGTTACATTCCAATTGATGATCTGAAAGTCTAATCCAGTTACACGGTCAAAGATCGCTTGATCAACGACCAAGGTCGGTCCATAATAGGTCATATCTTCATCTCCCAGAAATCCCGGAAGCACCTGTTGGATCAATAGTTCTTGCTGACCAGGTAGATGGATCTTTTTCCCGTAACTAGAAAAATTACGAAACATCGATTCGATTGCATCTAACATGACTGTATGATTTTTTCCTGTAAGTTTGATTTCTGGCAGACTAGGTTTGATTTTGCGAAAAGCGTGATACTCTTTTTCAGAAATCAAATTGACTGGCTTGATCTCATTGCCGGCAGATACCGAACCAATGCTCAAGTCATAATAGCTACCTACTACTTTGTAATGAAAAACGAATTCATCAGTGATCTTCTGATTTTCTTCTGCTAAGATCGGTCGAAGTTTGTTTGCCGTCTGAGTATCTAATTGATAAGAAACAGGAGCAGCAATCTCTTCACGATGTGCAATGAGTGTCGATATACCAGTCATCCCTCCGATCATTGCCAAAGATAGACCGATAACTAATGTGATTAACGAATTCATTCGCCAACTTTTTAAAAGATGGATCTGTGTGTTCCCAATCAATAAAAAATTGGTTCCTCGATACTTGAATCTCGAATCGCTCAACAAATGGAGCAACAAGCGAAAAGAATAACAAAAGAACAGATAGGTTCCTAATAAACAAACAAAAAATATCGAAAATGGGAAAGCAATCATTAATCCTAGATTTACCTTTTTTTCAAATAGCTGACTAATCGTTTCTCTAAAGTTCCATGCGGCGAAATAGCTACTAGAAATCATCAATAGACCGATTACGCCTAATAAACGATGCCTTGTGCGAATACGCAACATTGAACTTTCCACTTGTTCTCTTTCCCCAAAACTACGATTCATGGGATAACTCCAAATCTTCCATAGTGAATAAAGAGAAACTGCTGAAAGAATGACAAAAAATACCACGACGGTTTCAACAATGGACGGGATAGAAATAAAAAAACGACTAGTAATATCCATCTTCATCATTCGTACTAAAATCATTTGAAACAATTTTGAAAAAATACTTCCCAATAAAATACCTAACATACAAGCAAAAAAACCAATAGTCATCGTTTCCAACACATAGATCGATGAAATCTGGAATTTACTGATTCCAAACAATTGATAGATCCCAATTTCTTTTTGTCTCCGATTGAGAAAGAAACGATTAGCACTGAGTACGAAAAAGAGTAAAACAACGGTAATGATCCAACTACCAAGCTTTAAAATAGTATCTATCGAAACATCTTGACTTGCCCTTCGAATCAGTGATTGGTCATAGGTCATCGCGCTAAAAGAGTAATAGATCATCGTCGATAAGGTCAAACTGAAGAAATAGACAAGGTAGCCCCTCGATTGTTTAAAAAAACTTTTTGCGGCTAGTTTATAAAGCATTGATTTTACCGCCTCCTCCAATCGTCGCCTGCATGTCGATGACTTTTTCAAAGAATTCTTTTCTCGTTCCTCGGCGGATCACTTCTGAAAAAATCACACCATCTTTGATAAATAAAATACGATTGCAATAACTAGCTGTATAAGGATCATGTGTCACTAATAAGATCGTTGATTTTTCGACTTCGTTGACTGTTTTTAAATAATTCAACAATTCTGTTGCTGATTTTGAATCCAATGATCCCGTTGGTTCGTCTGCGAAGATCACCTCTGGTTCTACTACTAAAGCTCTAGCTGCCGCAATCCGTTGTCTTTGTCCAACTGACATTTCATCAGGATAACGTTTTAGTAATTCTTCGATCCCTAAAAGCTGGGCAACATGTAAAACTCTTCGGTCCATTTCATCTTTTGCCATATTTTCAATAGCCAAAGGAAGTAAAATATTATCTTTACCATTCAATGTATCGATAAGATTGAACGTTTGAAAGATAAAGCCAATTTTTTTTCGTCTGAAATCACTCAATTCATGTTTTTTCATTTTTGTGATTTCATTCCCTTGGATCATCACACTACCCATCGTTGGTAAATTGATCGTTGATAAGATATTCATCAGAGTAGTTTTTCCAGCCCCACTTGGCCCCATGATCCCAATAAACTCTCCTTCTTCAACTGAAAAAGAAACATTGTCTAACACCTTGACCGGTGATTTACTACTTCCATAACTTTTACTTAGATGTTTTACTTCGATTATTTTACTCATGCTAATCCTCCACCTTTATCCTTAATTGAATAGTAGCACATCCTTTCACTTTTTTCCCTTTTGATTTTGTCACCTGACCACTCGAAAAATTTATCCATGAAATTTTTTTATTCAATTTTTTTATTCAAAAAAAAATAATTCGTATTTTCCAAAAGCTGATACCATACGTTTTCACTTTTTTTCACAAGATAATATACACCATATATAGTATACTCATTCAATTATACAGCGATAAAACACTATATGTAGCAGATAATTAGTTGCTCCTTTCTTCAATTTGTTTTATGATAGACAAGAACTATTTTTGTAGGAGCTGAAGAAAATGAAACGAACAGATCAAGAAATGGCTGTACTAGAAAAACAGCCTGAAACTAAAAAAATGACTGTCATCAAACGCGACGGACGCGAGGTACCATTTGATGAACAGAAAATAAATGCCGCACTGATCAAAGCAGAAAAGAAAATTCACGGTTCCTTATCTCCTATTACGTACGAAAAGATCCAATCAATCGCAGAACTTGTGATCAAAGAAATCAAAGATCGCTTCGCAAATAACGTAAAAATCTATGAGATCCAAAATATCGTTGAACATATTTTGTTAGAAAAAAACGAATATGCCTTAGCAGAAGAATATATCCACTATCGAACAAAACGTGATTTTGCTCGTAGTAAGGCAACAGACATCAACTTTTCGATTGAGAAACTGATCAATAAAGACCAAAGTGTTGTCAATGAAAATGCGAACAAGGATAGTAATGTGTTCAATACACAGCGTGACTTGACTGCTGGGATCGTTGGGAAATCGATTGGGCTAAAATTACTCCCACCGCATATTGCCAACGCACATCAAAAAGGCGATATCCATTATCATGATCTCGATTATCATCCGTATACACCAATGACAAATTGCTGTTTGATCGACTTCAAAGGTATGTTGAACAACGGATTTAAAATTGGGAATGCAGAAGTCGAATCACCAAAATCGATCCAAACAGCAACGGCACAGATCTCACAGATCATTGCCAATGTTGCATCTAGCCAATATGGCGGATGTTCTGCCGATCGTACAGATGAATTGCTTGCTCCTTTTGCACAATTAAATTACAAAAAGCATTTAATTGATGCCAAAGAATGGATCGACACACCCGAACGTCAAGAAGCCTATGCAAAAGCCAAAACAAAAAAAGATATTTTTGATGCCATGCAAAGTTTAGAATATGAGATCAATACACTTTTCACTTCCAACGGACAAACGCCTTTTACTTCACTTGGCTTCGGTCTAGGTAAAAATTGGTTTGAACGAGAAATCCAAAAAGCGATTTTACAAATCCGGATCAATGGATTAGGAAGTGAAAAACGGACAGCAATCTTCCCTAAATTGATATTTACACTAAAAGACGGAATCAATCTGAAACCCACTGATCCAAACTACGACATCAAACAATTAGCATTAGAATGTGCCACAAAAAGAATGTATCCAGATATTCTAAACTATGACAAGATCGTTGAATTGACAGGAAGCTTCAAAGTACCAATGGGCTGTCGCTCCTTCTTACAAGGTTGGAAAGACGAGAACGGTGAAGAAGTGAATGTCGGAAGAATGAATCTAGGTGTGGTTACATTGAACTTGCCACGGATCGCCATGGAAGCAGATGGTGACCAAGAAAAATTCTGGCAATTACTTTCAGATCGCTTGTCGATCATGAAAGATGCATTAGTTTATCGTGTCGAACGTTGTAAAGAAGCGATTCCTGCAAATGCACCGATCCTTTATATGTATGGTGCCTTCGGTAAACGACTATCTCGTACAGACGCCGTAGACGAATTATTTAAAAATCGTCGAGCAACTGTTTCATTAGGCTACATTGGACTTTATGAAGTCGCTGCTTCTTTCTTTGGCGGTGAGTGGGAAAATAATGCTGAAGCTAAAGACTTCACTCTGGATATCGTGAAAAAACTAAAAGCCAATGCAGACGCTTGGGGGAATGAATATGGCTATCACTTCAGCGTATACTCCACGCCAAGTGAAAGCTTGACTGATCGTTTTTGTCGTTTAGATACAGAGAAATTCGGTATCGTTGAAAATATCACAGATAAAGAATATTACACTAATAGTTTCCACTATGATGTGCGTAAAAATCCAACGCCATTTGAAAAACTTGAATTTGAAAAAGACTATCCAAAATACTGTTCTGGTGGCTTTATCCATTACTGTGAATATCCAGTCTTGCAACAAAACCCTAAGGCATTAGAAGCTGTTTGGGACTTTGCCTATGACAAAGTAGGCTATTTAGGAACCAATACGCCGATCGATCATTGCTACCAATGTGGTTTTGAAGGAGATTTCCAACCAACTGAACGTGGCTTTGAATGCCCAGAATGCGGCAATCACGATCCAAAATCATGTGACGTAGTCAAACGAACATGCGGCTATCTAGGAAACCCACAAGCCCGCCCAATGGTCCACGGCAGACACAAAGAAATCTCATCACGCGTGAAACATATGAAGTAAGGTTGTGAGAAAAGCGTCCTGACCTGAGCAGTAAGATGGGAAATCAGAAAATAGCTTCTCATATTTTTTGATTTTTCAGCTTAATGTTGAAGGTCAGCTTTTCGAACACCGTAGATAAGGTTGTGAGAAAGTCGTTCAGCTCCAAGTAATAAGACAGAAGATGGGAAAATAGTTTTCTATATTTTTTCATCTTTTGACTTATTATCGTAGGAGTTGGCTTTCGAACACTGTAGATAAGGTTGTAAGAAAAGCGTCCAACTCCAAGTCATACGAGAGATAGCACCCCTTCTTCTGGCTATTTTCTTATGTCTCCTACGACCTTCAAGAATTTTTTATAACGGATACCATTTTATAATGAAAGAAGTTTTACTATGAGAAATCCTAAACCTAAAGAATGGCTGGCTCAAGATTATAGTCATGACTATATTGCCGATTATAAACCGTTCAACTTTGTGGATGGTGAAGGTGTTCGTAATAGCTTATATGTAAGTGGCTGTTTATTTGCCTGTGAAGGTTGTTTTAACAAAGCCGCTCAGAATTTCCGTTACGGCAAACCATTCACTGCTGAACTGGAAGAACAAATCATGGCTGATCTACGCAATGATTACGTCCAAGGATTGACACTCTTAGGCGGTGAACCTTTTTTGAATACGAATGTTTGCCTACGTGTAGTCGATCGAATCCGGCAAGAATTTGGTCACAGCAAAGACATCTGGTCTTGGACCGGTTATACCTTCGATGAATTATTACAAGATTCGGAAGATAAACTAGAACTGCTCTCGAAAATCGATATTCTTGTTGATGGCCGTTTTGAATGGTCAAAAAGAGATTTCAAATTACAATTTCGTGGAAGTAGTAATCAGCGCATCATTGACGTGCAACGATCGCTTGCTGAAAAACAAGTCGTCATCTGGGAAAAATGTACAGATGCTACGCAAACATATGAACAAATAAAAAAACAAGAACTGATTTAACTATACTCAGTTTTGATTGAACACAATAAAGAATGCTCCATCTAAAAGGCCAAGACAGAAGTGAATTTCGCTTTTGTCTCAAAGTCTAAGATGGAGCATTCTTTATTCTATTTCTGATTCTATCGCTTGCGTTTCCCACAAAGGCAACACAATATTCTCATAAGTCATCGGATCTAAATTCGTCAGTGTGATACCTAATAAACGAATCCCTTTCTCTATCCCTAAAATCTCTTCCCATATCAGACTCGCTTGATAAAACAGCGCTTCTTTTTTATAAACATATTCTGGTAATGTCACTCGCTTCGTTACTGTAGAATAATCGGTATAACGGACCTTCAAGACAACTGTTTTTCCATGTTTCTGAACACGTCGGAGAGACTCTTCTACTTTCTCAGCTAGCTGACGTAATTGACCTAAAACTTCTTCTTCTGTTCTTAGTGGTTGTCCATACGTATGCTCTTTTCCGACTGACTTACGCTCGCGGGTGACATTGACCGGCGAATCATGGATACCTCGTACTTTTCGATACAACGAATACCCCATTTTACCAAACTGTTGGATCAACATCATTTCACTGCATTTATACAGATCTTCTCCTGTAAAAATACCTAATTCATGCATTTTAGGAACAGTTTTCTTGCCGACACCATGAAATTTTTCGATTGATAATGCTTTTAAGAAATCGACTGCTTCTTCGGGGGTGACGACCGTCATTCCTTTAGGTTTTTGAAAATCTGATGCAAGTTTCGCTAAAAATTTATTATAGCTGACACCAGCCGAACAAGTCAGATGCACCGTTTGCCAAATATCAAGTTGGATCATGCGGGCGATCTTGATCGCTGATTTACAATTGATTTTATTATTCGTGACGTCTAAATAAGCTTCATCAATACTAACAGGTTCGACTAAGTCTGTATAGCGATAAAAAATCTCCCTGACTTCTTTTGATATCGCACTATATTTTTGGTGGTCTCCCGGTTTGAAAATCGCTTCTGGACAAAGTTCATAGGCTTTTTGGGCACTCATTGCTGAATGAATACCGAACTTACGTGCTTCATAGTTAGCTGTTGTCACTACCCCACGCCCGCCAGTATCACTCGGATGTCTGGCGATCACTAAGGGTTTACCACGAAGTTCAGGGTGATCTCGTTCTTCAACGGATGCAAAAAAGGCATCCATATCGATATGGATGATTTTTCTTGACGTATCATTATGTAAAGGAAACTGTAATTCCATCAGACTCACCCCACTATCATTATACACGAACTTTTGTTCCCTTTCAAGTTAGGAGGTTAGTTTTTTAAAGAAGCTGTACCTCGTGCTTAATTGATTCTAAGAAAAAAATCGTTCAAAAGACTGTTCACCACAGCAATCTTCTGAACGATTTTTTTCATGAAAAGTTAATCATCCAATTCATGGAACTGACGATAAACTTCTTGTTTTTTTATTCCGTTTTTGACTGCAATCGTTTTGATTGCCACGTTAGTTTTTTCTCCTTGCTCAATCAATTGTTGTACCTGTTCTTTTAACGTACCTTGAAATTGTTCACTTGGTACGACCTCTTCGTTGCTTCCCTCAACAAGTAAACAGCATTCTCCCTTGATCGGCTGTTTTTCTAAATAAGCAAGTAATTCTTCAATGTCTCCGCGTAAATATTCTTCATGGATCTTCGTCAATTCTCGACAAAGCACAACTTGACGATTACCGAACACTTCTAACATATTAATCAACGTTGCAGCCACGCGATAAGGTGATTCATAAAAAATCAATGTTGCTGTTTGATTGCGCAACGATTCCAACATTGTTTTTTGTTCTTTTTTCTTTCTAGGTAAAAAACCATGAAATAAAAATGGCTGCGGTACGAGACCTGAAGCAATCAATGCAGTCATTCCTGCGGTAGGTCCTGGCAATGCAACGACTGGAATATCTTCCTTGATACAAGCAACGACAAGCTCATGTCCAGGATCACTGATAGATGGCATGCCTGCATCACTCACTTGTGCTATCGATTTTCCTTCTTTTAGCCAGTCGATCAATTGAGGAATACGTTCTTTATAATTATGTTCGTGTAAACTTTTTTGGGCAGTTTGGATCTCGAAATGATTCAATAGCTTTTGTGTATTGCGTGTATCCTCACTTGCGATCAAATCCGCTTCTTGTAATGTGCGCACACTGCGAACAGTCATATCCTCCAAATTTCCGATCGGTGTTGGAACGAGGTAAAGTGTGCCAAACACGTGATTTCCTTTAAAGCTCTTTTGGTTATACATATGATTCTCCTTCTCAAACAGAGTAAAGGAAGCTACTCTAATTAAAAAATTTATCCTGGTAGTTCAACGACGAATACCGCAAAACAAGAATGCTTTGCGGTATTCGTTGACCGTGATAGAAGCCACTAGATCCTTTGATTTAGCGTCCACTTTCTCGATAGATCACTTCTAAACAGAACGCACAAGGTTCATCATTTTCACGTCTTGAACCATACAAATCATAACAAACATGAAATCCTTCTTCATAAATCTTTTCAAGATTCATTCGGGATTTTGATAGTTCCTGTTTGGCATTTTCAGCTGGAGCTTGCGCCACTTGGTTCAATTCACGAAGATGTTCGCGTAGTCGTTGATTTTCCATCTCTAAGGTGGTATTTTTCTCAACGATCTCATGCAGTGCATGTTTCATCTCTACTAATTCAGTCAATGTATTTCGTAACTCTGACTCCAATTGGTTCAACCCATCATATAATGATCTCTTATCCATTCATCTCACCTACTTGGATGAAATTTTTTAGTTCATCCCATTCATATTCAACAGGATTCTCCCGTCCGTTCAGTCGCACACTAACTAAGCGACTAAGCAGATTCAATCCTACGACTTTCCCTTTACCATCAGGAGTTTCAAGTGTTTTCCCAAAGTCAGGGAGTTCTTTTTTTGCGGCTTCATATGCTTCACTTTCATACTGTAGACAGCACATCAAGCGACCACACAAGCCAGAAATTTTAGTTGGGTTCAGTGATAATCCTTGTTCTTTTGCCATTTTGATCGAAACAGGCACAAAATCTCCTAAGAAAGAAGAACAACAGAGTGGTCGCCCACAAGGCCCGATACTTCCGATCATCTTCGCCTCATCCCGAACACCGATTTGTTTCAATTCGATCCTTGTACGAAAAACGGCCGCCAAATCTTTCACTAATTCACGAAAATCAATACGTCCATCTGCCGCAAAATAAAAAGTCAATTTGCTTCGATCAAAAGTATATTCAACTTGGACGATTTTCATTTCTAGTTTTCGATCTCTAATTTTTTCTTTCGCAATCAAAAAAGCTTTTTTTGCATCTTCTTCATTTTTGTTGCTTTTTTTAAGCTCAGCAGTTGTTGCTTTATGCAAAATGGGATTGATGGTTTCAGGTAAATCTTCCAGATCAATATCTCTTTTGGGAATAGCAACCGTTGCGATATGTAAAGTTTGCTGAGACTCGACTAACACTTTATCATTGTATGCATATTCTGAATCTCCGGGTGTAAAATAATAGACATGACCAGCATCTCTATAACGGACACCTACTACTTCTACCATTTGTGGCCTCCTTGATTACGCAAAATATAAATTGACAAATCAAAAAATCGTTTGTAATACAAATTGCTCAGCGACGGCTTGAAAACTCACATTGCTACGTAGTTTTTGTTCTGCTAACAAAAGACGTTCAATCGTTTGATTCAGCCGTTTGACTTTACCATACTCCCCAGATGTTATCGCCTGTTTTTGAGCTTCCTGATAATAATACATTAAAATTGAAAAACCAGTAAATTGTTGATTTTTTTCTTTAAATACTTTCACCAATCGTTTTTGGACATAGATAAAGGCTTGTGTATCTCTTTTATCCAAGTAGACAAACCATTGATAAATCAAGTCCTTAGCCTCATTAAACCATTCATCTTCTGAGATTTCAACTGCTTTTCCTAAACTGTTTGTCAAGAATGACAAAAGTTTTGCTTTTTCCGCAGAAATTTGCTGATCTTGTAATTTTTGAATCAATGAATCCTTTGACAATTCTTGGAAATGCAAGGTTTGACAACGAGATTGGATCGTAGGTAAGATCCGACCAATGGCTTCCGTTTCTAAAATCGCTAGAAAATCACCAGGTGGTTCTTCTAAAAATTTCAATAAACTATTGGCCGCACTCGCATTCATTTTTTCTGCTTCCTGGATCAAGAATACTTTTTTCCTTGATTCATATCCGCTACGACTAAACTCTGTCTGTAAGCGCCGGATCTGATCGACCTTGATCGACTGACCATCGGGTGCAAGAACGAGTACATCTGGATGTTCTTGGTTTTGGATCCGTTGACAATTATTGCATCTGCCACAAGGTTGTTGGTTGTTCATCTTCGTACAATATAAATGTTGTGCTAACCAAATGCCTACCTCATGCTTTCCTGTACCTTTTTCACCTTCAAAAAGATAAGCATGAGCGAGACGCCCATGCTCAAAACTTCGTTGAAGTTGTTGATACACGAGAGGTTGCATTTGCGCAAGTATGTTTTCTTGAGCCATAGTTCCTCCTAGAAATGGTGGAATCCTTCAACTGGTAAGACAAAGACTGTTGCTCCGCCCACTTCTACTTCTACAGGATAAGGAACGCCACCGTCCATTGAAATATCTAACGTTACTGGAGTAGAAACAAATTGTTTTCTTGACTCACACGTTTTTTTGATGATCTCTAATGCTTCTTCGACGCGATCGTCCTCGATACCAACGATAAATGTACTGTTTCCCGCTTTAAGGAAACCACCAGTAGAAGATAATTTAGTCGCACGAATATTTGCATCGATCAATTCATTGGACAAACGGTTGCTATCTTTATCTTGAATGATTGCTAAAATGATTTTCATTTACGTTCACCTTCCTGACTTTCAAAATATTGTGGAAATTGGTTGATAATTGCGTGGTAACTCAATTGTAACACTTCTTCAAAACTATTTCTTGCATCGATCTTATGGATGCGGTCTGGATGCTCCTCTACCAATTTCAAATAGGCATGACGGACACGCTGGTGGAACTCTAATCCTTCTGAATCTAAGCGATCGATTTGATTCTGGCGATTTTTAGCGATTCGACGTAATCCTGTGTCAGAATCCACATCAAGATAAAGAGTAAAATCAGGAGTCGTTCCTTCTGTAGCAAATTCATTCAGTTCAGCAATCTCGTTTACGCCGATCCGACGACCTGCACCTTGATAGGCCAACGAACTATCGACAAAACGATCACACAAAACGATTTTCCCACTCGAAAGTGCAGGTAAAACTTTTTCGACTAAGTGTTGTCTTCGAGCAGCTGCGTATAATAAACTTTCTGTTCGCTCGTCCATGCGATCATTTTTCGGATCAAGGATCACTGCACGAATCTGTTCAGCAATTGGTATCCCACCTGGTTCTCGAGTTTGAATGATCTCTGTTTTTGCTACTTGTTGTAAAAGAGGAAATAGTTCTTTGATGATACTCGTTTTACCTGCACCATCAGGTCCCTCGATCGTAATAAATAAGCCGTTCACACTTGTTCCTCCATCTCTTCTCTTGCTTTTCTATTGTATCTGAAAATCTTTGTCGATCAAACTAACGCGATCAGACTGGTGTCAAAAAATCATAGTTCACGTCTGCCTTCGACCGCTTTCATTAAAGTCACCTCATCTGCATATTCGATATCGGAACCAACAGATAAGCCATGAGCTAACCGTGTGACTTTGATCCCAGCAGGCTTGATCAATCGTGAAAGGTAGATTGCAGTTGCTTCTCCTTCAGTGGTCGCATTCGTTGCGATGATCACTTCTTGGACCTCTGCATCATGCAAGCGTTGTAAGAGAGGAGGAATATTGATATCTTCTGGACCCGTGCCTTCCATTGGTGACAATACACCATGTAGCACATGGTACAAGCCACGATACTCACGCATCTTCTCCATCGCCATGACATCTTTTGGTTCTTCAACGACTAAAATGATACCACGATCTCTCGATGGATCTTTACAGATCTCACAAGGATCTTCTTCTGTGATATTTCCGCAAATACTACAAAAATGTAGATCGCGTTTGACGCTCAATAAAGCTTTGGCAAATTCATTGACCACTTCATCCTTCATATCGATCGTATAAAAAGCTAGTCTTGTCGCTGTTTTTTGACCAATACCTGGAAGTCTCATATAACTGTCGATCAGTTTGGCAATTGGTTCTGGATATTGCATGTTCATTTCCCCTTCAGGAAAATTTAAAAGGGTAAGCCCTTAGTGTATTTTCCCATTGTTTTTTCTGATTCTGTATCGATTTTTTCTAATACGTCATTGACAGCCATCACGATCAAATCTTGTAGCATTTCTGTATCTTCTGGGTCAACTACTTCATCATTGATCTGGATATCTTTCATTCGACGATTACCAGTAAAGACGACTTTGACTAGGTCATTCGTAGAACTACCAGTAAATTCTGTTTCATTTAGTTTTTCTTGGGCTTCGCCCATTTCTTTTTGCATTTTTTGGACTTGTTTCATCATCCCTTGCATATTTCCCATTCCGCGCATCATTAGTATCGCTCTCCTTTTCTAATCATCGATTACTGTGACTGCTGAACCGAAAAGTTCTTCAGCTTTCGTCACTACATTTTCTTGGTTTGTTTGTTCTTGAGGAAGCAATTCGATCTCGTCTGATTCATCATCAGACGCAAACGATTCTTCGGCTTCTCCATCCTTTGCTTGGACGAGATAATTTTTTCTTAGACCGGGCCAACTTTCCCGTGTGATATAGACAGGCTCTGGCGCATAATCTTTGATCATGCGACTAAGTTGGTTGTGGATCGCTAATTGAAGCTCTTCGTCATTAGCTGCGCGCTGACAGACGATTTCATAATCAAAAGCAATCACTAGTCCATTAGGTCCTGCCGCAACTGGTTCACTTGCTTTGAGCATCGCTCGCTGGGTCACTGACAAACTCATCAAAAGATCATCCCAGACTTCTTTTACTTCATTCAAGTGTTTCCTTGTCGCCTCTTTTAGTACATTATACACCCGTTCCGTGGGAATACGGTATGTACTTGGCTGTTTTTTCTGAACAGGTGATTGCGTCGTTTGCTGATTCGCAGTGACTTTCACCGTACCATTTTTGATTTCTTTGATTTCCTTTTTCAGCTCTTGGATCTCTTGTTGCAATTGTCTTACTTGTTGCTGATCGATCTCACTAGGCACTTGCTGACTTTCATTTGCTGAAGATTGAGCTAGTTTCACTGTGGCAACCTCTAAATAAATGGTCGCGCTATTTGTAAAACGCACCTCATTTTGTGTATCGCTCAAAATTTGGATCATTTGAAACAAGCGTTGTGCCGGGATTTCTTTCGCCAATGTCGTGAATGTTTCTGTTTTGACATGTGAGGTTTCCTCTAATAGATTTGGCGCTTGCTGATACATCAATAGATCACGGCAATAAGACAACAGATCTTCTAAAAAGCGCCGTGATTCTTTTCCTGCCGCTAAAATTTGATTCAATTCTTGTAAGGCTTGTGAGATCTCTTTGCTAAAGCAAGCGGATAGATACGCATCCATCATCTCATTCGTCAAACTCCCCGTGACTTGCATCGCATCATCCAACGTGATCGTGCCATCACTGAAAGAAATCGCTTGGTCAAGAATACTTAACGCATCCCGCATCCCACCTTCTGCTGCTCGTGCGATGACAGTCAACGCAGGCGCTTCATAAGCAATCTCTGTTTTATCCAAGATATATTCTAAATGTTCGGTAATATCTGCTGCATTGATCCGTTTGAAATCAAAACGTTGTGTTCGAGAGATGATCGTTGCAGGGATTTTGTGCGGTTCAGTGGTTGCTAAAATAAAAATTACACTTTCTTTTGGTTCTTCCAGTGTTTTCAGTAAAGCATTGAACGCTCCAGTCGAAAGCATGTGGACTTCATCAATGATATAAATTTTGTAAGCGGCTTTTGTTGGTGCATAATTTGCTCGATCTCTGATGAAACGGATCTCCTCGACACCATTGTTACTTGCCGCATCGATTTCAATGACATCTTCTTGTGTCCCAGTCGTGATCGACTGACACATCTCACAATGATTACAAGGTTCACCATCTTTGCTGTTTGGGCAATTGATCGCCTTGGCAAATATTTTTGCCGCACTTGTTTTCCCTGTCCCTCTTGGTCCTGTAAACAAATAGGCATGTGAGGTTTTATGGGAAACAATCGCATTTTTCAATGTTTGTGTCACAGCTTTTTGTCCAACGATATCTTCAAATCGCTGTGAACGCCACACACGATAAAGTGCTTGATATGCCATAAGGATCCCCCTTCTTTTGAAAAATTCACTAACTTTTATTATACGTGATTTAGCAAAAAAAAACTACTATACTTTATTCGGTTGTAACAGAAGTGAGCAACACTTAGAAATAAGTCTTAACATTCAAAAAAGCTGCTCGTATTTTGGGATGTTTCGGCTAAATACCAATTTCTAACATCGTTTGGCTAGGTTGTGAAAGAAGCCTTAAACTCTAGACTATTAGACAGAAACATTCAAAATAGCTATTTCATCGTTGATTTTTTTGAGCTGTGTCCAAAGAGTTGCGCCTTGAACAGTATTTATCCAGATTCTGAAAAAAAGTTCAGTTCTAAAATGTATGGCTGAACGTGGAAAAGAGTTGCTCTGGTTTTCTACATCTTTCGACTGAGAGCATTTTCAGTCTCCTATGGTATAATATAAACATATACGTAGTAAAAAAATACTTGCTCACAGGGAGGACTTTTTATGGGACTTATTAAAGCAGCAACTAGCATGATCGGCGGCGGATTAGCAGATCAATGGATCGAAGTCATTGAACCAGACAATATGAGCGACACCACAGTTATGACAAAAGGTGTCAAGGTACGTAAAGACGATAAACGAGGATCCAATCGAAAAGGTACAGAAGATGTATTGACAGATGGCACAGTCGTTCATGTCTATCCGAACATGATGATGCTCTTGGTAGATGGTGGAAAAATCATCGATTACACAGCTGAGGAAGGCTATTATACGATCAAAAATGATGCTGCCCCTTCCATGTTCAATGGTTCATTGAAAGGTGCAATCGCTGAAACCTTCGACCGCTTTAAATTTGGTGGCGTGACACCACAAAAACAACAAGTATTCTATATCAATCTACAAGAGATCAAGGGAATCAAATTTGGCACAAGCGCTCCGTTGAATTACTTTGATAATTTCTATAATGCAGAATTATTCTTACGTGCGCATGGAACGTACTCTATCCATATCACCGATCCAATCTTATTCTATACAAATGCAATTCCTAAAAATAAGACGCAAGTTGAAATTGCAGATATCAATGAACAATATTTAGCAGAATTTTTGACTGCTCTTCAATCAGCGATCAACCAAATGTCTGCTGATGGGCAACGTATTTCCTATGTCCCATCAAAAAGTTTAGAACTAAGCAAATATATGGGCACAGCGTTAGACGATTCCTGGCGTGAGCTTCGTGGGATGGAGATTGTTTCTGTCGCAGTTGCTAGCATCTCTTACACAGATGATTCGGTCAAACTCATCAACATGCGCAATGAAGGTGCCATGTTAGGTGATCCTAGTGTCCGTGAGGGCTATGTGCAAGGTTCGATTGCTCGTGGGATGGAAGCTGCAGGTAAAAATGATGCCGGTGCAATGACTGGCTTTATGGGCATGGGAATGGGCATGAATGCCAATGGCTCCTACTTAGCTCAGTCCTCACAAAATAATCAAGAACAAATCAAGCAACAACAAGAAAAACAAAACCAACAAACAGCTCAAGGCACTAATGATACATGGACTTGCCCTGTCTGTGGTACCGAAAACACTGGTAAATTCTGTTCAAACTGTGGTGGTGCAAAACCAGTAGCGAATAGCCAGCCAAAGCTCGAAATGAAATGTAGCGAATGTCATGAAGTAGTGGATCTTTCAAATGGAATTCCTAAGTTTTGTCCAAATTGTGGAAAACCATTCAAAGGTATCCCACTCGACTAGTTGAAAGGGGTGCCTGAATGGATGCTTTAACACATAAATGCCCCAATTGTGGCGGACCATTGACCTTCGATCCAAAAGATCAAAAATTTCATTGTGATTATTGCTTAAATGTTTATACAGAAGCAGAAGTCAGTCAATATGAAGAAGAACAAAAATCGGCCCGCGACATCAATGGGACTCAAGATCAATCAGTTGCAACGGATGACTTCACTTTTACAGCAGAAGAACAGCTCGATCAAATGGATGAAACAGAACGTCAAGCATTTGCAGATGCTGGTGGAACAACCCATACAGAGACAACAGCTGGACAGACGGCTACCGATGAGCAAAGCAACATGGAACTATTTTTATGTCCAAACTGCGGTGCAGAAATCGTCACAGAAGCCACTACAGCTGCTACCTATTGTTACTACTGCCATAATCCAGTCGTGCTATCAGGACGGTTAAGTGGTGACTTCTTACCAAATAAAGTCCTACCTTTTGCTGTGGAAAAAGAAGAAGCAATCAAACAGTTTCTCGCATGGACGAAGAAAAAATGGTTTGTACCAAAAGCATTTTTCAATCAGGATCAAATCGACAAATTAACTGGCGTTTATTTCCCTTATTGGGCAACCGATGCTGAACTAGATGGTTCCTTACAAGCCAACGGGACAGTGGTCAGGATCTGGCGTGTTGGTGATATCGAGTATACCGAAACAAAACAATATGCGGTTCACCGCGAAGGAAAGCTTTCCTTCAAAGAATTAGTAAAAAATGCTTTGTCAAAAAATACACAACAAAAAATGGTGGAGGCTGTCCAACCATTTCCATTAGCTAAAGCTATCGGATTCAAAAGTCAGTATCTTGCTGGTTTCCAAGCAGAGAAACGTGACATTGAGTACCAAGCAATCAAAGCAGATATCCAAAATGAGTTACGTGATTATTCCGAAAAATTGTTGCGAGATACAGCCAATGGCTATACTACTTTGACCGGAGTACGTACTTCTGCGGAAATCACTGGCGAAAAAAATGAATATGTCTTGTTACCGGTCTGGCTTGTTACTTACCGTAGCAACGATTCTAACAAGAAAGTCTATTATTATGCAATGAATGGCCAAACGGGTAAAGTTAGCGGTGTATTACCGATCAGTCATAAAAAACTCGCTTTGACCTCTTTTGGGATATTCACTGTTTTAGCGATCCTCTTTATGATTGGAGGCTATTTGATATGATGAGTAAAAAAAGTCTCTCCATTTTCTTTTTATTAGCTATTAGTTTACTGTGGACACCGATCGTAGGAGCTGCTACCCCAACAATCAATGACGACGCGAATTTATTTACAAGCGAACAAGTCAACACACTGAACCAACAAGCGAAAGAAATCAATGAAAAGATCAAAGGACAAGTATTTATCGTCACAACTACCTCAAATAGTTCAGAACCGAGAGATTTCGCTGACAACTATTTAAGAACCGCAATAGGAAATGATCAAAATGGTTCTGTTTTACTTTTAGATATGGGGCAACGAGAAATCTATATCTCCACTTCTGGAAATATGATCGACTATTTGACGGACCGCAGGATCGATTCGATTTTGGATGATGTCTATGATCAGATGACGAATGCAAACTATTATGCAGCAGCCCAAGCCTATTTGACCAAAGCTTCTACTTATGTAGATGAAGGTGTGCCTGGCGGTCATTATCGTATAGATGAAGCCACAGGTAAAATCACTCGGTATAAAGTTTTGACTACCGTCGAAATAGTGATTGCGGTGGCTTTGGCAGCTATCTTAAGCATCGCTTTTTATATGATCACTGTCTCACGGTACCAATTGAAATCAGGGACATACAAATACCCATTTCGTGAAAAGGCAAGCATCAAATTGACGGACAAAACAGATCGTTTAACGAACTCCTTTGTCACGACTCGTCATATCCCTAAAGCGCCACCACCAGGCAGCGGTGGCGGCGGCAGCACGACTCATTCGAGTGGTGGCGGTACCTTTGGCGGCGGTGGCCGAAGTTTTTAATTCAATGAAAACAGAACACGAAACATGGATCAGACTATGAGGGAATCCCTCTATCTGATTCATGTTTTTTTATACTATCATTAAATACTTACACACTTACCCATACTGAAATAGTCATAGAAATAAAATTACGTTAAATAGATATATATGTTGATTTTTAATTTCATAAATGTATACTTGACTTATGTAAGCGTTTCAAAAATGAAAGGAGGTCGTACCATGAATAATAAAGAAACAGCTCCATCAATCATTCGTTTTGGGATGAAATCGGCTTGTTACTTGCTTCTTGCTTGTATCGTGAGTGGTATCTTCATTCCCTATTTATTCTATTTATTACACTGGGAAGTTCGACTGGGTGTCTTTCTCTTTCTTCCTCCCTCTTTAGCTGCTGTCATCACTGGCAATTATTATTTTATTTCAACTAATATAGGCTTTACTAAAGGATGTATCCGAACATTTCTTATTGCTACAGTCTGTCTCATGTCCGCCGCTTACTTATGGTTGTATCAAGGCATCATCTTCTAAATTCTATCGATAAAAAAGGAGTGTCGAAATGTTAACAAAGTTTACAGAAATCATTGAGCGTTATTTGGCAGGTCCAATGGCTACAATTGCCAACCAAAGACATTTACGTGCCATTCGTGATGGGATCATCGCTACATTGCCACTAATTATCGTCGGTTCGTTTTTCTTGATCATTGCTTTTCCTCCCTTACCGCCTAGTTGGGGGATCTATCAGTTTTTGTCCGAAAATGCAGCAACTATTTTATTACCCTATCGCATGACCATGTATATCATGTCTCTATATGCGACATTTGGTATCGGTGCCAGTTTAGCCAAAACCTATAAACTAGATGTTGTTTCTGGCGGGTTACTCGCTACGATTGCTTTTTTGTTGACCTTTATCCCTGTCAATATTCCTCTTGAGGCTGCGGAAGCTGCTGGCACTTCTGGTTTTGTTTTGCCTATGGCCAATCTTGGCGGTGGTGGGATGTTTGTCGGAATCATTACTTCGATTTTTGCAGTCGAAGTGTATCGTTTGACGGATAAATCGAAATTCAAAATCACAATGCCTGAGCAAGTACCTCCTGCGGTTGCACGTTCTTTCGAAGCATTAACGCCAACCTTGATCGTGATTTTAGTCATGGCATCGATCAGCTATTATATCGGCTTTGATTGGCACACTGCCGTTTCAAAAATTGTCAGCCCTTTGATCAGCGCAACCGATACGTTGCCGAGTGTATTGTTGCTGATTTTTCTAATCACTTTTTTCTGGGCATTCGGTATCCATGGCGTATCCATCATTGGTTCACTTGCTCGCCCCTTATGGTTGCAGATCTTAGAATCCAATACAACTGCAGCAGCTGCTGGTGAGGCTTTACCCAATATTGCAGCTGAACCTTTTTATCAATGGTTTGTTTGGATCGGCGGCGCAGGTTGTACGATCGGTTTAGCGATTCTGCTTGCCTTCACAGCCAAATCAAAATATGCTTCAAAACTAGGTAAGGCAATCATCACTCCTTCTATTTTCAATATCAATGAGCCAGTCATCTTTGGCGTACCGATCGTATTAAATCCGACACTGATCATTCCGTTTATCTTTGCTCCAATGGTTTGCGCAACCATCGCTTGGTTTGCGACTAAACTAGGTTTAGTCAGTGCTGTTACCATCACCGCACCATGGACGCTCCCTGGTCCTATTGGTGCTTACTTAGCTACAGGTGGTGACTGGCGGGCAGCCGTATTGAACATTTTATTGATCATTCTTTCCATTTTTATGTATTATCCATTCGTTAAGATTTATGATAAAAATGAATTAGCAAAAGAACAGGCTTTAGAAACTGAAACATCAAAAGAAACACCACTATCTAACTAATTTGAGAGATACTTAGAGTAAGATTGAGTCTACTTCTTTTATTTCATAAAAACAGCACCTACTTTCCTTAGAGAAAGAAGTAGGTGCTGTTTTTCATTACTGATTTTTTATTCTAGCGAAACTGATTTGTTTTAACTTATTACTTCAATACCCAGACACTGCTTGTTTCTGGATTGCTATTAGTATTCCACCATTTTGCTTCATAGGTCTTTCCTTTGTAGACAACTTGGTCACCACCAGAATATGCCTTGTTCGCTCCCCATTCTTCTGATTGTGTTTTATCTACTTTCTCCCAAGCCTGTGATGTATCAGGACGTTCACCTCTGACCCACCATTTAGCACGGTATTGGATGCCGTTATAAATCACTAAGTCTCCTGCTGTGTAAATTTGGTCACTGCGCCAAGTATCTTGAATAACATTTTGCTCGTTGGTCTTGATTGTCACTGCCTGACTTTTTCCTGACTCATTACCTGCTCCATCATAAGCACTGACTTGGTAAGTATAGCTAGTATTGCTTGCTAGATTCGTATCAGTGAAATTCAAACCTGTTACTGAATTGATTTTTACACCGTCACGATAGATATTGTAGCCAGCCACACGTAGATTATCTGTCGCAGCAGTCCAAATGATCTGCGCGGTATTAGTCGTTACACTTCCCTGCGTCAAACCTGTTGGGATGCTTGGTGCTTCATCATCTTTTTCTTCTTGTCTTGTAACGACCGTCAAGAAGCTCGTTCTTTCTGATTCGTTTCCTGCTTCATCATAAGCGCTCACCTGATACACATATACTTCGTTACTCTTTAGATTTCCATCTAAATATTCAGGCTTATCCGTTGTTCCCACTTTTACGTTGTTCCTATAGATATTGTACCCTTTGACTTTCGTGTTATCCGAAGATGGGTTCCATGCTAATTTAACAGAATGACTTGTTACCTCATTCGCCGCAAGACCTGTTGGGATTGTCGGTGCTTCTTTGTCATTATTGTTCGTACCACCATCGATATCCCCTACTTCACCTGTCATCTCATCTCGGTATTCCCAGATTTTTTTAGTCAAGCTTGGTAGCTTTTCCATTTCGATTCGACTTTCAGCAGTCACTTGGATGCCCCATTTTTCAAAGAAAGGTTGCAAGTTTTGACCACTGATTTTTGAAGCTGCAACGACAAAATACTGACGTTTGTCTTGTTCCGTCGGTAGTGAACGCTGTTCGTTTCGATACATTTTATGTAAGTTTGGATAGAAATCTTCACCAAATGCTAATTCCAATTGCCAGAACATTCCTAATTTTGTCCAAACGTTTTGGCTATCAAATTGTTTTTGCCCTGTTCCATTCAAATAGTTGAAAATAGTTGGATAACGATTATCGCTTTCTAGACGACTACGCACGCCCAGCCCTTTTTCTGCACGCATAGAATAGATGTTTACTGTGACCTCCGTCAAGTCTTTCCAATTCATTCGTGATAATTGGTAGGTATGACCAAGTTCATGCCAAATTCCCCATTGTCCCCTAGTCGTAGGATTCAGTACTGCTCTCATTGCATCGGAGGTGCTGTTATAAGCTGTATGTTGGTAAAAAGCGTACATATAATAGCCAGACTGGATAGTTTCTCGCAAATGTTGGAACAACCCAACTGGCTTACGATGGACAGCAGAACTACCATCTAAACCAGATGTTTGATTATGGAACGTAATGACTTTCTCATGTGCATTAAGAATCGTCTCAGGATCCTTTGCATCTTGGAGTGTTCGATTCGATCCTGTCACTAACACACGGTCACTGACTAGTTCATAGCCTACTGCTGTCGGATTATCGGCAATCATTTTTGTCCATTCTTGCTGAGTTGTTTCACCAAGAATAAATCGAGGAATCGTTACCCCGCCTTTGATTTCAATACTTAGCTTTCCTTGCGCTGTTTGACCAGATTCATTACGAATGTGGATCAGACCGACTTGCGAACCAGAAATCACATTACGTCCCTTAACCAGTTGTGTTCCATTTGCCGAGCCTTCCGAAAAATTCGTTAAAGCAGGTGTAGTAACTGTATACGTCGGTAGTTGTGTTTGATCAGTTGATTCATCTACGTATATCTCGATCACATCATTCGCACGTTTATATATTCCGGTCGATTGATTAGTACTCGGACCATATGGATTATCTAAAATAGTTGATCTATATGTATTTAGATTCTCACTTTGTTTGAGTTCTAGTTTAGTAGAAATATTTTGATTGGTTTGTACGATTGCAGATGTGGTAGCTTTTTCATTATCCCCCGAATGAATAACTTCCTCTGCGGTAGTTACATCAGAAAACATAACCATCCCTAAAAGTGCAGCGCTAAATAATAAACTTTTCTTCATTTTTAAAATAACTCCCCTAAAATCATTTTTTATTACAAAATAACTATAACATCCGCAAGAATGTGTTATTTACTAATTTTTCTTCACATCTGAAAAAAATGAACAAAATTTTATTTTATTTATGTTTCTACTGACAATTACCTATAAAATTGCTATTTATACCACTATCCTTACCAAACAATGATGTGAAAAATAAATAAACAACAACACGCTTGCCATATTTTCTCGCAATAATAAAAAAACATGTTTAGACTATTAATTCTCTCCCACCACCTGAAATCGAATAAGCAGTGGAAACAGAAGTAACACTTTCAGAAATAAGGCACCATCCACGAAAATTTGAAGAACAATTTTTCGTCAATGACACCTTATTTATCGAGGCTAAACACTTCTGTCCCATCTCGTGTTAAAATAATACTAGTTTTTTCAAGCAAATAGATTTTTCTTATACTGACCGATGAGCGCCACGAGTATAAGAAGTATCCCTGAACAAAGATAAACAACTTTCACGCCAAAAAGATCAGCAATTTTCCCCATAACTAGCATCGCAGTCGAAAAAGTGCCCATATGGATAACTCCTGATATCGCATACACAGAAAGTAACTTTTCTTCTGAAATCTTTTGCTGAATGATCGTTGCTTGCGGAATATTTTTTATCTGGAAAAAGATTCCGATCATAAACGTACAGAGCAAAACAAATGACGCATAAGGGAGCAACACGACTAGCAAAGTTGCTACACCACCCAAAAAAGATCCTCCTACGATTGCTTTTCCTTTACTTTTATCAAAAAAGGTCGGACTTTTCATCACGATCAAACTTCCGAGTAACGCGCCAATAAAATAAGAAGTATTGATATAGCCCCACCAGTTAGCTGGTTGTTCCAATACTACCGATACAAAAACCAGCACAATAGAAGAGGCCCATGCTGTATTGGCAATTCCTTCTATTGTATCCATGATCACGACTATCCGTATCAAAGGCTCTCTCCAAACGTATTGCCAACCTTTTTTCAACTTTTGCCATTTTGAGTGCTTTGCTGCTTTTTCAACAGCTCTAGGTAGAAATAAAAATAAAACAGAACAAACTAAAAATAGTCCCACGTCTATCCAAACTAGCTCAGAAACAGAAAACCAGATAAGTAGAGAAGCACCTACCGCCCAACTGCCGATATTAACGACTTGAAGCATCGTGCTAAATAAGCTATTTGCCCGAATCAACTGATCTTTTTTGATATATCGAGGAATAAGTGCCATACTGACTGGTTCCGCACATCCATCTAAAAATGCAATACAAGCAATCAAAAAGTAAATCACGCCTAGGTTAATTGGTTTAGGCAGATAAGAGATATAGGCTGCTAGAACGGTCAAAAAAATGGTCTTCATTATTTGACTCCATTTCAACATTCTATCAAGCGATATTTTCATGGAGAATAAGGGTGTCAAAAAGCTAGCCAACATCATTGCTCCTGTAACGACGACTGGTACAACGGCTGAAGCAAATGCTGAATTTGTCCAAGAAAAAACTGCACTGATGATTGCTACTGTATAAATCGTATCACCAATATTCGCTACTGCTTGACCGAACATCAAACACAAAAAAGCTTTTTTATCCTTCATTTTTTTCTCCTTTTTCTGCGCCTCTTCTCTTACATGTTTTTGTTGCAAGAGATCATTAATTACCAAGGAATTAATATGAGGTTTTGCCATCTCTTTTGTAATCTATATTATCACAAGTCAGACTTTTAAAATTAGAGATTAGAATAATAAAAATATTCGGGTCATAATTTGATTTACACCCAATTATTTGGTAAAATCAAGCAAACATTCGGGTTGAAAATACGTTTAAACCCAATTATTTGCCTAGGAGAATTATTATGTCTAGTAATTTATACAAAAATGAGCTAATTGATTATTTAAAAAATAAATCAGAAGTTTCCACACAAGAACTCTTGCTATTTTATCGGCAATTCACTCCCGAATTACCATTGAATACCTTACGTTGGCGAATTTATGCGCTCAAACAACAAGGAATCATATATAGTCCCAAAAGAGGTGTCTATGCACTCAATGAAAAGGAGACATTTGCTTTAGCACCTAATGATAAAATTTTACGCATAGCCAACCTTTTACAAACCAAGTTTCCGTATATGAATTTCAGTATATACTCTACAGGATGGATTGGGAATCTATCCAATCACATGTATCAGACAAATAATCTGATCATTGAGATTGAGATTGATACCTTAAATGCTGCCTTTCATTATTTGAAGGAACGGTTTCCAAATACTTTTGTATCTCCGGATCAAAAGATGTATGACTACTATATTAACCCTTCAGAAGAAAATATTATTGTCAATAGGTTATATGTTGATGCTCCTTTAAATAGGTTTGATGGAAGCTTTTATACTCCTAAAATAGAAAAATTAATTGTCGATTTACTTGTGAACAATCCGATTATTCTTCCAATCAGTTCTTCAGAAATCCATACAATTATCTCTACTGCTCTAGATACGTACAATATTAATTATTCAACACTTACTCGTTACGCAAACAAGAGAAATGTACACCAAGAACTTAAAAAAATATTGCCTATATAAGGAGAAGAAGAATGATTCAAGTTTTACTACTGACTGGTATGCCTCTGTAGAAAATAACTATCAAAACTTAGATCATAACTTATTGGACAAAGTAACTCACGCTTTATATTTACTAGAAAAGCTTACAGATACTCAATTAGAGTTTATTTTCAAGGGTGGAACTTGTTTACTTTTATTACTGGAAAAAATCAAACGATTCTCTATTGATATTGATATTGTTATTACTGAAATAATCTCCAAAGAAAAACTTTCTGATACGTTACAAACAATTATTGACTGTTCTATTTTTACCCGATTTGAAGAACAATCACGCTATCAAACTGAGATTCCAAAGGTCCATTTCAAGTTTTTCTATCCATCGCCATTAGATGGTACAGAATCTTATGTGTTACTTGATATTTTATTTGAACCCTCTCCCTACAATCATTTAATAGAACTTCCAATCAAAAGTCCTTTTGTTGTTACTTCACCACCAAACAAAATAGTTTCCGTCCCAGATATCGAAAACATTCTAGGCGATAAGTTAACTGCATTTGCCCCAAATACTACTGGTATTCCTTACAATAAAGGAAAAGAAATGGAAATTATTAAGCAGTTATTTGATATTGAAAGTTTATTTGATCAAGCAATTGATTTAGGTAAAATAAGAGCTGCATTCATCAAATGTGCTAAACAAGAACTTATATATCGCGAATTAAGTAGCTTGAATCCTGAGGATGTTTTAGACGATATCTTAAAGACCGCATGTATCATTGGAGGGCGTGGTAGTAGCTATAAAGAAACATTCTTAAAATTAGAAGATGGAATACGTAGAATCAAGTCTCATATCATTAGTAGAAACTATATTTTAGAAGAAGCTGTGGTCAGTGCTTCTAAAGCTGCATATTTAGCTTGTCTGTTAAAATCTAATCATACTAATATTGACCATTACAATTCCTCTAAACCTTTATCTGAGCTAACTGGTGTTCCACTCTTTAAAAAAATGGGAAAGATTAAAAAATTTAGTCCAGAAGCATATTATTATTTTGTGAAGGCTCAAGAAATTATTTAGATATAACAAACGAATAAACCTAACATTTAAGATTATTCGTAAACACATAACCAGTAATCAGAAGAAACAGCAAATCGTTTTGCAGTTTTTATGAGCTCTACATAAGAATTACAAAAGATCAAAAAAGCAGACTATCCTGATAGGATAGTCTGCTAAAACTTGACTTAACAATGTTTTTATTATTCCGCAGCGTTTTCGTCTTTGAGACCGTATTTTTTGTTGAAACGGTCCACACGTCCGTCTGCTTGTGTGAATTTTTGACGTCCAGTGTAGAATGGATGTGAGTCAGAAGTTACTTCGACACGGATGACTGGGTATGTATTACCGTCTTCCCATTCAACTGTTTCTTGTGAAGTTTTTGTTGAACCTGACAAGAATTTGAAACCAGTTGTAGAATCCAAAAATACGACTGGATGGTAATCTGGATGGATATTTTCTTTCATGCTATTCGCTCCTTTGCCCTGCTTCATTTGCTGAACCAGAGTTGATTTGTCGATTTACAACAGTTACATCTTACCATGTTTCCTATAAGCTTGCAATTATCTTTTTAAATTTCTTGTGGGATTTTTTTTGCCAAAAGAAACATCTTGGAAATCGTTAAAAAATTGTTGGTTATTTTTAGTTTTTCGCAAGAAACGAATCAATTGTTCCGTATATTCTAATGAGTCGCCAATCATATGCTTACGGAGTTTCCAGATTTCTTCTAGCTGATCACTATCCATCAATAACTCTTCTTTACGAGTACCTGATTTTTTGATGTCGATAGCAGGGAAAATACGTCGCTCTGATAGTTCACGAGAGAGTTGTAATTCTAAGTTCCCTGTTCCTTTGAATTCTTCGTAGATGACATCATCCATCCGACTCCCTGTATCAACTAATGCCGTAGCCAAAATCGTTAAGCTACCGCCTTCTTCAATATTTCTGGCAGCGCCAAAGAATTTTTTTGGTTTGTACAGTGCAGCAGGATCGATCCCTCCGCTCAATGTACGACCACTTGGTGGTACCACTAGATTATAAGCACGAGCCAATCGAGTGATACTGTCCATCAAGATGACGACATCCCGTTTATCTTCAACTAAACGCATGGCACGCTCTAAAACCAATTCAGAAACCCGCGTGTGGTTTTGTGGTTGCAGATCAAATGTGGAAGAAACCACATCCCCTTTGACACTACGCTCAAGATCGGTTACTTCTTCGGGTCTTTCGTCGATCAATAGAACGATCAATTCCACTTCTGGATGATTTTCAGTGATTCCATTAGCGATTTCTTTCAAGATGGATGTTTTTCCTGCTTTCGGCGGTGCAACGATCAACCCACGTTGTCCAAAGCCAATCGGCGAGAAAATATCGATCATGCGTGTTGCAATTTGTTGCGGTGTCGTTTCTAAACGAAGTTGCTTCTCCGGATAAAGCGGCGTCAATGCTGGGAAATGCGGGCGCTCTTTCGCATCTTCCGGATCTCTCCCATTGACACTTTCAACGTGCATCAATCCGTAATATCGTTCTGATTCTTTAGGCGGTCTTGCTTTACCAGCTACTTTGTCACCGTTTCTTAAACTGAAGCGACGAATTTGGGAGGCAGAGATATAAATATCTTCGACACTTGGACCATAGTTGATCGGACGCAAAAAACCATAGCCGTCTTGTCCAACGATATCTAAAATCCCCTCCATATAGTAAAAGCCTTGTTTTTCAGCCTGAGCTCGAATAACAGCTAGGGATAATTCCTTTTTGTTCATCTTACTATAATAAGGAATCTTGAATTCTTTTGCATAACTGTAAACATCTTTTAGTGTTTTGTTTTCCAGTTCGGCCATTGTCAAATAATCGCTCATTCGGCTTCCACTTCCTCCACCATTTTGATACTTGCTCCGATTGCTGTCAATTTTTCGATGATATGATCGTATCCGCGCAGAATATATTCGACATTATAAATCGTTGTCGTGCCTTCTGCCATCAATCCTGCAATCACTAAACAAGCCCCTGCGCGTAGATCTGAAGCAACAACTTCAGCGCCATGGAGTTTATTCGGCCCATTCAGGATGATCATATTCCCTTCTACTGAGATATCAGCACCCATTCGTGCTAATTCAGGAACATGATTCACTCGCTTCGAATAGATCGTATCCACGATCTCAGCAGTTCCAGTAGTCATCAATAATAACGGTGTCAACGGTTGTTGTAAGTCTGTGGCAAAACCTGGATACGGATAAGTCATCACATTCGCGGCTTTTAAATTCTTTGAAGGATAGACTTCGATCTCATCTTCACTGATTTTCATGCTCACACCGATTTCTTGAAGTTTAGCAATAAAACTTTCAAGATGCTCATAGATCACATTCTTGATTTTTATACCATTTCCTGCAGCAGCAGCTACAGCCAAATAAGTCCCTGCTTCGATACGGTCAGGAATCATGAAATGACGACAGCCATGCAGTTCTTCTACTCCTTCAATACGAATCACGTCAGTGCCTGCTCCACGGATCTTGGCACCCATATTGTTCAATAATGTCGCAACATCAATGATTTCAGGTTCACGCGCCGCATTTTCGATCGTCGTCTGTCCTTTTGCTTTTACTGCGGCTAACATGATATTGATCGTTGCACCAACAGAAATCACATCCATAAACACACGATTTCCATGAAGCGTTTTGTTTTCTGTTCGTAGGTACATCGCACCATGTTCATTTGTGACTTTTGCTCCTAACGCTTCAAATCCTTTGATATGAAGGTCGATTGGACGCGGACCAAGGTAACAGCCGCCTGGTAGACCAACAACTGCTTCGCCAAATTTAGCTAATAACGTGCCCATAAAATAGTAAGAAGCACGCAAGCTATTGATCTTCCCACTTGGCATCGGTACTGAAACGACACCGCGTGGATCGATTTCTAATACATTGTTTTCAAAACGGACAGTCGCGCCCATGATTTCTAAAATTTCTATCAATGAATGAACATCTTGAATGTCAGGTACACCTTCCAAGATCACAGGAGAATCTGCTAAAATCGCTGCTGGTATTAAGGCAACTGCACTGTTTTTAGCACCACTGATCGTTACTTCACCAGTCAATGGACGATTTCCTTCGATGATTATTTTTTTCATTTGTTCCCCACCTTGTTTATTCCTCAAATTTTATACATATGCTTGTATTTTATCATAGATGAAACGAAGAAACGAGTATCGTTCCTTTTATTTAAATAAAAAAAGAGAACAATTGCCGGATCGGCACATTGTTCTCTTCTATCAGTTATCTCGTTTGATCTAACTTTAATCGATTATGCTTTGTTAGCAGAACCGAACCAGTCGATATGAGATTCAGCATCTTTAACGATTGCTGCTTTACCTGGTGCTAATAATTTACGAGGGTCAAATCCTTTACCTTCGCGGTCTTTACCAGCTTCGATATATTCACGAGTTGCTGCAGCAAATGATAATTGGAATTCAGTGTTCACATTTACTTTAGAAATACCCATTGAGATAGCTTTTTCGATTTGATCTTGAGGAATACCAGATCCGCCGTGTAATACTAAAGGTACATCTGAACCTACAGCATCAGCAATTGCTTGTAAGTGATCAAATGCTAATCCGCTCCAGTTTTCTGGATATTGACCGTGGATGTTACCAATACCACATGCTAAGTAGTCAATACCTGTTGCTACCATTTGTTTACATTCTTCGATGTCTGCTAATTCGCCTGTTCCGATGATTCCATCTTCTTCTCCACCGATTGAACCAACTTCACACTCAACTGAGATTCCTTTAGCGTGAGCTTTTTCAACAACGTCTCTAGCTAATTTCAAGTTTTCTTCGAATGGTAAATGAGAACCATCGAACATAACTGAAGTATAGCCAACTTCGATACATTCTAATGCTGCATCGTAGTCACCATGGTCTAAATGGATTGCCACTGGAACAGTGATGTTCATTGATTCAACTAAATTAGTGATCATGTCTTTACATACTTTGTAACCACCCATGTATTTAGCTGCACCCATTGAAGTTTGGATAAGTACTGGTGCTTTTTTAGCTTCAGCTGCTTCTAAGATCGCTTGAGTCCATTCTAAGTTGTTTGTGTTGAACCCGCCGACAGCATAACCGCCTTTACGAGCAGCTTGTAAAAATTCAGCTCCTGATACTACTGGCATAATAAATTCCTCCTAAATTTTGTGAAAACTAAATTTGTTAAGATGATCCTTAACCAACGAACCTATTTTACCAAACATTTCACTAGTTTTCTACTAAAATCAATAAAAATGAAAATTTTCAAGACGCTTTTTTCATTAAATAAATAAAATCTACTGAAATATCGTAGGTAAAAGGTTCTCTATAAACATTTAAAATATTTATTAATAACAATTCTAATAATTTGACACCCGCTGATTTTGACGGATCAATTCCTAGTATTTTTTATTTTGATTCGCGTTCCGTTAACGAAGCACCAACAAATGCCTTGATCAATTTCTGTGGACGGTTCGGACGTGAGATCAATTCTGGATGGAATTGACATCCAACAAAGAATTTCTTCTCGGTGATCTCAACGATCTCAACTAAACGATTGTCTGGAGATACACCTGAAAAGACTAAACCATGTGCTTCAAATTGTTGACGGTATTTGTTGTTGAATTCATAGCGATGACGGTGACGTTCTTGGACAACTTCTGCACCATCATAAGCTGTAGCAGTAGTCGTGCCTTTTTTGACTTTACATGGGTAAAGCCCTAAACGCAATGTTCCACCAAGATTTTCAACGTTCTCTTGATCTGCCATCAAGTCGATGATGTTGTTTGTCGTTTCTGGAATTGTTTCTGCTGAAGCAGCATCTTCTAGACCTACGACATTGCGAGCAAATTCAACACAAGCCATTTGCATCCCTAAACAAATCCCTAAGAATGGGACATCATTTTCACGAGCATAACGAATGGCTTCGATTTTTCCTTCGATTCCTCGATCACCAAAACCACCTGGTACTAAGATTCCATCTGCCTCTTTCAATCGTTCGTCCACATTTTCACTCGTCAATTCATGTGCTTTGACCCAATCCAATTCGATATCTGCATCAAATGCAAAGCCTGAATGTTTCAATGCTTCCACAACTGAAATATACGCATCAGGTAATTCAACATATTTCCCTACTAAAGCAATGCGAACTTTTTTCTTCAAGTTCAAGACACGATTTTCTAATGCTTTCCATTCTGTCATATCTGCTTCTGGCGTTGAGAGCTTCAAATGATCACAAACGATCCGATCCATTCCTTGTGATTGCAATAATAACGGGATTGAATATAGTGTATCTACGTCTGGTGATTCGATCACGGCTTCTGGTTCAACGTCACAAAATTGTGCCAATTTATTTTTGACATCTTGAGATACAGGTTGCTCTGTGCGCACGACTAAGATATTTGGTTGGATACCTAATCCACGTAACTCTTTCACGCTATGTTGTGTTGGTTTAGTTTTCATTTCACCAGCCGCTTTTAAATAAGGAATCAACGTTGTATGGATATACATCACGTTATCAGAACCAACATCAGCTTTCATTTGACGCAACGCTTCTAAGAATGGTAGTGATTCAATATCCCCAACTGTGCCGCCGACCTCTGTGATAATGATATCTGAGTCAGTCATTTTAGCTGCACGCATGATTTTTTCTTTGATTTCATTCGTAATATGCGGAATCACTTGGACAGTTGCGCCTAAGTACTCCCCTTTACGTTCTTTACGTAAAACTTCTGAATAAATTTTTCCTGTCGTCACATTGGAGTATTTGTTCAAGTTGATGTCAATAAAACGTTCGTAGTGGCCTAAGTCCAAATCCGTTTCTGCTCCATCATCCGTAACGAAAACTTCTCCGTGTTGGTATGGACTCATTGTCCCTGGGTCCACGTTGATGTATGGATCAAATTTTTGGATCGTTACTTTCAATCCACGATTTTTCAACAAACGGCCTAAAGATGCTGCTACGATCCCTTTACCAATCGATGAAACCACGCCGCCTGTCACAAAAATGTATTTTGTCATATGTTCAAAAACTCCTTCTTGTTTTATCTGCAGGAAAAGTCTAAGAAAATAAATAAGGCTCCCTATCCTTCTAAAGAATAGGGAGCGTTGATTTCTGTAAACTTCTGACCCTCTAAAAGGGTGCCCAAGGTGTATATTACAAGCTATCTAAACGAAAGTCAAGTATTCAATTGTGATTGAACAAATTCACTAAACAAGGATACACTCACTTTCGTAAAAGACTTTGATTAGTATTCAATTGATCAAAGTAAGAGGGAAAATGGCAACATAGGAAATGTTACCGAAATTTTAGGAAAATATAGGCAGAAAATGTTACTATTAATATTGAATTAAAAAATATATCCAGAAAAGAGGAATATTTATGAAAGAATCTTATTTTGATGGTGGACTTGCTACTTATATTGGTACATCGATTTTAGCTTCACTTATCACCATATTAACGTTAGGTATCTGCGCACCTTGGGGATTTTGTTTTTTGTATAATTGGAAAATCAAACATACTGTAATCAACGGAAAAAGACTTTATTTCGATGGTACAGCAATGCAATTATTTGGTCATTGGATCAAATGGTTATTACTCACTCTCATTACTTTAGGAATATATGGTTTCTGGTTAACTATTAAATTAGAACAATGGCGAGTGAAACACACACATACAATCGATTGATGTTTACATATGATATTAAATAAATAGCAGTAAATCAGTTCCTTAAAATTCATCGCAAAACTAATCAATATACTTACAAGAAATGCATATTCCGTAGATAAAAAAATGCCGAATCATGGATGTTACTCCATAGATTCGGCATTTTACATTTTTTATTATTTTCTACAAACTGGATTAATAAAGCTCTAAATATTGTTCTCTTTCCCATTCAGAAACGGTTTGTCTAAAGGCAGCCCATTCCAGACGTTTTGCCTCCACAAAGTTTGCAAAGATATGATTGCCTAACGCATCGATCATTACTTTGTCTTTGCGTAATTCTTTGATGGCATTGTGGATCGTTGATGGCAGATCTTGGATTTGTGCTTCTTCACGTTCTTCTTCGTTCATCACGTAGATGTTACGATCAACAGCCGGTGGTGGTGTCAATTCATTTCGGATACCATCTAAACCTGCTTGTAATAAAACAGCCATTGCTAGGTATGGGTTCGCTGCTGGATCGACAGAACGTAATTCTAAACGAGTGGATAAACCACGAGATTCCGGTACACGTACCAATGGCGAACGATTACGTCCACTCCATGCCACATAAACAGGTGCTTCGTAGCCTGGAACTAAACGTTTATAAGAGTTGACCGTTGGATTGCAGACTGCCGTATACGCGCGCGCATGTTTCAATAAGCCACCTAAGAAATGATACGCAGTTTGACTTAATTCTAAATCTCCGTCTTTATCGTAAAAGGCATTTCCATCTTCATTGAATAGAGACATATTGCAGTGCATGCCAGAACCGTTGATCCCGAATAATGGTTTTGGCATGAAAGTCGCATGCAAGCCATGTTTACGAGCGATGGTTTTCACGACTAATTTAAACGTTTGGATATTGTCACAAGCATCAACGACATCCGCATATTTGAAGTCGATCTCGTGTTGTCCAGGAGCCACTTCATGGTGAGAAGCCTCCACTTCAAAGCCTAAGCTTTCTAATTCCAATACGATATCTCGACGGCAATTTTCGCCTAGATCCGTTGGTGCAAAATCGAAGTAACCACCTTTGTCATTCAACGTCGTTGTGATGCCACCATCTTCATCTAATTTGAACAAGAAGAATTCTGGTTCAGGTCCTAAATTAAATGAGGTAAAGCCAAGTTTTTTCATATCATTTAATGAACGTTTCAGATTGCCACGAGGGTCACCAGCAAACGGAGTACCGTCCGGATTATAAATATCACAAATCAGGCGCGCCACTTTGCCGTGGTCGCTTTCCCATGGGAAAATCATCCAAGTAGAAAGATCAGGATACAAGTACATATCACTTTCTTCGATTCTGACAAATCCTTCAATCGAAGAACCATCAAACATCATTTTATTCTCAAGTACTTTGTCGATTTGACTCACTGGAACTTCAACATTTTTGATTGTTCCTAATATATCTGTAAACATCAAACGTAAAAAGCGTACGTTCTCATCCTCAATGATTCGTTTAATCTCTTCGCCTGTGATTTGTTTCTTTACCATGGTATCCCTCTTTCTTTTTTTTATTTCATTCAGTCAAAGTATTGACGTTGTTGCAAGCCTTGTGACTGATAATGTCCTGTTTTGGCTAACCCGCCTTGAGCTAATATCTCATCACGGAAAATTTGACGAACGTCGTGATCGGTCAGCGGTTTTTTACTTTTTTCTTCTTGTTTTTTCGCCTGTGCCATTTCATAGACCCGTTTGATTCCAGCCATATTCAATCCTTCTGAAAGATAGTCTTTGATCTCTAATAAAATATCGATATCATTCAGTGAATACATGCGTCGATTCCCTTCACTTCTCTCAGGGTGAACAAATTCCTGTTCTTCATAATACCTGATTTGTCGAGCAGTCAAGTCTGTTAGTTTCATAACTGTACCAATTGGAAATACTGACATTGAACGACGTAATTCCTTTTCTCCCATCTGACGTCTCCTTTCGTCCTATCAATTGAATAAAGTATACCAATCACAAAAAAGACTGTCAACCTCTCATGTTAGGTTTCCTTACATAAGAAACGGTTTTTTTTATAAAAAAACTTGATCCACTTCTAAATGAAGTCGATCAAGCTCGTATTTTCTTATTATTTCATTTTTAAAATAACTCATCTTTTTTTAGCCATTTTGAATTTTTATTCGCAAACCCACGTACTTCATAGCTATTTTGTTCTTCAATGAAGTGTTCATCTAATACAAGTGTCTGCCGTCTCAACTCACTTAATGTTTGTCCTTGGTCACTCGGCACAAGTTTCGTATAAGGAAGCATCAACTCCATCAACTGCCGTTTGATGGCCTCGATCAAGCGTTCTTTCCCCTCTTGTGTCTGAGCAGAAATCAAGACATTCGGAAATAAAGTCGGTGTAAACCCTGCTGTGTCGATCTGGTCTGATTTATTATAGACAGTCAATACAGGCATTTCTTTCATATCTAACTCGTCCATCAACTTTAAAACTGTTTGTTCTTGCAAGATTCGATCAGAAGAACTTGCATCGACAACATGAAGCAAGAGATCCATCCCTTGACTTTCTTCAAGGGTTGAATGGAACGCATCAATCAACTGGGTGGGCAGATCTTGGATAAAACCAACGGTATCCGTTACAGTCAATTCGAATCCTTCCGCAAAACGCCATTTTTTCGTCAGCGGATCAAGGGTGGCAAATAGTTGATCTTTCGCATATGATTCGGCTTGCGTCAATAAATTAAGGATTGTTGATTTACCCGCATTCGTGTAACCGATCAAACCAATTTGAAACACTTCACTACTTTGTCTTTTTTGCCGATTACGTTCTCGATGGGCCTCCACTGCTTTTAGCTCTCTTTTTACGCCTAAGATCTTGTTGCGGATATGCCGACGATCCGTTTCCAGTTTCGTTTCTCCTGGTCCCCTTGTACCGATCCCACCACCAAGACGAGAAAGCGACTCGCCTTGTCCAGCAAGACGAGGTAGTAGGTATTGCAATTGCGCCAATTCGACTTGCAGTTTTCCTTCTTTAGATCGCGCACGCATCGCAAAGATATCCAAGATCAATTGGACTCGATCAATGACCGGCGCCCCTACTGCATCGGTAATCAGCTGACTTTGACGCGGAGTCAATTCGTGGTTGAATATGACAAGATCTGCCTCATAAGCATCTGCTAATTGAGTCAATTCTTGAAGCTTTCCTTTACCGATCAACGTTTGACGATCCACTTGCGGTCGTTTTTGCGTGAGTCTATATACGACTTCACCAGCTGCTGTATCGATCAATTGTTCCAATTCTTTCATTGATTCAGCAAAATATCGCTGATTTTCTTCCGTTTCCACACCAACAATGATTACTTTTTCTTTTGCTTCTCTCATGTCCTCACCTCTTTCAGCCAACCTTCGATGGCATTTTCGATCTCTGCTAGATCTGTCGGTTTTTTCAAGAGATCGAACCAATGCGCCGTCAAGCGATTACGAAACCAAGTCAGTTGTCGTTTGGCATAGCGCCGAGAGTTCAATTTGATTTGTTCGACTGCCTCATCTAGAGTGATATTTTCTTCAAAATAAGGAAAGAATTCTTTATAGCCGATCCCTTGACTGGCTTGAACCGCCCCTAATTCATAGACCTTTCTTGCTTCTGCAATCAATCCCTCTGTGAGCATTTGATCCACTCGTTGGTTGATTCTACTATAAAGGAACTCACGCTCCGTATCCAGACCGATCATATAATAATCATACAAGCACTCAGGTCTTTCTTTCGGTGCCATGATACTGTAGCCTGTTGTCTCAAATACTTCTAATGCGCGAATCACTTTTCGCTGATTATTCCAATGGATTTTTCCCGCCGCAAGCGGATCGCGTTCATTCAAATAAGCCCAAAGTTGTTCTTTTCCTAGTTCTTCAGCCATTTTTTCATATTTCTCTCGAATAGCAGAATCCGTTTCTTCATTTGCTCCTAATTGAAAATCGTACAATAACGATTGAATATATAAACCGGTGCCACCGACGATGATCGGCAAATGTCCTCTTTCGGTGATTTCCTTGATCAACTTGCGACCTGCCTGTTGAAAATCCGCTGCCGAATACTGCTGGTCTGGCTCGATCACATCAATCAAATGATGAGGAATCCCCATCATTTCAGCTGGCTTGATTTTTGCCGTACCGATATCCAGATGTTTATAAATTTGTAAGGAATCTCCACTGATGATCTCGCCGTTGAATTTTTGGGCAAGTGTCACACTTAACGCTGTTTTACCAACTGCTGTGGGTCCTACGATCACTAATACTTTTTCCATATGGCTCCTACTTTTTCATTAATTGTTTAACATACCAAGCACGTTCAGGAAAGTCTGTGATGAGTGCATCCACAGGTTCCTTTAATCCTCTTTCAAGCTCTTCTGTCGTATTGACTGTCCAAAGACGAATACGCTTTGTAAACTCTTGTATTTCCTGAGGATGCGCAAATGCCCAAGTTGCTTTAGGGTGAAGACCTTCAATAAAAGGTAAGGTCTTAGCTAGATCTAATTTTTTCATTGAATCACTCATTAAAAGATCCAGTTGTGCGTCTGGTTCGATGACGGATAAACGTTCTAATGAACGAAGGTTGAAACTACAATAAGCATGACGAAACGGCCACTCATTTTTTGTCATGAGTTCAGACACTTGTGCTTCGATCCCCTCATACTCATACTTGTCCGTTTTGATTTCAATCATCAATGTTCCTCGATAATTTTTTTGGAGAAGTAGCGAGAGTACTTCTTTTAGCGCAGGGATTTTCGCTGCTGGGAAATCTTTACTAAACCAACTACCTGCATTCAATTTTTTCAGCTCTTCGAGAGTCTTTTCTCGAACAAGGCCTTTGCCGTTGGTTGTTCGATCAACGGTTTCATCATGGATAACGATTACTTGACCGTCCTTACTAAGATGGACATCTAGCTCGATCCCGTCCGCCCCCACTCTTACTGCTTCAGAAAAGGCGGGCAATGTATTTTCCGGATGGGTTCCTTTACTTCCTCGATGTGCATAAATCTGTACCATAGTCCTCACTCCGATCATCCCTATTTTACCACAGGAACAAAAAAGAAAAAGCTTGGACTCCTTGTAAGTGCCCAAACTTTTACTTTATCAAAATGTTTAGTTTCTCTTATCCTTGAACAAACAATATGTTTTGTTTAGCTCCACACATCATCTTTTGAGAAAAAGCCGATTGGTTGTCTCGTCGTATTTTTCAACTGGGATTTTTTCTCATTGATCATTGCGGTCAAATTATCTGTAAAGTTTTCCAAAATGACACGCCCACCTTTGTAAGCATAGCCGCCGATCTTCATCGTTTCACCCGGTGAAAGAATCACTTTGCGGTGAGCGATATTTTGGAATAATTCATCTAAAATATAATTTGGTAAATAAAAATTATTTTGTGCAGAAAATGATTGCAGATACGCAAAGTCATCGATTGTGATATAACAATCGTCAAAAGCATCAAAGCTGACATATTCTTCCAACAAGCTCGCACGCTTTTGGAGAATCTCATTGATTTTTTTATTTAATTGATTCAATGTTTCGATTTCTTTGACTTTCAGTTCCAATTCGCGTCTACGTTGCTCTTTATTCTCAAGATGACGCATTTGGATCGCCATCCCTAAGTAGACTAAGATCGCTCCTACTAATACACCGATAAAACCTGTGATAGCAATTACCAATTACGGTTCCTCCTTCTTATTGATTTCTTTTTTATCATAACATAAACTCACTTTATGAGACTAGCTCTCGGAAAGTTTTTTCATTTGACCTTTATTGACCAAAAATGTATACTACTTTGTAGGTAATCAAAATCAATTTATGTTACACTATTTCTAAACAAATCAAGGAGGAACCTTATTATGAATTTAATTCCTACAGTTATTGAACAATCCTCACGTGGGGAAAGAGCCTACGATATTTACTCACGTTTACTGAAAGACCGCATCATCATGTTGAGTGGACAAGTAACAGATGATCTAGCAAACTCAATCATCGCACAATTGCTATTTCTAGATGCACAAGATTCTGAAAAAGACATTTACATCTATATCAACTCACCTGGTGGTTCTGTGACTGCTGGAATGGCCATCTATGACACAATGAATTTTGTCAAAGCAGATGTCCAAACAATCGTTATGGGGATGGCTGCTTCAATGGGAAGTTTCTTATTGACTGCCGGAACAAAAGGAAAACGATTTGCTTTACCAAATGCTGAAATCATGATCCACCAACCACTTGGTGGCGCACAAGGACAAGCAACAGAAATCGAAATCGCTGCACGTCATATCTTACAAACCCGCGAACGTTTGAATAAAATCTTAGCGGAACGTACTGGTCAACCAATCGAAGTGATTGAAAAAGATACAGATCGTGACAACTATATGACTGCTGAACAAGCCAAAGCATATGGCTTGATCGATGAAGTCATGGAAAACAGTGCTTCATTAAGCTAATCAACCTATCAAGATCAAAAAAGAAGGCCTTCATCCTTGGATGACAGACCTTCTTTTTTTGCTGTAAAAACATGTGTTAAAACTATTGTTGCCATTCTTTGAAGAATCCTTCTGCATGTTTTTGTCCCATTTCGATATAATGCGTGATATTCTGTTTATTTTTTTGGATTTCTTCTTCTGTTAACGGACGGATTACCTTGGCTGGTCGACCAAAAGCTAAAACATTCGGTGGGATGATTTTTCCTTCTGTCACAAGTGAGCCTGCTCCGATCAAACTATTCTCCCCAATGACTGCATGGTTCAAAACAGTCGCTCCCATGCCGATCAATGCGCCTTTTTCAATTTTACAGCCATGAAGCATACATTGATGTCCGACTGTGACATTTTCAGCAATCTCAACTGGGGCATCATGATCGACATGGATGACCGTCCCATCTTGGATATTGGTTCCTTTGCCGATCTTGATCCAATTGCTGTCGCCACGAACCACTGCTTGGTACCAAACCGTGACATCTTCTCCTAATTCTACATCACCGATAACCGTCGCATTATCTGCTATAAACCTTGCCATCTTTTTCCCTCTTTTCATTTATTGAAGAAAAAAGGTCCTAGAAGGCTGTTCGCCTCTAGAAACCTCTTTTCATTATTCCGCTGCTTCAGCAAATTGGCTGTTATAAAGTTTCTCATAGAAACCGCCTTTTGCTAATAAACTTTCATGTGTTCCTTTTTCAATGATTTGGCCTTGATCCATCACTAAGATCAGATCGGCTTCACGGATCGTTGATAGACGGTGAGCGATCACAAAACTCGTTCGTCCTTCCATCACTTTATCCATTGCTTTTTGGATCAACGCTTCAAGTCTCGTATCAACGGAACTAGTCGCCTCATCCAGAATCAATATCTTCGGATCGGAAACAACCGCACGAGCAATCGTCAGCAATTGTTTTTGTCCCAACGAGACATTATCTCCTTCTGAATTGATCTCCATTTCATAACCATCAGGCATCGTTCGGATAAAATGATCGACATTCGCTGTTTTCGCTGCATCAACGATCTCATAATCTGTTGCATCTAATTTACCAAAACGAATGTTGTCGGCAATCGTTCCCTCGTACAACCAAGCATCTTGCAGTACCATCCCAAACATGGAACGAACATCACTTCGACTCATCGCTTTCGTATCAATACCATCAATCTTGATGGCGCCATGCGTCACATCATAAAAACGCATCAATAAGTTGATCAATGTTGTTTTCCCAGCACCCGTTGGTCCGACAACAGCTACCATTTGTCCAGCTTTCACCTCAAAGTTCAAGTCTTGGATCAATGGTTTCTTCGGATCATAAGCAAAATCGACATGTTCAAACGAGACATTTCCATGGATCGTTTCTGGCAAAGGAACATCGGTCTTGTTTTCTTTTTCCTCAGGTTCGTCTAAAATCTCAAACACCCGTTTCGTAGCTGCGGATGCACTTTGCAACACAGAAGATAATTGCGTCACATTACCCATTGGTTGGCTGATTTGCCAAATATATTGGATAAAGGCTTGTAATTGCCCAACCACAATGACTCCAGAAATCACATAAAAGCTTCCTAAAACTGCCATACCGATATACGTAGCGTAGGCAGTTAATTGTACTAACGGCATCATCAATCCAGAAATAAAGGCTGCTCGAAACCCAAAATGTTTCAAGCTATGGTTGACCTTATGAAATCCTTCAAATGTTTCTTTCTCACGACCGTATACTTTTAACACACTGAATCCAGTCATGTTTTCCTGAACATAGCCATTTAATTCACCTAAAGAATTTTGCATTTCTTGGAAATATTTTTGAGAAGCATTGATCACTCGTTTAGAGATCCAAATTGACGCTGGAATCATGATCATTGAAATCAACGCCATGACCGGTTGGATATAAAACATCATCGCTGCTGCCATCGTAATCCCTAAGATTGCATTGACGATACCGATAAAGGCTTGTTGCAAGGCGCCACTAACTGCATCTACATCATTCGTGACACGAGATAAAATATTTCCTTGTTGATTTTTATCGAAATAAGAAACCGGCAAACGATTGATTTTTTCTTCAATATCTCTACGCAAGTCTTTCATGGCACTCTGAACAACATTTGTCATCAATACCCCAGAAAGCAATTGAGAAATACTATAACCTGTACCAACCACCGCGATCCAAATCAAACAGTTGATGATATAAGAAAAATTGATTGCCTCATTATTCACTAGATTTTTGCTGATTTCTGTTGTTGGAAGCCCGACGACATAAGGCAATGCCGCATTGAAAGCCACCGTTAAAAATGTAAATAGTAGCACTAAGATAAACGTCAATCGGTAAGGACGGATATAGCGAGCTAAACGTTTAAAAGAAGCGAAGGTTTTTTTCATGCTAGTTCCTCCTTCGATAATTGAGAAGCGGCAATGTCGTAATAAATCGGACAATTTTCTAGTAGTTCACGATGTGTGCCCATGCCTACTACTTCTCCTTCATTCAATACGATGATCTTATCGGCGTGCATGATCGTACCCACACGTTGGGCAACGATCAATACGGTTGATTCAGTTGTTTCTTTTTTCAATCTTGCACGAAGTTTTGCATCCGTTTGATAATCAAGTGCTGAAAAACTATCATCAAAAATATAGATTTCTGGTCGGCGGATGATTGCCCGAGCAATGGCTAACCGTTGTTTCTGCCCACCTGAGAAGTTTGCGCCACCTTCAGAAAGATGTTCATCATAACCGTCCGCTTTTTTAGAAATAAAATCAGTCGCCTGCGCAATATCAGCCGCACGTTCCATTTCCTCTTGCGTTGCATCTTCTTTTCCGTATCTCAAGTTTTCAGCGATCGTCCCAGTAAACAATAGTGCTTTCTGTGGAATAAACCCGATTTTTTGTCTTAGTTTACTCAACTTGTACTTACGCACATCTACACCGTCAATCAGGATCTCACCATGAGTAACATCATAAAAACGTGGAATCAATTGGATCAATGTAGACTTCCCGCTACCTGTACTACCAATAAATGCCACTGTTTCACCAGGTGAAGCAGTAAAGCTGACGTTGCGAATCACTGGTTCTTGCGAATGTCCAGGGTAAGCGAAGGTCACATTTTTAAATTCGATGTAGCCTTTCGTTTTTGTTTCTGATATGCCATTTGGATCTTCAACAATAGCAGGAGTAGCATTTAAAGCTTCTTGGATACGACTAGCAGAGACTGCTGCTCGCGGATACATCATAAACACACTCGCAAACAACATAAATGAAAACAACGCGTGGAAAATATACTCAATAAAAGCAATTAGATTCCCTACTTGCAACTGTCCATCTGCAATTTGTAGCGTACCGCTCCAAATAATCAAAATCATCACGATATTGAATAAGAAGAAAAAGCCAGGTTGAGCAACCGCCATCAAGCGAAAGAGGCTTTTAGAACTTGAAGCATAGTTCTCGTTGACTTTTTCAAATCTTTTTTCTTCGAATTTTTCATTTACAAACGCGCGGATAACGCGTAGACCTGATAGGTTTTCACGTAAGATACTATTGATCCTGTCTAAATTCTTTTGTTGGATTTTTGATAAAGGTTCAGAAAACTTAGCAATCCCAACAACAGCCAATAATAAGAATGGCAATGCACCAATTACATATAAACCAAGAGATGGACTTGTTCGCATAACCATATACAAACTAACAACAAACATCATCGGTGCCATAAAACCGATTCTTAAAATATTTTGTAGAAACAACATGATTTGATACGCATCATTGGTCGTACGAGTGATCAATGATGATACGCCTAGTGTTTCATACTCTTGATGTGAATACGTTTGGATATGTTTGAACAGATCATCACGAATGTCTGCAACGATATTCGTCGTGATCCTTGACCCAAAATAACCTAAAAATATATTCATTATGATCCCGATCACAGTAATCACGATCATCAATAGTCCTTGTTGTTTCACATAGTCAAAATCATCGTTGAGGATTCCAACATCGATCATGCGTGCTAAAATAGTTGGTAGACCTAGTTCGATCAGAATAAAGCCGAACACACAAATAAAATTCAACACCAAATATTTTTTGTAGCGCATGGTGTAATGCCACATTAACTTCACTTTATCATCTCCTTTAAATATTCTATCTTGCCATTACTTTCAATAGTAGCACAATCTACTACTTTATAGAACACTACATTTTTTAAAAAGAATTTTTTCTGAAAAATATTTTCTCTTCGTACGTTTTTTCATTTTACAGTGACCGTTTTCTATACTTATCTCTTGATTTATGCTAGAATAGCAATTAACTATTGTATGTTTCATACAGAGGATCCGAGTAAAAAATATTCCAATTGGATAAGCAAATGCGAGGCTTGTCTCTTTAAGGAGAATCAAGTATTTTTCTTAAAGTATAAAAAACATAGGTGGCTTGTCCCCTCGTTTTGTGTTGTCCAAAAAATACGCTAAATTACTGCTTTAAGCAGATAAAGGAGACATAAACCATGATTTACAAAGTTTATTATCAAGAGTCAAAAATCCGTAACCCAAAACGTGAAGAAACACAATCGCTATACATCGAAGCAAACAGCGATGTTGAAGCACGCCAACGAGTGGAAGAAAATACCCCATACAATATCGAATTCGTACAACTTCTAGAAGGTAACCATCTAGAATACGAAAAAGAAAACCCAGCATTCACATTAGTGGAGTTTTAAGATGAAACTTTCCATCAAAAATAATGAGACAGGTGTCTTTGCGATTGGTGGATTAGGTGAAATCGGGAAAAATACGTATGGGGTACAATTCCAAGATGAAATCATTATCATCGACGCTGGAATCAAGTTTCCAGAAGATGAACTGCTTGGCATTGACTACGTCATTCCTGATTACAACTATATCGTACAAAACATACACAAAATCAAAGCTTTAGTGATCACTCATGGACACGAAGACCATATTGGTGGGATACCTTACTTATTAAAGCAAGCAAATATCCCGATCTACGCTGGCCCTCTAGCTTTAGCTTTGATCACAAATAAACTGGACGAACATGGCTTACTTCGTGACGCTGTGCTAAATGAAATCAATGAAGACACTGTGATCCGTTTCAGAAAAACATCCGTCAGCTTTTTCCGAACGACCCATAGTATTCCGGATGCTTTAGGTGTGGTTGTCAAAACACCTTCTGGTAACATCGTGGCTACTGGAGATTTCAAGTTCGATTTTACACCTGTAGGAGAACCAGCAAATTTGCATAAAATGGCTCGTATCGGAGAAGAAGGCGTTCTTTGCCTCCTTTCAGATAGTACCAATGCAGAGATTCCAACGTTTACGAAATCAGAAAAAACGATTGGCCTTTCTATTTTGAAAATATTTGAGAAAATCGAAGGTCGGATCATTTTTGCCAGCTTTGCTTCCAATATCTTCCGTCTACAACAAGCAGCGGAAGCCGCTGTAGCAACGGGTAGAAAAATTGCTGTTTTCGGGCGTAGTATGGAAAATGCGATCGTCAACGGACAACGTCTCGGCTACATCAAAGTGCCTGACGGTACCTTTGTCGATGCGCATGAAATCAATCGTTTGCCTGCAAATGAAACAATGATCCTATGTACAGGTTCGCAAGGTGAACCAATGGCTGCATTGAGCCGCATTGCGAATGGTACCCATCGTCAAATCCAAATCCAACCAGATGATACGGTGATTTTTTCTAGCTCACCGATCCCAGGTAATACAACAAGTGTGAACCACTTGATCAACTTATTGTCTGAAGCTGGTGCTGAAGTAATTCATGGAAAAATCAATAATATCCACACATCTGGTCATGGTGGTCAAGAAGAACAAAAATTGATGCTTCGTTTGATGAAGCCAAAATATTTTGTACCGGTGCATGGTGAGTTTCGGATGTTGAAGATCCATGCCTCTCTTGCACAAGACACAGGTGTACCAGCTGAGAATTGTTTTATCATGGAAAACGGTGATGTATTAGCATTGACAAGTGATTCTGCTCGTTTAGCTGGAAAATTCGTCGCTGGCGATGTGTATATCGATGGCAGTGGAATCGGTGATATCGGTAATGTTGTTTTACGAGATCGTCATTTACTTTCAGAAGAAGGACTCGTTCTTGCAGTGACAACTGTCGATATCAAGAAAAAAGAAATTCTAGCTGGACCAGATATCCTTTCTCGTGGCTTCGTCTATATGCGTGAATCAGGGGATATGATCAATGAAGCGCAACGTATTTTGTTCCACGCATTGCGTGATGTGCTAAATGCCCCCGACTGTTCGGAGCACAAATTAAAAGAAGCGATGGTCGGTGCATTACAACCTTACTTGTTCGATCGTACAGAAAGACATCCAATGATCATCCCTATGGTGATGACACCGGATCAAAACTAACTTAAAACCGAGGTCGGGCCAGAAGTGTTCAGCCTCGATAAATAAGGCGCCAGCCACGAAATTTGTTCTTCAAATTTTTGTAGCTGGCGCCTTGTTTATCGAAGCGGTTCTTCTGTTCCCGCCGTTTATTCGGTTTTAGGTGGTGAGAACTAATGTCCTACTCCCAGATTTTTATAGAAAAAAAAGCGAGACCCACAAAAATGTGAAAGAACAATTTTTGTGGGTCTCATCTTATTTTTCGAGGGAAACACGTTGGTTTCAACCTCTGTCATCAATTATTTGGTTCGCTCCATGACGAAGCAAGCCTCATAACAGTATATTTTCGTATAGATTACGCTTTTTCAACGTTTGTAGCTTGTGGGCCACGATCTGAATCTTCTACGTCAAAAGTAACTGCTTGACCTTCTTCTAATGTTTTGAATCCGTCACCTTGGATTGCTGAAAAATGTACGAATACGTCGCTTCCATCTTCACGTGAGATAAAACCAAATCCTTTTTCAGCGTTGAACCATTTAACTGTTCCGTTTTCCATTAATAATACCCTCCTCGTGCCAAAGCACTTATTTGATTGTAACATTGCTCGTGTACGATAGAGGTGCAACAGATGTTTCAACTTCTATTCCCAAACAAAATTACATTATAATTGTACACTTGGTTGTTTTTTTTTGCAAGAAAGCTACATCATTCTTTTTCCATTAATCCTTCTTCACGCAAACTAAAGTATTGTTTGCTGCCAATAATCAGATGGTCAAGAACTTCGATCCCCATCATCTCTCCACATTCCTGAATGCGTCGTGTCAATCGCATGTCTTGCTTGGACGGAAGAACGTTGCCGCTGGATAGCGATAGGTAAACCTTTGATGTTATCGCCAGTTTTTCCCCCACTTCACACCGTGCGTACGACTTTCACCGTACACGGCGTTCCCCCGTTAGTTCATTACTTCATGTTTGTCTCAGTCCGGTTTTAAATTGATTACTGAATGAAATTTTTGTGTTTCCTACTGCTACTCGCAATTTATTGACTTTCTCTAATTCCGAATCCGACAAGTTAAGGTCTTGCAAATAAGATAGAAGTGTGTCTTCACGTGTTGCGTGAATCAATCGATGAATGGTATCGCTAATCAAAACGAGATTAGAGTATCGGTCATCTTTTGATTTGATCCATGGGATTTTATGGTGACAGTGCAATTGTGTGACATCCAACTCTTCGCCTGTAACCGCACATTTTCCTTGTTGGGTCACAAATAGAGAAATACGATTATCGTTAAACTCAATTGTTGCTCGTTCGCCAATCACTGGATGGCTTCTAAGCCATTGAAGTGCTTGCACTGAAACTACTTGAAGCTTTTTATGAATCAGTTTTCTACCTTCTTCTGTATACTTACACACACCGTTGTGCTTCATTAAAGCCGTTCTCGTCTTTATAAAACCAATCGGTATAATCGGTATATCGTTAATATACCTTGTCATTTTCGATTTTAGATACGGTCGAATACCTTTATCACGAGTTTTATATTTTGATGTCTTCTTTATTCCCAAATATTTAAATCTGTGCTTCTCAACTTGGGTTAATTGATACTGGATCGGCATCAAATCGGCATTGACTTGTGTTGCGATTTGATAATAATTGTGAATCCCGATAACCATACTATTGTAAATGTTTAGGTGACGGGTAACATCATTGCCGTTTGGTGCTTTTTGTATCAATTTTATCTGATCTTTGAGCTGTTTCTTGATCCTCTTTTTGGCTTTATCACAAATATGGGATTGGCAAACATAATTCTTACGTCCCATTCTGTCGTATCCTTTACGTTCCATTTTCAATTCAAATCCAAGAAACTCACTACTTTTCTTTTTCAGATTTGTAATCTTTGATTTTTCTGGAGAGATAGGTAGTTTTAACCGTTCTTCCAACCACATTTTGCTTGCTGTAAAAATCTTTTCAGCATTTGCTCTTGTAGTTGTAAAGATTTTAAAGTCATCTGCGTAACGGACTATATACATTTCTTTTAGTGTTGACGTTTTTCTCAACCGTTTATATCTATGTTGGTGATTCCATCTTTCAGCCTTTTCGTTGTAATAGTCATTAATGTTTTCACAATTGAAACTTTCCCATTGTTTCGCGATCCACCAATCAAATTCATTCAAATTGATGTTTGCCAACAACGGGGAAAGAATCCCGCCTTGTGGTGTCCCTTTCGTTGGATAGATCGTTTCTCCATTAGGCATTTGGATAGGTGCTTTTAACATTTTACGCAAAATCACGAGTAGTTGTTTGTCTTGTATTCCCAATGTCCATATCTGTCGCAATAATTTTGTATGATCGACTTCATCGAAGAATCCTTTGATGTCTACATCGACTACCTATTGCATTTTTGCTCGATTAATTCGCCCCGCCGCTGTAGAAACAGCGTTTTCTGCTGAACGGTTTGGTCGAAAGCCAAAGCTGTGTTTATAAAACTTTGGTTCACAGATTGGTTCAAGGACTTGTAGGATACATTGTTGTGCGACTCTATCCCACATTGATGGGATTCCTAGTGGTCTGGTTTTCCCATTCGGCTTGGGAATCTCTACTCGTTTTACTTTTCGAGGATTGTAATGAGTGAAACGTTTCCTGACTTTGTTGACAAACTCCTCTGTATCCAGCTTCTCGATATCGTAGATAGTCACCTTATCTATTCCAGGTGTCGCACTACCATTATTACGTTTGATATTTCGATAGGCTAGAAGAATATTATCTGTTGAGGTGATGATCGTCATCAAGTTTTTAAATTTTTCGCCCTTATTACTTCGCTCATAGATTGAATCGAAGACTTCGGTCATACCATAATATTCCGCATGGCGTAACCGTGTGTTTTTCATTCTAGGGATCTTCTTAAAACTTTCTTTCAAGGTCTATCACGCTCCTTATAGGTACGTGACCTTTTGAGTCATACCAGAATCCTTTGCTATGACTGAGTTGAAGTATATCAAACTAACGGCTAGAGGCTGTTGCTCCATCTCCATTACAGAAATTTCTTCGCTCGTGCCTCCACTCTCACTGCCACAAATTTAAGTTTCCTCTTTATGATTCCCCTTAAAATCGCTTCATTGAGTATACTCTCTCCACGATGACAGCTTTCCACGTTCCCTTTGCTTTATCTTATGTCTTGACTTAGGTGCCAACTCTTACCCAATGTTCTCTCCACAGCCTGTAACTGTGCATGGAGCTTTCGGAACCACCATAGGTACTCGCCCACGGAACATAACTAACCTACTGTTAGCCTTACCCATTTCTAGGTATTCGCCACTTATGGATATTTCATTCGCTGGTTCGTCAGTGTTTCACCACATTCTCACCTTATCAAGTTTAACGACTCCCGACCTATCAGATACACCCTCTACCGCTAGAGAGATTTCGTTGCAGTTCACTATTTTAATCAACAGACGGTATCTTTCAGCCGACTTCACCGAGATTCACACCTCATTCCCAATATATGAAATGACGCATGTCGGAGTATCAGAGTAAGCGCTTCAGGACGTTACTCCTTCATTTCACCTATCAAGCAAAGAGTTCACGACTCTCTTATTTCTGAGAGGACGTGCGTAATCTTTTCAATTACGAACGTGTCTCACGATGATTATGAGCAAGTACAAGCCGTGCTGCTGAATAGCGGACTGCGTAATGGAACACTTCACGTGGATGTGCGATTGTCTGATCCAATGACCCGATGAACAAGGTTTTCTTTAGTAAGATTTGATTTTTGGTATCGAGATAGATGCAAACTAAATGTTCTTGTTTTTGATCTTTTAGTTCTAGGATCAATTCTTTTGCCAATTCATAACTCGCATGGACAGTCGTCGTTTGACGCAACTGATCGACTTGTATCCGTCGACCCAGCTCGATCAATGCTTTGATCTCTAAGGCTTTGACCCGACCAATCCCACGAACCGCTTCTAATTCTGCTAGTGTTGCTTGTCTCAAGAGCGCTAAACCACCAAATTTCTTCAATAACGTACCCGCAACTTCTAATACATTATACGGATGCTGACCAGTCCGAAGCAAAATGGCTAAAAGCTCTTGATCTGATAACGCATCCTCTCCATAAGTCTCCATCCTCTCCCTTGGTAGAGACGTAGCGGGTACTGTTTGAAGCAAATTTTTTTCCATAAAAAACCTCCTTTCCCGTGCGCTCAAAATAAGATACGGAAAAGGAGGATATTTATTTTATTTTTATTTGATCAATGCCGGAACTTCGTGAAGTGAAGAAACAATCGCTGTTGTCTTAGCGGCTAATTCATCAGAAGGTGCTAGTAAATCTGGCACCATGATTACTGGAATTCCTGCACCATACGCTGCTAATACCCCATTTTGTGAATCTTCTAATATCAATGTCTCCGCTTTTTCAGTACCTAAAAACGCATGGGCATGTAAAAAGATTTCTGGATCTGGTTTTGCACGTTTGACATTTTCAGCTGAGACGATCGTATCAAAACGATGACGTAGATTATTTTTTTCTAGCAACAGTTCAATGACATGTCGCTGATTACTTGATGCGACTACTTTTGGGATATCTTTTTCTTCCAAAAAGTTCAAGAATTCTAAAACACCTGGTTTTAATTCAACTTGACCTGAAGCAAAACGATCAAGCGTTTCTTGATAGGAATCGTCGATAAATTTTTGGACAGTTTCTCGACCAAAGCTTGAAAAAATAGTATGGTAGTTCGCCCAAACTTCTTCATCAGAAACGCCTAAAAATCGCAAGTAAAGCTCTTTGTCATAGGGAAACCCCATCCGATCGGCTACTGTTTGGGATGCCTCATAATAAACGATCTCTGTATCAAATAATAAGCCATCCATATCAAAAATCACTGCATTAACTTTCATTTTTTCCTCCCAACTGTACAAGCAAACGTCGCACTTCCGAAATAAAATAGAGTGAACCTGTCACTACAAGAACATCCTCAGCCGTCATCTTCTCCAAGATCTCTGCAAGCCCAAATTGCCACATTGAAACAATCGTAACTTTCTCATCAGTCGTTGCTTGGATATCCGACAACTCGATTGCTTTAGGATAATCAAAAGTAGTGACGTAGATTGTTGCATCTGGTACTTCTTGTAATTGGTGTAACATTTTATCAACCTCTTTTGTTCGTAAAGCAGAGAACAAAAGATGGACATGATAGCCTTTGAATTCTTGTTTAAGATTTTGGACTAAGCGTGCCATCGCATGGGTATTATGCGCCCCATCTAAAATCACTAAGGGTTCTTCACTTAATCGTTCCATACGACCTGGCCATTGCGCCTTTTTCAAGCCATTGATCACGTCTTTTTCACGGAATGGAAGATTCATCCGTCCACAATAGATTTGATACATTTCAATCGCCATACCCGCATTTTCAACTTGATGTCTCCCGATCATATGGATCGTCAACTTAGGGATTTTGCCAAACTCATTTTGGAATGAAAAAATTTCGCCCCACTCTTCTGCCGGATGTTTGTAACTGACTGTGTAAGCCTCTCCCCATGCGTGTTGTGTAGCATTTTTTAATTTTGCTTGTTTTTCGATCACTGCCAAGGCTTCAGGTACGATATTTCCAGTGACCAGTGGCACATTTTGTTTGATGATCCCTGCTTTTTGAGCAGCGATTTCTTCGATCGTGTCGCCCAAAATATCTGTATGATCCATACCAATCGTTGTGATACCCGTCAACAAAGGTTTCGCTACGTTTGTTGAGTCGAGTAAACCACCCAATCCCACTTCAATGATCGCGACGTCCACTTGTTCTTCCAAGAAATAATCAAATGCCATAGCAGTCAACGTTTCAAATTCGGTAATGCCAGCTACTGCTTCAAATTGATCCATCTGCTCAACTAGCGGTTGATATTTCTTTACTAGTCGAATCAATGATTCATCAGGAATGCCTTGTCCATTGATCGAAATGCGCTCATTGAAGGATTCGATATATGGGGAGGTAAATGTTCCGACTGTCAAGCCGGCTTCTTCTAATAAATATCTTAAATAAGTCACTGTTGAACCTTTGCCATTCGTCCCTGCAATATGGATCGTTTTGACTTTTTCTTCTGGGTGTCCGACTACCTCTAATAAGGCCTCTACTCTGTCTAATCCAGGACGTGAGCCAAATGGTAATCGGCTATGGATCCAATTGATTGCTTCTTCGATTTTCACGTTACTATCCCCCCATTCCTCTTCATTATAACAAAAAAGCTTACGTAGGAAACAATGAAATCCAGAAGAACTCTTTTTACTTAAAAAAGAGAGGCAACTTCCGTCACCTCTCCCTTTCGTTTTATTTGATTGATTTTAATTGCGCAATACGTTCATTGACAGCTGCTTGTTTTTCTAAATAATCTTTTTCTTTTGCACGCTCTGCTTCAACTACATCATCCGGTGCATTCGATACAAAACGCTCATTACTTAATTTTCCTTGTACACGTTTCACTTCGCCTGTCCATTTTGCTAGTTCTTTTTCTAAACGTTGGATTTCTTCTTCAATGTTGATCAGCCCTGCTAAAGGTAAGAAGATTTCTGCGCCAGTCAAGACCGCTGACATTGCTAGATCCGGTGCAGTTACGTCACTTGAGATCGTCAACTCTTCTGGATTACAGAAGCGCTCGATATAGCTAGTGTTTTCATTTAAGAATTGATCGATCTTCGGATCATTTGTTTTGATCAGTAACGTGATTGGTTTTGATAATGGTGTATTCACTTCAGAACGGATATTACGTACAGAACGAATCAATTCTTTCAGTACTTCCATCCCTTTTGAAGCAGCTTCATCATCGTATTCCGGTTGCACGACTGGATAGTCAGCAACTACTAAAGATGTGCCTTTATGAGGGATGTGTTGCCAGATTTCTTCTGTGACAAATGGCATGATCGGATGCAATAAGCGTAAGATCTGATCCAACGTATGGATAAGAATACTACGGTTGGTTTGTTTCGCTACTTCATCCTCACCGTAAAGTGTTTCTTTACTCATCTCGATGTACCAGTCACAGAAATCATCCCAGATAAAGTTATACAATTGGCGACCTGCCTCACCAAATTCAAATTGTTCAAATAAGTCAGTCACTTTAGCGATTGTTTCATTCAAACGTGTCAAAATCCAACGATCGGCTACAGTTTTCTCACCTGAAAGATCAATATCTTCTACGGTCATTCCTTCAACATTCATGATAACGAAACGAGAAGCGTTCCAGATTTTATTGATGAAGTTCCAAGAAGCATCCATTTTTTCGTAACTAAAACGTACGTCTTGTCCTGGTGCTGAACCATTGGATAAGAACCAGCGTAACGCATCAGCACCGTATTTTTCAATGACTTCCATTGGATCGATCCCATTTCCAAGAGATTTACTCATCTTGCGTCCTTGTTCATCACGAATCAATCCATGGATCAGTACATTCTCAAATGGACGACGTTCTGTAAATTCCAAGCTTTGGAAAATCATTCGGCTTACCCAGAAAAAGATGATATCATAACCTGTTACTAATGTACTTGTTGGGAAGTAACGTTGGTAATCTTCATTGTCTTCGTCAGGCCAGCCCATTGTTGAAAAAGGCCATAGCGCTGAACTGAACCAAGTATCCAACACATCGGGATCTTGTAACCAGTTTTCACTGTCTGCTGGTGCTTCCATGCCCACGTACATTTCACCAGTTTCCTTATGATACCACGCAGGGATCTGATGTCCCCACCATAGTTGACGTGAGATTACCCAGTCATGAACATTTTCCATCCAGCGTAAGAAGGTTTGGTTGAAACGTGGTGGGAAAAACTCAACTGCATCATCAGTTTCTTGATTTTGGATCGCCTTTTCAGCTAAAGGTGCCATTTTTACAAACCATTGTGTTGATAAACGAGGTTCAACAACTACCCCTGTACGCTCAGAATGGCCTACATTGTGGATCATCGTTTCGATTTTGATCAGACGCCCAAGTTCTTTTAGATCCGCAACGATCGCTTTACGTGCTGCAAAACGGTCCATTCCTTGATATTTACCTGCCAATTCATTCATCGTGCCATCTTCATTCATGACATTCACTCGTGGGAGGTCATGACGGTTACCGACTTCAAAGTCATTTGGGTCATGTGCGGGCGTGATTTTTACAACCCCTGTTCCAAATTCCATGTCGACATATTCATCTGCTATGATCGGTATTTCTTTATTCACTAGTGGTAAAATGACTTTTTTACCAATCAATGCTTGGTAACGCTCATCTTCTGGATGAACAGCGATCGCCGTATCACCAAGCATCGTTTCTGGACGAGTCGTTGCAATTTCCACCACACCTGAACCATCAGCCAATTCATAGCTCATATGATAAAAGGCACCTTCGATTTCTTTGTGGATCACTTCGATATCAGAAAGAGCTGTGCGTGCTTGTGGGTCCCAATTGATGATGTATTCGCCACGATAGATCAACTCTTTTTCGTATAGGCTAACGAATACTTTACGAACAGCTTCAGACAAGCCATCATCTAAGGTGAAGCGTTCACGGCTATAATCCAAAGATAAACCCATTTTTGCCCATTGTTCACGGATATGACCGGCATATTCTTCTTTCCATTCCCATACTTGATCAATAAATTTTTCGCGACCTAGATCATAACGAGAAACACCTTGCTCACGTAGTTTTTCTTCTACTTTTGCTTGCGTTGCAATCCCTGCATGGTCCATCCCCGGTAACCATAACGTATCATAGCCTTGCATTCTTTTTTGTCGAATCAACATGTCTTGCAATGTTGTATCCCAAGCATGACCTAAATGGAGTTTACCAGTCACATTGGGAGGTGGGATAACGATTGAATAAGGTTTTGCTTTTTTGTCGCCACTAGGTTTGAACAAATCTTCGTCTAACCAGTTTTGATAACGCCCCGCTTCAACTTCTTGCGGATTATACTTTGTCGATAGATTCTTTTCTTCCGTCATACTGTCTTCCTCCTTTGAAATAAAAAAAACGCCCTAAATACTTTCGTATTTAGGACGTATAAATTACGCGGTACCACCTAATTTGTAATAGTTGCCTATTACCTCTCAAAGTGAGTTAACGATCACTACTCGTTCATCTCTACTCGATTCAAGACAAAAACTCCCAAGCTACCTTCACTAGCTTTCGCTAAGAACGTTCCACCATTCGTTCTCTCTCTCTAAACGTCGGACTAGTTACTCCTCTTGATCAACATCTTGACTCATTTTACAATGGTTAGTAGCCAAAGTCAATAAAAGCTCTTGATGAATCGCTGTTCGATTCACATAAAAACGCCACTTTTGCACGATCTTCCCGCTTAGTTTTTACTTGGAAGGAAAGACTTGCGAATAATTTTCATCAAAATAGATCAACGTCTGTAGTTCAGTTGTCAGATCGATGTATTGCATATGGACATGTGGCGGAACGTTGACACGATCTGGTGCAAAGTTCAAGATCGCAGTAATGCCTCCTTTGACGATTTCGTCGATGGCTGCTTGTGAATACTTACTTGGCACAGTTGATATCGCCACTTTGATTCCTTCTTTTTCAACGATTTCACTAAAGCGATCCATAGGATAAACCATCACACCTTCGATTTCTTTTCCGACGATGGCTGGATCATTGTCAAATACACAAACAATATTCAAATTTGCATTTCTTCTGAAATTGTTGTGTTTCAATGCTTTTCCTAAATTCCCAAAACCAACTAAAGCGATTCTTTTTTCTTCCTCTGTGTTCAAAATTCGATCAAATACTTCAATCAAATAGGGAACATCGTACCCATAACCGCTTCGTCCTAATTCTCCTAAATGAGAAAAATCTCTGCGGATCGTGGCAGAAGGTACTTGTGTGATCTCACTAAATTCATTTGATTTGATTCGTTGAACACCAGAATCATTCAACATATTCAAATAGCGCAAATATAAAGGCAACCGTTTCGCTGTTGCTTTTGGTAACGTTTCTGATTTTTCTCGCATATCGTTTCTCCTTGTTAATCATTTCACATAATTTTAGTTTAGCATGGAACAAGGAACCTCGCAATAGGAGGAAGCTTAACTCCATGAAAAACAAGAAAAATAAGGTACCATCCACAAAATTTGACATACAATTTTTGTGGATGGCGCCTTATTTCTCGAGGCTAAACAATTGTCTCGTCCTCTTTCACCTGTCTACTTCTTGAGACTGGATCTTTTATTACGAATGATCGACTCGTACAAGAAGTACAAGTTCCTTCGTTTAAAGTAAATCAGAAAATTCTTCTACTTGTTCTTTTGCTGTTTCTGTGTGGATCGTTTCGATCTTTAATCCTGCCAATGCACGTTCGATCATCCCATCGATATCCAAACGTTCTTCGTATTGATGCACTTTTTCTAGTCGTGGACGAGTTTTAGGCTGTGGCGGTGCAAAGATCGTGCAGCAATCTTCAAATGGTTGAATGGACAAATCAAACGTATCGATTTGTTCAGCCACTTCGATGATCTCTAATTTATCCATCGTCGCTACAGGACGAATGATCGGTGTATTCGTGACCTCATTGATTGCCACCATACTTTGGAGTGTTTGGGAAGCCACCTGTCCTAATGATTCACCATTTAAAATCACTAGTCCATGACGAATACGGCGGATCTCATCTGTCAAACGAAGCATCATCCGACGTGTGATCGTCATCCAGTAGCCTTGGGGCACCACTCGTTTGATCTCTTCTTGCACTTCTGTAAACGGTACTTCGATAAATTCGATTTTACCAACATAGGGTGTCAGCTTCACTGTTAAGTCTTTCGCTTTTTGCAAGGCTTGTTCACTCGTGTAAGGTGGACTAGCAAAGTGGACAGCTTCAATTTCTACCCCACGTTTCATGGCATAATAACCGGCAACTGGAGAATCGATCCCTCCAGAAAGCATCAACATACCTTTTCCACTTGTACCGACAGGCAGACCGCCAGCTCCTTTGATCGTCTCATAGGAAAGATAAGCCCCATCTCGGCGGATTTCCACACGCAACGCAATATCTGGCTTTCTCATCTGTACTTGGATATCCGGAAAAACATCGATGACTGCATTTCCTAATGCTTGGTTTAGTTCATTGCTGTCCAATTCAAAGCTATGATCACTACGTTTTGCAATGATCTTGAATGTTTCTTTTCCTGTATAGATTTCTTGCATGATTTCCTGAACCGCTTGTTTTAAACTTTGTACTTCTTTTTCTACTCGCACGCTAGGTGAAAAGTTTTGGATTCCAAATATCTTCGCTAACTTAGGGATAACTAAGTCTCCGTCTACACCATTCAACAGTAGATGCATCCGATCACGCTCTGCGTGGATCTTGATTTCAGGAAAATCGCTCAATGCCTGTCTGACATTTTGTGCCAACTGCATAATAAAACTGCGACGATTTTTTCCTTTTGTTGAAAGTTCACCATAGCGAACCATGATTTCACTGTACTTCACAAAAACACTCCTCTGTTTCTTAATTGATGACTGAAAATTTCTTGTACAACTGTTTAAAGATGATCATGAATTGTTCGACTTCTGCCATCGTATTGCTTTCATCTAAGCTGACGCGAATCGCTGAAGTAGCTAAATCATTGGGTACTTGCATTGCATGCAGCGTACTACTTGCCATGTGCTTTCTAGAAGAACAAGCGCTTGTCGTAGAGACAAATATTTGTTTTTCTTCTAATGCATGGACCAATACCTCACCACGAATACCTTTTAATGAAAAACACAAAATATGTGGTGCGTAATCTTCACCTTCAGAAAAAATCGTTACTTTATCATACGTATGTAAAGCTTCAATCAATGCTTGTTTAAGATAGGCAGTTTGGTTTGGTTTTTGTGCTTTGATATCTAGAGCTAAACGCAGAGCTTTTGCCATCGCGACGATCCCCGGCACATTCTCTGTTCCACTCCGTTGATTCTTCTCTTGTCCGCCTCCAGTGAACAGCGGTGCTAAACGTCGGCCTTTTTTCCAATAAACAAAACCAACACCACGAGGCCCGTGGAATTTATGGGCAGAAAAAGTGGCAAAATCCACACGTTCAGTCAACCATTCCTCTAAAGGAACTTTACCAATTGCTTGTACCGCATCCACATGGAAATGGATTTTAGGAAAAGCATTTAAAAAACTACTGATTTCTTTGATTGGTTGAATCGCACCTACTTCATTATTTACTGCCATGACGGAAACTAAAATCGTTTCTTTACGCACTAATTTTTTCAACTCATCTACGCGGACGAACCCTCTTTTATCGACAGGAGCAATACTCACTTCAATACCGAGTTTTTTTAACTGCTCAGCTGTTTCACTGACAGCTGGATGTTCAACGCCTGAAATGATCATGTGGTTACCGTAACCTAGTTTTTCAAGCATCGTTCCTTTAAGCACCCAGTTATTTCCTTCTGTTCCACCTGACGTGAAATAAACTTCTTCAGGAGAGACAGCAATCAGTTCAGCGATTTGTTTTCTCGCTTGTTGTAGCAGGCGGTTCGCCTGATTGCCTAAATCGTGTAGACTTGATGGATTCCCGATGATCCGTTGACTTGTTTTGACATACGCATCCAAACTTTGCGGATAAATCGGTGTTGTCGCACTATTATCGAAATATATCATATTTAAACCTTCTTTTTTTGAAATTCTTACCTATTATAACGGTTGTCCCTTGTGCTTTCAAGTGGCGTTTTCTCTGAGTTGGACTCTATAAAAAAATCGATCGAATCAACGTATTTCTCTACCCAATAGTTACTAGTCAATGACTCCCAAAAAAAGACAACACTCGGCACTTGCCTGTGTTGTCTTTTTTGATCGCAGGATTATACTAAATCAGGATGATTGAAGTAAAAATCTTCGATTCGTTTGAATGCACCTGGTTCTGTGCGCTCTAATGCTGTGCCGATCTCATCCAAAGCCTCTTGATAGTGATATTCTTTATTGAATAAGTAATAACTCTTTTCAATGGCTTCTTTCACTTCTTCATGTGTGTGACGGTAACGGTTCGCATATTGCAACATTTGCTCGGTTAATGCTGCTGCATCCACTAGATCGTGGGTTTTCTTATCAAGTAACTCTAGATCTTCTTCACATAATGCTACAAGACGTTCGACCTCATCCATGTTGACTCTGATTTTATTCAACACAGTACTCAATTCTTCGATACGTTCTGTTGCCACAAAGAAAAACTCTAGATAATCATTTGGCAAACCTGGTAATCGTTGTTTTTCAACAAACCGTTTAAGACTGCGCAATTTAAATTCGAATGTATCGATTTTTTCTTGCGCTTCTTTTTCACCTTTTCTTAGTTCGTGTAAAGAATCGCTGATTTCAACCTGTTGGTTTTCAATATCTTCTAATACTTTGAAGACTTTCTTATAGAACGTTCTTACTTCTGAGTAAGCCACTTCATGTTGTTGTAACTGTGGTTTGATTTGTTCGTTTTGGCGTTCGATTTCTTCCACTTCTGTTTGGAAACCACGTACACGCCCAATTTCGTTATGGTTCAATGTATAACTTTGAGCGGTATGATCTAATTCGATCAACAATTGACGATTGTTTTTTGTCGCATGTTTGATATATTGTTCGATCGTTGCTTGATTTTTAGTCACAAATGCTTGTGCTTCCATCTCACGTTCTAAAATATCATATAATGCATCGATCAGATTAGCCGTTTCACGATTTTCAAATTCAACAGTTTCAACTTCCGTTTTCTCAATATTGATCAACGAACGTTCGATTCGACGATTGATCGTTTCGATATCGCCAGACAGGTTTTCTTCTGGAAAAACATACTCCTCTTTGATCAAGCGGTCATAGGTCTCTTGGATCTCTTCCACTTGCGCCGGGAAAGTCGTATTCAGATCTTCAAATAATGGCGGGATTTTTTTCATTAACGCATCCACTTCATACGTGTGTTTTTCCGCTTTATCCAGCACTTCACGGGCTTCCACTGGATCACCTGAAGTATTTAACGTAACAAATTGTGTAAACTCATTTTCAATCGTTTTCACTTGCTTTTGTAACTCAGGTAAAGCTGGACCGTATTGCTGTTCTTCTTCTCGGATTGTTGCTTTTAGTTCCTCATAAACGTCTAAAGCTTGTTGAACAGCTAAGGAATTACGTTCTTCTGTTTCACGCAATTCTTTTAAGCCTTCACGAATCTCCGCAACTTCTTTTTCCATTTGGTTCATGGTTGCTTCGGCTTCTTCTACTGCTTTTTTTCCTTTTAAGAATCTAAAGCTCTCGTTGAGATTTTCGACTTCAAAGATCTGACTTTCTAACTCGGCAAATGATGAGGTAGAGATGTCATTCCATTTTTGACTCCATTCACGAAAGGTATTTTGGCTTTGCCCCACTAGATGCATTTTTTTGACATCGTCAACTTCTTCAATCACAGGCAAGTCGAATAATTCTTCCTTGCGTTTTTCTAAGACGTCCAATCGATCTTGGTTTTTTTTCTTCATTACGTAACTAACCAAAAAAGCCAGAATGGCGACTATAATGATTGCAATGACGATCCCGATGATAACATTATTTCCCATTTAAGGTTCCTCCGTTTTCAATATGCATCTACTGTCTCTATTTGTTTATGATCAGACGAATCTGATTTGCATAACATTGTAAATACGTCTTTCGTGCAAAAAGACATCTATTTTATATTATAACATACTATGTTCAGTCATACACTACCTACATAAAAAATCTTTTGGCCATCTTTCTACCAACTAAAATGAGAAGACCTTATCAAGGACCCGTTGAAGAATTTTCTGTGGCAAACTTTACTTGCTCTGCCTTCTTCATTTGCTCCTTGATTTCCTTTGCGATCCTTTCTTCAGGCGCGTAATCCTTTTGCCAATTGTCTGGCTTCAATACTTTGTTTGTAACAGGATCGTAGTGAGGTTTACCATCTGGAAATAGTTTACCCATATTCGCTTGATGGACAATATCAAAAATCCTCGTAGGATCAACGCCCAGCAAAGAAAAAGAGCCATACGTAAAATAAAGCAAATCGGTCAGCGCATCTACTTGCTCGACGAGACTTTCCTCTCCCCAAATCTGTTTTTTAAGAATCTTTTTTTCTGCTTGATCAAGTGCATGATGCAAGTATTGGACGGAATCATGCAATTTTTTCGCATCACCGTCACTCGCTGCTGCCACAAATTCAACTAACTCTTCGATTTTGAATCCTGCTCGATCATCCGCATGTTCTTTAGTAAATGCAGTGGGTCGCTCTGGTATTCTTGGATCGAATGTCCGATGGAATTGTTCTACTTTTTGATAAGGTGTTTCTGGCTCCATAATGATTCTAGTCCTCCTAACTGACATACATTCAATCAACTATCCCGAAATGCTTCAAACCTTTATAAATACCATCCGCTTCATTTGATGCTGTGACAAAATCAGCTTGCTGCTTCACACCAGTTGGCGCATTCCCCATTGCAACACCGATTCCTACTCCTTTTAGCATTTCAACATCATTGTAATGATCGCCAAATGCCATGATTTCAGACAATGCCATTCCTTTGCTTGTCGCAAACTGTTGGATTCCTAACAATTTGGATCCCCCTTTAGGAATAATATCGACCGTATAAGGATTAGAACGTTGGAACGAACACTCTGGGAATCGTTGGATGAGTTTTTCTTGCTCAGATGTTTGGCTCAATAAAATGCATTGATAAATCGGTTCATTCAATATCGCTAAGGTTTCATACCGTTTACGTTGACGATGTGGACTGAACACTTGTAAGATTTTTTTCAACAGACGTACAGGGAATTTTTTTGGTAAGTGATTGACGATTTTTTTGATGATGATCGATTGTCCTAGCATCATCGTCGTTGAACCATCTAGTTGATCTCGCCCACCAAAAATGATTTGTCGGTGATGAGCATCTGAAAAGTGAACGATATCCGCTAATACTGTTTTATCAAAAGGATGGTCGACGATCGTTTGATCACGGTCAAAGACTAATTGACCATTGTAGACGACGAACATGTCTAGTTCAAGTTCATCGATCACTTCTTTGATTCTTACAGGGCTGCGCCCAGTGGCAACACCGCATAATATGCCCTTTTTTTGTAGTTGATCAATCGCATATTTAGTTGAAGCCAACGCTTTTGCTTGGTTGTTGACTAATGTGCCATCGATATCAAAAAAAACTGCTTTGATCATGTCGTTCCATCACCTCTTCCGATTATTATTTAGTAAAAATTTCTAGTTGAACAGTTTCAATTCTTATTGGTAAGGCGTGCGTGCTACTTTTTATATAGAGTGATTACAAAAGACCGGTCTTCAAAACAAATCGATTTGTTTTGGATTCAGCTCATCTGGTTCGATCCCTAAGATCTTTTGTAATGCCAAGGCATTTTCAGCCGCATCTCCACCAGAGTTATTATTGAAGATCACCCCAACATATTTTGTTGACCCGTCTACTTTTTTGATGGCTGCTGCTAATTCCTGTAACTCTTCTTCAAAATAGCGATACAACGTTCTTTTTTTTCGCCAATCCTGATCATTTGCTTGCCAACCTTGCTCATTTCTTCCATGAAAACGAAAAAGGGTAAAATCCGTATTTGTCACATAAGGATCGAAAGGAATCGTCGTATTCAGTAATTGTGGTTCATCAATGATTGCTAAGGAAAACATTGCACGAGTCATAAACTGTCTCGTGCGTGACAGAAATTGGTCGCTATACCAAGAATAGTCACGTAACTCAATAGCTACCGGATAGCCATTGAACCATTTTCTTAGTTTTCTTAAATAGGCGACATTTTCTTTGGTGCATTTAAATGAAGCAGGGAATTGAACTAAAAAACAAAAGAGTTTTCCTGACTCGCTCATCGGTGCCATCACATCCAAAAAGTGTTCAATCATCTCTTCTTCAGATTGATAATACTTTTGCCAGTCACCTTGACCACTGATTCCTTGATAGGCTTTTATCACAAAACGAAAAGATGCCGGTACTTCATTCACCCACTTCTCCACAGATGACTTTCTTGGGATACCATAATAGGCGGTATCTAATTCGACTAATGAAAGGACACTCGCATAATCGTAAAGAGTATTATTCTTTTTTCCTGTTAATTTGTCATGTTCTTTAAATGAAGTCAAGCCAATTTTGATCACGACGAATCACTTCCATTCGTTTAAATTCATTTTATCTTTGTTCTCAAGTTGTTCCGTTTGATTCATTCATAGCAAAACTCTTTTATATAGTATACAATAAGCTAGAAACCCTATGCAAAATTATTCGTGAGGAAGTTCTGAAAATGAAAAAAATTCTTATCTTACACACAGGCGGCACGATCGCCATGAAAGAAAATTCTTTAACAGGTGGCGTAAGTCCAGATGTGGCTAACCCACTATTAGATGCAGAAGTAACGATTCCAGAAAATGTTGATTTGATCATGGAAGATATCTTTAATCTTCCTTCCCCGCACATCATGCCTAAACATATGTTACAACTTAAAGAAAGAATCAATCAAGCCGTTCTTTCTGACATCCAAGGTGTCGTGATCACCCATGGGACAGATACGTTGGAAGAAACAGCATTTTTTCTAGACTCAACGATTGGCGATAAATTACCGATCGTCTTAACAGGAGCGATGCGTTCAAGTAATGAGTTAGGTAGCGATGGTCTATATAATTTTGAAAGTGCGATTCGAGTAGCAAGTTGTGAGGAAGCAAAAGACAAAGGTGTTTTAGTCGTGATGAACGATGAGATCCACTCAGCACGCTATGTCACTAAAACCCACACGACTAATGTCGCTACTTTTCGTACTCCTACGTTAGGACCAATCGGTTTGATCACTAAAAATCGTATATTGTTTATGCAAGAATTACTTGAAGCGCAAAGACTAGATATCGCATCAGTCAAAGGAACGATCCCAATCGTCAAAGCCTATGCGGGTATGCAAGGTGATTTATTAGAAGCACTTGCCCATTCGAAAGTCGACGGTCTGGTCATTGAAGCTTTAGGCGCTGGGAACCTCCCTCCGCAGGCATTAACAGCATTAAAGAAACTCTTGATCCAAAAAATACCAGTAGTCTTGGTTTCTCGTTGTTTCAACGGAATCGCTGAACCCGTCTATGATTACGAGGGTGGCGGAAAAGAACTCGCAAGTATGGGCGTTATTTTTTGTAATAGTATCAATAGCCAAAAAGCTAGAATAAAACTTTTGATTGCCATTAACGGTGGCTTGTCAGAAGAACAGTTGATCAAATTTATGACACAATGAAAAAATCGAGTAATACGGGTCTTGTACGTCTCATCATGTTGAGAACTCAATAGACGCTATAATCATATTGTTGATAAACGGAGTTCCAAATGAAACTCCTTCAGAAATAAGCGCGAAAAACACAAAAATTGGAAGAACAATTTTCGGTTTTTCGCGCTTATTTATCGAAGCAAAACATCTCACAATCTTATCTCACTCGATTTATTTTGTTTCTGCATTTTTCTCCCATGAGATATTTGCTGCACAATAAAGTTGCTCTTGCATTCTGATCTCATGTCTCGTTTTTACTTCTGTTCCAGAAACCGTTTGTTCATAATGACTCTCGATCTCATTGCCATATTCAACCTCTTTATCAAAACGGATCAACACATGTTTAGGTGTATGTGTTGTCAAAAAATCGTAACCTAAAACATCAATGATCCAGTTGAAATACATCGCATTGTTCACATGTTGATTGCTGTCAATATCATAAAATCGAACACGATATGGCAACATCAAGCCAGATTCGATTGGCTCGATTTTTTCTTGTCGTTTGATTTTCTTGATTTTTTCACTTTCAAAAGGTGCAATGATTTCTTCATTCACACTACTCATCTTACGGTTCACTAGATCCATCAAAACAAATACTGATTCGATTTCAACTAATTCATTTCCTTCCTCATCATGAATCCAAAAATTACGATAGCAAAAGAATTTATTATACTGCATCGCTTGTGTGGTAACATCGATTGTTTCACCTACATGAGGCAAGCGATTGATTTTCATCGAATAGTTCGTGATTACCCAAGTCAAGCCAAAGCTACTGACAAAGTCGGTTCCTCGACCTAAATGATCACTTTGTTCTTCCGAAGTCTTGATGACTACACCCAGCATGGACGGAAAAGTCATTGTTTTGTTGATATCACATTCATAATAAGATACTTCATGTTTTTTTGTATATTTTTGTGCCAAAAGAAAACCTCCAATTACTTCTTCATTAATATATGATCGACCTGTGTCCCATAACTCTCTCCAAACATATTGAGATGCGCCAACAAGTAATAGAGTTGATAGAGTGGCAAACGACTCTCCCAGCCCTCTTCCAATGGCCAGCTTTCTTGGTAAGCTTCCAGGAATTCAGGACGAAAGCCACCGAACAACTGACTCATCGCAATATCTTGTTCGCGATTCCCATAAGAAACTGCCGGATCGATAAACACTGGTCTTCCTTGCCTATCATAGAAAACATTACCACTCCATAAATCTCCATGCAAGAGGCTAGGCGTAATCTTCCGATGATCGTCACGATTTAGTAGTTCCTTTTTTAACCGCTGATACTCTTTTTCACGTGTTTCATTCCATCGATTGTTTTTCTCCGCTATGTCGATTTGAGCCTCCAAGCGATTTTTGAAAAAGAAGGTCCACCAATCTTCTTCAAATGTATTGAGCTGTGGTAAACTGCCTAGATAATTGTCCTTGCGAAAACCAAACTGTGGTGCAGTTGAACGATGGATTTTTACTAAGTCTTTTGCCAGTTCTCGAGGATCACCTTTCCCTGGTTCGATCCATTCCATCAATAGATAGGCACCTTCATTTGTTTCGCCTAACATATAAGTTTCAGGTACTCGTACATGTGGTGCAAGCTCTTTCAGACCATCCACTTCTGCTTCAAAAAAGCGTTTGGTCACATGAGGATGGATTTTTAGAAAATAGGATTTTTGCTGTTCTTCAATTCGATAGTTTTGATTCACATCTCCCCCAGTAATCGGTATCACCTTACCACTCAAACGAATCTCTGTTAACACTTCTTGGATATCCATTTTCACTCCTCCTTGCTATTTCACAAGATCGATCATTCATCGATCAAGTACACCCGCAACAACTCCTATATCATTTTAAAGTATAACACAGGTATTTATAAAATCCTGAAATCAAGAAATCAACAAAAAACAGATACAGAAAACTATCAAGTCTCTGTATCTGTTTTGATTGATATTGAAATTAAGCTAATGCCCCCATTGGGTCCCAAGGAGCTAATAAAATTGGTTCAGCATTAAATGCGGCTAGCTGTTCTTCCGTCAATAAATCTTTGCGGACAACGATTTGATACGTATATTCATCCATCCACTCATCACTCATCACAAAGAACCCTTTATCTCCGACTTTTTCTCCCCAGCTGTTTTCGACTTTCCATTTAGTTGATTTTCCATCAACTAAATCGACACCAGTCAAGACCATCGCGTGAGTCATCAAGCTTTCTCCATGATCTAAACGTTCCGCTTTAGTCATAGAAAAATCTAAATCAAATAATTCATCCATCTCATAAACATCTGTTGCCATGATGCCACTATCTCTTGTAGAAGATTGACCAACATCACACCCAAACCACACAGATTCTCCTTGTTCCAATTGAGCAATCGCTAAATTTTTGAACGTTGTCATATCGACATTAAGATATTTGACTTCTTTTCCTCCCACAACATTCCCTAACATTTCGACCGTATAAGAGCGATCGTAAGGCTTGTCTGCCGTCGGTGCATTGATGATACTTACATAATCATCCAAATTTACACCAATATATTTATCGTAAAACATTTGTGGAGTCAATTGTTGATCGATATGGTAATTTTTTTCTTCATCTCGGTACTCAAAATCAAATTCAGTTGGTGGCGTACCTAAAGAAGTTGTTAGAAATTGATAGATCCCAGCTAACATCTTTTCTTTTTCTACTTGGATCTCTTCATTTGTTTTTCCTTCTGCCACTAATTGGCGTAGTTTAACGGCGTCTTTACGCAATAATTTGTTTAAGTAGTTATTCAAATCACGAGAATTTGAGCTATTCGCGCTTTCTGGCATCACTGATTTTGGTACGACACCATATTTTTGGAATAATGATACGATCATATCCCATTGTCCACCATCTTGTTGGGGAACAGCTAGTAAAAAAGCGACTTTACGACTGTCTAATGCTTCATTACCAGTTGCAAGAATATTTTCATAAAAATAGTTTGCTTTCTCATATTTATCCCAAAAGAAAGTATAATTTTGTGATAATTCAAATTCTTTTAAGTGGAATTGATTCAACAATTTGTGACGGAATGTATTCAACGCCGCAAACATCCAGCAACGGCCAGATTGTTTTTGGTTTGAGACTTTCCCAGTCGCTAGATCTACAGAAAATACCGGTGTGTTTTTTGTATGTGAAGCAATATTTTCTGCTGAAGCTGTGATCCCATTTTTTACAACAGCATTTTGTAAAGCTTGTTGCTTTTTATTCGTTTGAAATTGATCGGCAAATTTTTTTGTCATATCTGGTGTAATCGCGTTCATTTAATCATCCTTCCCGATTGAAAATATACCTCCATTTTACTCTTTAACCCTTCGAATTACAATGTGCTATTCTGAAAATTCAGAACAATCATGCGATTCAATCTACGTATTTTCATTAGAAAACAAAAAAATCCAGAAGAATTCTTCTGGATTTTGTGTAGTACTCCGGCAGTAGGACTCGAACCTACGACATCATGATTAACAGTCATGCGCTACTACCAACTGAGCTATGCCGGAATCAAATTACATGAATATAATATCAATTTTCATCATATAACGCAATACTTTTTTTTCGATTTTTCAAATAATTACTAATTAACCATCGTTATTTTATATTTGTGAAAAACAACTCAATTTCTTTTAAATGTCGTCTGTTCACAGAGAAAAGTTATTGACAAATGACTATAAATTAGTTATCCTATTTAGGTAGTAAAAATGCCGCTTTAGCTCAGCTGGTAGAGCGCTTCCATGGTAAGGAAGAGGTCGACGGTTCAAGCCCGTCAAGTGGCTTTGTAGAGATTGTGACAGAAGTATCCAGCTCCGAGAAATACGCAGAGAACCCAAAAAAATTGTTCATCAATTTTTTTGGGTTCTCTGCGTATTTCTGAAGGAGTTACTTCTGGAACACCTTTTATTCGGTTTTAAGGACAGAATCAAAAATGGACTTTATTTTTGTACCATACATTAAAAAAAAGATAGTATCTCCTTAAAAAGACACTATCTACTGATTTTAAGCAAATCGGTTTCTTTAATATTTTAGGCATTCTCAAAATAATGTGCAATGAATCTTTGATTTGAAACTCGATTAATCCTATTAGGTTGCCCTAGCTTAATGGAAGCTCGTGGATTAAATGGCGTTACAATTTGGTTAACCATACTTATACTTGTATTTTCAATGGAAACTGTGTTTCCTAAAGAATATATCCCGACTCTATAAATCCGCCATTTGTCACTATTAATATTCCTGCGATTATCTACTAAAGAACCCACGATTCTCTATTGCTGAAAGATTAGCAGTCCTATATCCCCCTCCAGCGTGTAAAGGATCACCAACAATTTGATAAGTATCAGCAACATTACTTATGAATCGATCGATTTTTAATTTGAGGGACTACTATATTTCCATCCGTACTTACAATATGCGAATCTAGCATTATACAAAATGTTGTAGCTAAAAAATTGCAAGTCGAATTTTAAGCGTTTCCTAAAATTCGGATAATAAATCGCTGACTAGTACCTCCATTAGCTACTTCAAGTGGTCTCAATATAAGCGGACTACCCAGCCAGGCAGCAGGATAAGTCATAATACGATTTTCACTCACATTTTGAATGTATACTGTATTTCCATTCGCATGTGATCCAAAACGGAAAATTCGCCACTTATCGCTATTGATATTCCAACGTGTATCAATATTCTGCCCATTTGCTGATAGATAAGCTGCTCTGAATGTCCCTCCAGCATTAAGAGGACCACCTACAATTTGATAAGTACCATCTTCATTGTTATAGAACATAACCCATCTTTGATTTGGAAGGCCCTGGTCTTGACGCATAAATACACGACTGGTAGTGAACATATTCCACTCTAGAACATTTCTCGGATTTTCTAACATCTGAATTGATACAATCCTGTGATGGTAGGTATTTCCTACGTTAGTAGCTCGATTTATAATTTGAGGCTCTGCGGTATTTTCATCCGCACTTACAGTATATCCACTAATTATTGCACTAAATATCGTACAAACAAAAATTCCAAAAATCAGTTTAGTAATTTTTTTCATAACTTAGTCTTCTTTATTCCGATTTGCTTAGATATAGTATCTCAGTTTTCTTAACAAAAATTACATTTTGATTAGCGTTGCAACAAAAAAATACTTCGAAAACAAATTTTAAATTAATTTAATTTTAACAAATAAAGAAACTGGGACAAAAATCGTCTCGCACAATCAAAAACTGAATAAACAGCGGGAACAGAAGCAACCTCCTTCACTTGACTGAACTCATTAGCTCTTATTGACAA